>JANWKN010000190.1 GCA_025451355.1 Pseudolabrys sp. | reverse complement strand
CGCCGCGTCAAGTCCGTCATCCATTCCAGTCACCGACGACGCGCCCACGTCGAAGGATACGAGTTCCGCAGCAGGTGCGCCGCGATCGTGACGATTACCCGCCTCGCCCACACCGTGATGCTCGCCGCCGGCTTGCGACGTGCGATAATTGCATTCGTTGCCGGCGCCGCGTCGGCGCTTGCGATCGCGCCTATCAATGCGTGGCCGGTCCTGTTCCTTACGTTTCCGATACTGGTCTGGCTTGTCGATGGGTCGGCGGCCGGGCGCCTCAGCGGCCCGTTGAACGCCGCGCTCGCCGGTTGGTGCTTTGGCTTTGGGTATTTTCTCGCCGGCCTCTACTGGATCGGCTACGCCTTCCTGGTCGACGTAAAAACTTTTGGCTGGCTTTTGCCGGTCGCGGTCACGGGCCTTCCAGCCTACCTCGCGCTCTATACGGCGCTCGGCCTTGCTGTTGCTCGCCTGATCTGGTTGCGCGGACCGGAACGTCTGTTGGCTCTTGCGGCCGCGATGACCACGGCTGAGTGGTTGCGTGGCCACCTGCTCAGCGGATTTCCCTGGAACACGTTCGGTTACGCGCTCACCGAGCCGCTTGTTCTCGCGCAGAGCGTTTCACTGGTTGGAATCTGGACGCTGACATTCCTTTGCCTAACCATTTGCGCGACCCCTGCGGTGCTCGCCGATGACAAGATCGACACACGTCATCCCTACCGACCATTGCTCATCGGCGTAGTGATCTTGATGGCGTTTGTCGGTTACGGCACGACAAGACTCTGGTCGCACCCGACCGAGTTCGTGAACAGCGTGAGGCTGCGCATCATGCAACCCAACCTGCCGCAGGACGACAAATTCAACTATTCCGCCAAAGCACAGGTGATGGACCGCTATTTGCGGCTCTCCGACCGCGCAACCGGTCCGCAATCGAATGGCGCGCGCGACTTCACGCATCTGATATGGCCGGAGGCCGCCTTTCCGTTCTTTCTCACGCGCGAACCCGACGCGTTGGCGCAGATCGCAGCCTTGCTGAAGCCGTCGACCAAGCTGATCACCGGCGCCGTGCGTGCGCCGGACGACGCGACCGCGCGCAGTCCGCAAGCCTACAATTCGATCTATGTGATCGATGCCGACGGCTCGATCCGGGGCATTTATGACAAAGTGCATCTGGTGCCCTTCGGCGAGTACCTGCCTTTCCAGCGTCTGCTTGAGGGAATCGGCCTGATGCAGCTCACCAAGGTCGTCGGCGGATTTCTCTCCGGCGATCGGCGGCGGGCGATGGACGTCGGCGCTGGGCCAAAAATGCTGCCGCTGATCTGCTACGAAGCGATTTTCTCTGGTGCGGCGGTGCCGCGCGGCGAGCGACCGGGCTGGCTCGTCAACGTAACGAATGATGGCTGGTTCGGCATCAGTTCCGGTCCCTTCCAACATTTCCAGCAAGCGCGTATTCTCGCCATCGCTGAAGGTCTGCCGCTGGTCCGCGCGGCAAATACGGGAATATCAGCCGTTATTGACCCGGTTGGCCGGCTGGTCGGCACGCTGCCGCTCGGCGTCGAGGGCGTGCTCGACTCCCGTCTCCCCGCTGCCATCGAACCCACCGTCAATTCAAGCTACGGCAATTATTTCTTGGTTCTCGTGCTCGTAGGCAGCTTCGCGATCGTGGGCCGACGCCGACTTCGCGCATAGATTGCGTAGTCAAACAGTACATTATGAAGGTTGCTATGCGCGCCAATCAACCTGCGCGCGCATCAATCTAGGTGTCTTTTCGAATTGCCATCATGAGAAAACTGCGAAAATCGACGGCTTATTTACACTCAATTTCCCGATTACAGGGAATTCGCACATTGCCTTCGCGCGTTCACTTGTGACAACTACGCGTAAAATTAGGGGCAGGAGAAATCTATGGCCAAGAAGGCACCCAATCCGATTGACAAGCACGTCGGTTCACGCGTGCGCATGCGTCGGATGATGCTGGGCATGAGCCAGGAAAAGCTCGGCGATGCCCTCGGCCTTACATTCCAGCAGGTTCAGAAATACGAGAAGGGAACCAACCGTATCGGCGCCAGCCGGCTGCAACAGATCGCCCAGATTCTGCAAGTGCAGGTTTCGTTTTTCTTTGAAGGTGCGCCACACTCGCCCGGTCATGGTGGCGGCATGAGCGAAGCCCCCTCGCCGGCCTATGTCGCGGACTTTCTGGCCACGGCGGATGGTCTTTCGCTCACCAAGGCGTTTATGCGCATCAAAAGCAGCAAGCTGCGACGTCGCATCGTCGATCTGGTCGAACAGATCGCGGGCATCGATTGATTCCGGGGGTCAAATCCCATCGATTCCGAGGCCTCTGCCCACTGTTGCCCGCATCTTGACCTCCTTCTCCGTCGCTGCAAGAAACCATCCGGATACATCACGGCGCTGCGTACAGGCGCGCCACGCGAGGAGTTGCAGCGGTGGCTCACACCAATTTTCTGTTCACCAGCGAGTCGGTCTCGGAAGGGCATCCAGACAAAGTTTGCGACCAGATTTCCGATGCGGTGCTCGATGCCTTTCTAGAAAATGACATCAAGCTCGGCATCGCCGATGACAGTCTCGTCAACACGCGGCTCGGCTGCGAAACGCTCGCCACGACAAACAAGATCGTCATCGCCGGCGAAGGCCGCGGCCAGCCGCCGCTCTTCCGCAAGCACGGCGACAAAGCTGTGGTCGACCGCGAGCTGATCACGAAGATCGCGCGCGATGTCGTCAGGGATATCGGCTACGACCAGGACGGATTCTCCTATTACGGCGCGGACGTCGAAGTGTTGCTGCACGGTCAGTCGCCCGACATCGCGATGGGCGTGAATGCCAAGAAGAAAAAAGGCGGCGAAGAAGAAGGCGCAGGCGACCAGGGCATGATGTTCGGCTTCGCCTGCACCGAGAGCGAAGTGTACGAAAAGAATTCGTTCATGCCGGCGCCGATCTACTTCGCGCACAAGATCCTGAAAGTCCTTTCGGAGAAACGCCGCTCGGGCCAGTTGTACGATCTGCAACCAGACTCCAAGAGCCAGGTCACGATCCGCTACGTCAACGGCAAGCCGGTCGGTTGCACGAAAGTCGTTGTCTCCACGCAGCACAATGCGCAAAGCCGCAATGGCAAGAAATACACGCCAGGGCTCGTCAAGGAGATGATCAGCGACGCCGTAGAATCCGCGCTGCCGAAAGGCTGGATGCCGGAGAGACCTTCGGACTTCCTCGTCAATCCGACCGGCAATTTCGTGATCGGCGGACCAGACGGCGATTGCGGTCTGACCGGGCGCAAGATCATCGTCGACACCTACGGCGGTTACGCGCCGCATGGCGGCGGAGCGTTCTCTGGCAAGGACCCCACGAAAGTCGATCGCTCGGCCGCATACGCTGCGCGCTATCTGGCCAAGAACGTGGTCGCTGCCGGCGTCGCCGAACGCTGCACCATACAGGTCGCCTATGCGATCGGCGTTGCCGATCCGATGTCGCTGTTGGTCGACACGCACGGCACCGGTAAAGTGGAAGAGAAGGAGCTCGAGATGATCCTGCCCGAGCTGTTCCGCCTCACCCCGACCAACATCCGCCGCACGCTTAAGCTCAACCGGCCGATCTACAAGCGCACCGCAGCCTACGGTCATTTTGGCCGCGCGCCCGAGAAAGATGGCAGCTTCTCCTGGGAAAAGACTGACCTCGCATCCGCGATCAGAAGCGCAGTGAAGTAACGGCGGCTGGCGAAATTCGACGCCCCATTCCGTCAGCGGCAACGAAGCACTAAGTTGGGTTCGCCGGGCATGGTTGTCCGAAGAACGGCGTTTTAAGACGCCGATGTTCCGGCGATCCCGCTTTGGGGACGTCAAGCAGTGCCAAATGAATCGGGATCACCGGATCGCGGCGGCTTGCATCGGCCGGGTAACGACAAAGAAGGAACGAAACGTGCCTTCTTCGGGCGCCGCAAGGGGCAGTCGCTCAAGCCGCGTCAGGCGGCCCTGTTCGAGACGCTCCTGCCACGGCTCGCGCTCGACCTCACGAAGCCCGCTCCCGCCGACCTGCGCACGCTGTTTGCCGCACCTGTCGATATATTGCGGCTCGAGATCGGCTTCGGCGGCGCCGAGCATCTGATCGCGCAGGCGCAAGCTGATCCGCGCACGGGTTTCATCGGCACCGATGCTTTCGTTAATGCGGTGGCCAAAGCGCTCGTTGCAATCGACGAACGCAACCTGACGAATATCCGCCTATATTTTGGCGACGCTAGCGAACTGCTGGACTGGCTACCCGATGCATCGCTATCGCAGATCGACCTGCTTTATCCCGATCCGTGGCCGAAGCGACGACACTGGAAACGGCGCTTTATCCAGGATGACAACCTGCGGCGGCTGGCCCGCATCCTGAAAAAGGGCGGCGAGCTGCGGTTTGCAACGGATATCGCCGACTATGCCGCTTACGCGCTCGCGCGCGTTTTTCGATCAGCAGATTTTGTGTGGACCGCCGAATGCGCCGACGACTGGCGGCGGCCCTGGCGGGGCTTTGGCGGCACGCGTTACGAGGCCAAGGCCGAACGCGAAGGACGCCGGCCGGCGTACTTTATTTTCCGTCGAATGTAGCTAGTCGCCGGTGCCTTGCCAGACCTGCCAGAAGCGGACCACGCGTTGCGCGGTGATCACGGTCAGCCGTTCGAAATTCTCGCGCGCGACATCGAGACCATGCGGCGACGGCTTCGCGCCGGGGCGGCCGTTGAGGATCGCCTTCACAGTTTGCCAGCCGAATCCACTCGCGCGCGCAAGAATGAGAACCGGATCGGAGCGTTCGCCGTTCATAAGCCTGTCGACAACCTCGACGGGGACCGCGCACAGGATCGCCAATGCGGCGATCGTTTCCTCATACTTTCCGGATCGAGCGAAATCCGCAATATCGGTTTCACCGAGCTTATGCTGGCTGTGCAGACGGCGCACGGCGGCAAGCGCTGCCGCGTAATTGCGCGGCGCGGCCTTCGCAGCGACCTCGTCGGTGACCTGCGCGAGAACGCGCTGGATCTCGGTCTGGGTTTCGGGCTTGGCTTTTGCGAGCAGCTTTTGCACGACTTCGCTCGCGCGCATCAGAAGCTGGCGAAACAGCCGCGGTGGAATGTCGGTGCGCATGCCGACCTTTTCCGCCAGCACGCCATCCTGTTCGGCGCGCTCTACCAGCGTCGTGAATACATTGTCCGACAAGTGGGCGTGCCGGTTGTTCGCGATCGAGCGGGCCACCTCCCGATCACCGCGTTCGACAAGAGTGTCGGCGAGTGCCTCGTTGATCCCGAGGCGCGTCGACATTGCCAGTAGATGCGCCTGGCTCTTGTTCTCGGCGATGTACATGAGGTCGCGATCGGCAAGCCTCGCCTGCTTGAGAACCGGCCCGGCGACCGCGATGTCATCGTTCTTGGCCAGCGTGCTGACGACTCCGGCCGGCGCGTTGGCGACCGGCGCGATGCGGCGCGCGAGTTCGGCCAGTGCCTTCGCTTCGATCTCTTCGATCAGGCAGCCGATAACGTCGTCAAACAGTGCGATGTGTTCCGCGCGGAAGCTGGGAGCGCCGTCGAGAAACAAAGTGGTAATGCGGCGCAGTGTCTCCGCGCGCTTTTCCGCCGAGCCATGCTGGACGACGTCTTCCAGCTCGGGAAGGAGCGAAGCGGGAACACTCATACGAAACCTGTAAAACGCGGTAAAATCCGACCGGTACCGCCCGTTTTGCTCAAATTTAAGGGCAGATTCTGAAGGAAGCGTTAGTCGTTATTGCAAGTCCCGCCCTTGCACGGGCTCGTGAAATCGCTATATTTCTGGCGTTACTTAAGACACCCTCATAACCGAACGGGTTTTGAGAGTGGGTCCCGCGGGGCCCGCTCTTTTTTGTTACCGAATGACCGAGAGCGACACGTTGCAGATCGATGCGGCTTACGGCGCCGCTTCAAGCGAACCACGGCTGATCGTCGAGCCGGGGCTGCCGGCGCGTGTCGCAACGACCGTCGAGCCGGTCATCGAGCAACTGGGTTATCGGCTCGTGCGGGTGCGGATTTCGAGCGCGGAAGACTGCACCGTACAGATCATGGCGGAGCGCCCGGACGGCACGATGACCGTCGAAGACTGCGAGGTCGTGTCGCGCGCGCTCTCGCCCGTGCTCGACGTCGCCGATCCAATTGAGCGCGCTTACCGGCTGGAGATTTCCTCGCCTGGAATCGACCGGCCGCTGGTGCGCAAATCCGATTTCGAGCGCTACACCGGCCACGTTGCGAAGATCGAGACGTCCATGCCGATCCAGGGCCGCAAGCGTTTTCGCGGCGTCCTTGCCGGAACCGAGGGCGAAGGCGTGCGCATTCGGCGGGACGACGCGGCCGAAGGCGATGAGGCCGAGCTTCTGATTCCGATCGAGGAGATGAGTGAAGCCAAGCTGGTGCTCACTGACGAACTTGTGGCCGAAGCCTTACGCCGAGAGAAATCCGCCAAGCGCGAAGCGCGCGAGGCGCGAAAGGAAACAAGACGCGAAGAGAGACAATCCCGGCATCGGCCGCACAGGCCTGCCACCAAAGGAGGAGAGTGAGCTATGGCTGTCAGCGCCAACAGGCTCGAGCTATTGCAGATTGCGGATGCCGTCGCGCGTGAAAAGGCGATCGACCGCGGCATCGTCATTACGGCGATGGAAGATGCCATCGCCAAGGCCGCGCGTTCGCGCTACGGCGCCGAAACGGACGTGCACGCGGAGATCGAGCCCAAGACCGGCGATCTGCGCCTGACCCGCCACATGCTAGTAGTCGAAAGCGTCGAGAACCCGTCAAACCAGATTACGCTGGAAGAGGCCCGCAAACGCCATCCGGCCGCGCAAGTCGGCGACACGATCGCCGATCCTCTGCCGCCGCTCGAATATGGACGCATCGCCGCCCAGTCTGCAAAACAGGTGATCGTGCAGAAAGTGCGCGAGGCCGAGCGCGACCGGCAATATGCCGAGTACAAGGATCGCATCGGCGACATCGTCAACGGCATCGTCAAGCGTGTCGAATACGGCAACGTCGTGGTCGACCTCGGCCGCGGCGAGGCGATCGTGCGCCGCGACGAATTGCTGCCGCGCGAAGTCTTCCGCAATGGCGACCGTATCCGCGCCTATATCTACGACGTGCGGCGCGAACCGCGCGGCCCGCAGATTTTCCTCTCACGGACGCATCCGCAATTCACGTCCAAGCTGTTCGCCCAGGAAGTTCCGGAAATCTACGACGGCATCGTCGAGGTCAAGGCGGTCGCCCGCGATCCGGGCTCTCGCGCCAAAATCGCCGTCATTTCGCGCGATTCCTCAGTCGATCCGGTCGGTGCCTGCGTCGGCATGCGCGGCTCGCGCGTACAGGCGGTGGTGAATGAATTGCAGGGTGAGAAGATCGACATCATTCCGTGGTCGCCCGACATCGCCACGTTCGTGGTGAATGCCCTGGCTCCGGCGGAAGTAGCGAAGGTCGTGCTCGACGAAGAGAAAGAGCGCATCGAGGTCGTCGTGCCGGACCAGCAACTATCGCTGGCCATCGGACGGCGCGGCCAGAACGTGCGGCTTGCCTCCCAGCTCACGGGCTGGGACATCGACATCCTGACCGAACAGGAAGAATCCGAACGCCGCCAAGCCGAGTTCGAGAACCGCACCAAGGTTTTCGTCGAGGCGCTCAATCTCGACGAGGTGGTCGGACAGTTGCTGGCGTCCGAAGGCTTCGGTTCGATCGAGGAACTGGCGCTGGTCGATCAGAAGGAAATCGCTTCCATCGAGGGCTTCGATGAAGATACCGCGCGCGAACTTCAGGAGCGTGCGCAGGAATACATCGCGGCGCAGGATGCCGAGCTCGATAGCAAGCGCAAGGAGCTCGGCGTAGAAGATGCCGTGAAGGATGTGCCTGGCATCTCCACCAAGATGATGGTCGCTCTCGGCGAGAACGGCGTGAAGACCGTCGAGGATCTCGCCGGCTGCGCTACCGACGATCTTGTCGGCTGGACCGAGCGCAAAGACGGCGAGACTAAGCACGAGCCGGGTTTCCTCGAAGGCTTCAATGTTTCGCGCGAGGACGCCGAGGCCATGATCATGCAGGCGCGCGTAAAGGCCGGATGGGTCACCGAGGCCGAGCTTGCGCCGCCTGCGGCCGAGCCGGCGGCTGAGGAAGCGGCGCAGCCTCAAGCGTAAGGTAAAACGGTAGCGGCAATGCTGGCAGTTGCGCAGAACAACGAACTGGACCGCGGGACGACGAGCGTCGCCCCGGGGACGGAACGCACCTGCGCGCTCACCCGCGAACTGAAACCGACGGAGGAGATGATCCGCTTCGTGGTCGGTCCCGCGGGCGAGGTTGTGCCCGACATCAAACGCAAACTGCCCGGGCGCGGCATTTGGATTACGGCGTCCCGCGCTGCGATCGAAGACGCCACCAAACGCAACGTTTTTGCCCGCGGTTTCAAACGGGACCTGCGGGTTGCCTGGGATCTGGCCGAGCAAACGGATCAATTGATCGAACGCGCGGCCCTCGACGCCCTGGCGATTGCCGGCAAGGCGGACATCGTGATCAGCGGCTTTACCCGGGTCGAGGCAGCGATGGGCCGGGACGAAGTCCTGGCGTTAATTCACGCCAACGATGCAGGCGACCACGGCAAGCGCAAGCTGGATGCCGGCCGGCGCCGCCAGACAACCGAAAAATCGCCGGAAATCGTGGTGGTCGACGCATTTAACGGCGCCCAATTGGATTTGGCATTGAGCCGACCAAATGTGGTACATGCAGCCCTGCTTGCCGGGCCCGGAAGCGAGACTTTTCTTACGCGCGTCGCGCGTTTGAGGTATTTCCGGGCCGGGATTTCGCCAGACGCAGTTAGCGCGCATGCGCCAACAGGCGGCGCATAAGGACACAGTACGGAATGAGCGAGACCAAGAACCCCGGCGAGAAGAAGCTCAGCGTTTCTGGCAAGACGCTGACCCTCAAGCCACGCACCGAGACCGGCGTCGTGCGCCAGAGCTTCAGCCATGGCCGCAGCAAGCAGGTCGTAGTCGAAAAAGTCAAACGCCGTGTCGTTGGAGGGCCGGGCGAAGCCAAAGTAGAAACCGCGCCTGCCGTCGAAGCAAAGAAGGCGCCGACCGGCAAAAGGGGGGCGTCCGCTGCCGGCCCCGGTCTGGCGCAGACGGAAAAGCCGAAGCCTTCCGGCGTCGTACTGCGCACGCTGACCGAAGAGGAACGCACTGCCCGGGCTCATGCGCTCGCCGACTCGCGTGTCCGCGAGGCGGAAGAACGCAAGATTGCCGAGGAAGAAGCACGCCGCCGCGCAAGTCGCGAGGCGGTCGACCGCGACGAGCGGGAAGCCGCGGAAACGCGAAAACGCGACGAAGAAGAGCGCCGCAAGCACGACGAGGAATCAAAACGCAAGGCCGGTGAAGTCGCCAAAAAACGTTTCGGCGCGGAAGAAACCCCGCGCGCCAGCCCGGCAAATCGCCTTACACTCGAAGTCGAGGACGACGAAGCTCCCCGTAGCCGCCGTGGTGCAGGCCGTCCTGCCGCTGCACCGCGTGCGACGCCCCGCGTAGGCGTGCAGAAACAGCGTGGACGCCTTACCGTCATCAATGCTTTGAACGCCGACGAAGTGCGCGAACGTTCTGTCGCTTCGTTCCGCCGCCGCACGCAACGACTCAAAGGGGCTGCTTCGGCCGAGCCGAAAGAGAAACTGGTTCGCGAAGTGACGGTTCCCGAGGCGATCACCATTCAGGATCTTGCAAACCGCATGTCCGAACGTGCGGTCGATGTCATCCGCCTGCTGATGAAGCAAGGCCAGATGGCGACGCTCAACGACGTCATCGACGCCGATACCGCCCAACTTATCGCCGAGGAAATGGGCCACAGTGTACGCCGCGTGGCCGAGGCTGACGTAGAAGAAGGGCTGTTCGACGCCGCGGACGATCCCGCACAGCTTGTACCGCGCGCGCCAGTCGTCACCGTGATGGGCCATGTCGACCACGGCAAGACGTCGCTGCTCGACGCAATTCGATCTTCGGAGGTGGCGGCGGGCGAAGCAGGCGGGATCACGCAGCATATCGGCGCCTACCAAGTCACCGCGCCGTCCGGCGCTAGGGTCACGTTCATCGACACGCCTGGCCATGCCGCCTTTACCGCCATGCGTGCGCGGGGCGCCAAAGTCACCGATATCGTCGTGTTGGTGGTCGCTGCCGATGACGGCGTGATGCCACAGACGGTCGAGGCCGTACATCACGCCAAGGCCGCGAAGGTTCCGATCATCGTCGCGATCAACAAGATGGACAAACCCGACGCCAAGCCTGACCGTGTGCGCACCGATCTCTTGCAACATGAGATCCAGGTGGAATCCATGGGCGGCGAGGTGGTGGACGTCGAGGTCTCCGCCACCAAGAAGACAAATATCGACAAGCTTCTTGAAATGATCGGCTTGCAGGCAGAAATTCTCGACCTCAAAGCCAATCCAAATCGTGCGGCCGAGGGCACCGTCATCGAAGCCAAACTCGACCGCGGCCGTGGCCCCGTGGCCACTGTGCTGGTCCAGCGCGGTTCGTTGCATCCCGGCGATATTGTTGTCGCGGGAGCTGAATGGGGTCGCGTGCGCGCGCTGGTTTCCGATACCGGTGAACCGGCGCCAATCGCCGGACCTTCGACCCCTGTCGAAGTGCTCGGTTTCTCCGGCACGCCGGACGCCGGCGATCGTCTGGCTGTAGTCGATAGCGAAGCGCGCGCCCGCGAAGTGTCCGACTACCGGGCGCGGCAAAAACGCGAGAAGACGGCCGCGCGCGCCAGCGGCATGCGTGGTTCGCTCGAGCAGATGATGGCGCAGGCCAAAACTTCAGGCCGCAAGGAATTTCCGCTGGTGGTCAAAGCCGATGTGCAGGGCTCGCTCGAAGCCATCGTCGGCGCGCTCGACAAGCTCGGCACTGAAGAGGTTGCGGCCCGTGTACTTCATGCCGGCGTTGGCGGTATTTCGGAGTCGGACGTCACGCTGGCTGAAGCATCCGGCGTTCCGATCATCGCGTTTAACGTGCGCGCCAACAAAGAAGCGCGCGAGGCGGCCGAACGTGCCGGCATTGAGATCCGCTACTACAACATCATCTACGATCTCGTCGACGACGTTAAGAAGGCCATGTCCGGCCTGCTACCCCCGACGCTGCGAGAGACCATGTTGGGCAACGCGCAGATCCTGGAGATCTTCAAGGTGTCCAAAGTTGGCAACATTGCCGGCTGCAGGGTTACCGACGGGACCGTTGAGCGCGGCGCCAATGTACGGTTGATTCGCGACAACGTCGTGATCCACGAAGGGAAATTATCGCAACTCAAGCGTTTCAAGGATGACGTGCGCGAAGTAGGCGCCGGCATGGAATGCGGCATGGCCTTCGAAAACTACCAGGACATGCGGCAAGGTGACGTAATCGAATGTTATCGGGTGGAGCAGATTCAACGCTCGCTGTGAGTCCAAATCTCACAGCGTAGGTTAGAGGGCCTCACCCATTTCCCAGTCATGGCCGGGCTTGTCCGACCATCCACGCCTCACTTTCTTCATTTAGGAAGACGTGGATGCCCGATACAAGGCCGGGGCATGACGAATGAAAGTTCTGAACTATATGGCGCGACGTAAACAACATCATCGCGACACCGCGGCCGAGGGCTCGCAACGTCAGCTGCGCGTCGGCGAACTCGTACGGCACGCACTCGCCGAAATGCTCGCCCGCGGCGACGTCCACGATCCGGTCATCGAACGACACATGATCACGATTCCCGAAGTGCGGGTCACCGCCGACCTGCGCCTGGCCACGATCTACGTTATGCCGATGGGGGGCCGCGACACCGAAGACGTGTTGGCCGCCTTCGAACGCCACAAGAAATTTCTGCGGGCGGAGCTCGCGCACCGCATCAACCTGAAATTCGCACCCGATATTCGATTCCGTGTCGACGATCGGTTCGCCGAAGCAGAGCGCATCGACAAGTTGCTGCGTTCTCCGGACGTAAAGCGCGACCTGAGCCATGACGAGGACAGCGAGTGAACGAAGAAGCTTTGAAAAACCTGATTCGTCCGACCGCCGGCGGGCCAGCGAGTGCACCTGTACCCGTCTATCGGAACAACGGCGCAGACAAACCGAAACAGAAAAGGCGCGACAAGCACGACGTGCACGGCTGGGTCATTCTCGACAAACCGGTCGGTATGACGTCGACGCACGCTGTGAGCGTCGTGAAACGCCTGTTCAAGGCAAAGCGCGCAGGACATGCCGGCACGCTCGATCCGCTCGCCTCCGGCGCTTTGCCGATCGCGCTCGGTGAAGCGACCAAGACGGTCCCCTTCGTGATGGACGGTCGCAAGCTTTACCGCTTCACGGTGCGCTGGGGTGAAGAGCGCGACACCGACGATGCCGAGGGCCGTGTGATCGCACGCAGCGACGACAGACCCTCGGCCGAGGCCGTGCGTGCCCTGCTGCCAACTTTCACCGGTTGCATCGAGCAGGTGCCCCCGCGCTATTCCGCGATCAAGATCGAGGGCGAGCGCGCTTACGATCTTGCCCGTGACGGCGAAACGGTGGAGCTGCCCGCCCGTCCGGTGGAAATCGGCCGGCTGGAGCTTGCCGACACACATGGTCCCGATCACGCGCTGCTCGAGGCCGAATGCGGGAAAGGTACGTATGTGCGCTCGCTCGCCCGCGATCTTGGCCGCGCTTTGGGGTGTTTCGGCCATGTCAGCGCCCTGCGCCGGGCCGCGGTCGGGCCTTTTGGCGAAGAAACCATGATTTTGCTGGAACAATTGGAGGCTGTATGCCATAGAGCCGCGACCGGCGAGGCGAGCCTCGCGGATGCTCTGATGCCCGTTGAGACCGCGCTGGACGACATCCCGGCGCTGGCCATTGGCGGAGCAGATGCGGCAAGGCTTCAGCGAGGCCAAGCCGTTTTGTTGCGCGGACGGGACGCACCCAATTTCCGCGGCACTGTCTATGTCACGGTATCGGGCCGATTATTGGCCCTGGCCGAACTGGATCGTGGCGAAATCGTCCCCAAGCGCGTCTTCAACCTCGCCGGCCTGATGGGCAGAGCCGCGCGTAAGAAAGGATGACCGATGTCGGTGACCACCGGCCGAAAGGCCGAAGTAATTAAAACGTATGCCAAGAAGCCCGGAGATACCGGGTCGCCGGAAGTGCAAGTGGCGATCCTGTCCGAGCGCATCAATAATCTCACCGAGCATTTCAAGGCTCACGTCAAAGACAACCATTCTCGTCGCGGACTGCTCAAGATGGTAGGCCAGCGCCGCCAGCTGCTCGACTATCTGCGTCGTACCAACGAAGCGAGCTACAAGAGCTTGATCGAGAAGCTCGGTATCCGCCGATGATTTGTTCCGCGCGGGGCCCTTGAGCCCGGCGCGTTTCGTAGAGCAACGCGTGAACGCGTTCGCTCGATTGAGTCGGCCGCGATAGGCGCGGCCGACAATTTGGCAAGAGCCGATAAGCATCGCTCTTGCGACAAGGCAAGGTTCGAAACGCCATGGCAGGATCGCCAGACGCTGTTGCTCTCCGCACTGCGGTGACGTGTGACAGCTTCTCGCCGTCTTGCTCATGGCTTTCGGGGCTCGCTTGAAACCATGAGAGAAAAATACAATGTTCGATATACATCGAGTTGAACTCGATTGGGGTGGGCGCAAGCTAACCCTCGAGACCGGCAGAGTCGCGCGTCAGGCCGATGGCGCGGTGCTGGCTACTTACGGTGAAACCACCGTGCTAGCCGCCGTTGTCGCGGCAAAACAGCCGAAGGAAGGCATCGATTTCCTGCCGCTGACCGTCAACTACACAGAAAAATATTATGCTGCGGGGCGCATTCCTGGCGGCTACTTCAAGCGCGAACGCGGACCGACCGAAAAGGACACGCTCACCTCGCGTCTGATCGACCGCCCGATCCGTCCGTTGTTCGCCGAAGGATGGCGCTGCGATACGCAGGTGACCATCACCGTGTTGTCGCACGATATGGAAAACGATCCCGACATCGTTGCGATGGTTGCCGCGTCGGCGGCATTGACGCTTTCCGGTGCCCCGTTCATGGGCCCCATCGGCGGCACGCGCGTCGGCTTCATCAACAACGAGTACGTACTGAATCCGTCGCTCGACGAGATGCCGGAAAGCCAGCTCGACCTCGTCGTCGCCGGCACACAAGATGCGGTGATGATGGTGGAGTCGGAAGCCAAAGAGCTGTCCGAGGAGATCATGCTTGGCGCGGTGATGTTCGGGCACCGGCACTTTCAGCCTGTAATCGAAGCCATCATCAAGCTCGCTGAAAAGGCGGCGAAAGAGCCTCGCGAATTAGTTGTTCCCGACAACAAGGCGCTCGAGCAGGAAATCCTTGGGCTCGCCGAAAAAGACCTGCGCGCCGCCTATTCGATCGTACGCAAGCAGGACCGCCAAGACGCCGTCGCCGCCGTGAAGGAAAAGGTCGTGGCGCACTTTTTTCCGGAAGGTGCTGAACCGCAGCATGACAAGCTGGCTGTCGCCGACGTGTTCAAAGAACTCGAAGCCAAGATCGTGCGTTGGAATATTCTCGACACCAGCAAGCGCATCGACGGCCGTGATCTGAAAACCGTGCGTCCGATAGTCGCCGAAGTCGGCGTGCTACCGCGCACCCATGGTTCGGCGCTGTTCACCCGCGGTGAAACTCAAGCGCTGGTGGTGGCGACGCTGGGCACTGCGGAGGACGAACAGTTCATCGACGCACTGCAGGGCACTTACAAAGAGACATTTCTGCTACACTACAACTTCCCGCCTTTCTCCGTCGGTGAAACCGGACGCGTCGGAGCGCCTGGTCGCCGCGAGATCGGCCACGGCAAGCTCGCCTGGCGCGCAATTCATCCGATGCTGCCGACACCGGCCGAGTTCCCCTACACAATTCGAGTCGTATCGGAAATCACGGAGTCGAATGGCTCTTCATCGATGGCGTCTGTCTGTGGCTCCTCGCTGGCCCTGATGGATGCGGGCGTGCCGCTCAAGCGCCCGACCGCCGGCATCGCCATGGGCCTTATTCTGGAGGGCAAGCGCCATGCTGTCCTGTCGGACATTCTTGGCGACGAAGACCATCTCGGCGACATGGACTTCAAGGTGGCCGGTACCGATCAAGGTGTCACATCCCTGCAAATGGACATTAAGATCGCCGGCATCACTGAAGAGATTATGAAGGTCGCGCTTGCGCAGGCGAAAGACGGGCGGATGCACATTCTAGGTGAGATGGGTAAGGCCCTCACGGCAGCGCGCGCAGAGCTCGGCGAGCACGCTCCGCGTATCGAGATGTTCAAGATCCCGACCGACAAGATCCGCGAAGTGATCGGCACCGGAGGCAAGGTGATCCGCGAGATCGTCGAGAAGACCGGCGCCAAGATCAATATCGAGGATGACGGCTCAGTGAAGGTCGCGTCCGCCGACGGCGAGTCGATCAAGGCTGCGATCAACTGGATCAAGTCGATCGCGTCCGATCCGGAAGTCGGCCACATTTACGAAGGCACCGTGGTGAAGGTTATGGACTTCGGCGCCTTCGTGAACTTCTTCGGCGCCAAAGACGGCCTGGTGCACATTAGCCAGCTGGCGCCGCGCCGGGTGAACAAGGTCACCGATGTCGTCAAGGAAGGCGACAAGGTAAAAGTGAAGCTCCTCGGCGTGGACGAGCGTGGCAAGGTGCGCCTGTCCATGAAGGCGGTCGATCAGACCACCGGCGAGGACATCGAAGGCAAGCAGCGGGCTGAGGGCGGCGAGCAGCCGCGCGAGGCCGCCGGCGGCGCCGAGTAGGCGCGCAACAATCGAAGTGAAAGGGCGGCTGATCGGCCGCCCTTCTTATTTCGTCTTAAGGAAATCGATCAGCAGCCTGTTCACGGCGTCGGGCGCTTCGCGCGTTGGAAAATGGCCAACTCCGTCCAGCACGTGTCGCTGGTAGCCACCGGCGAAGTGTTTCTCTTTTCCGTCTGTTGTATCCGCCAAGGTAACGCCATCTGCGCCACCCTGAATCATGAGCAGCCTTCGCGCGCCGATCGATGTCGCGATAACGCGGGTCCTTATCAGCCTCTCCCCATCGCACGCGATATGAGTGCAGGGTGATATCCGGCCAATCAGGATTCTCGAATGATTTTGCGGTTATTTCAAATTCGCCTTCATCGAACCAGCCGCGCGGCGCCCATGTTTCCCACTGAATGCGCGCCAAAGCCTTGCGATCACGGCGTACCGCCTCACTGCCGCGGTCGGTCGCCATGAACCATTGATACCAATATTTTCGTACTTGTTCTAAAGCCGGTGTTGGAAGCTCGCCGGGTTGCCATCCGACAGACATGGCGCAGATCCGTGTTGTTCGCTCGGGATGAACTGCGGCCAGTACATAGGCAATACGCGCGCCCCAATCGTGTCCGACGACAGCGAATGTATTCAGCTTGAGCGCATCGGCAAGGTCGAGCGTATCTTGTGCCATGGCAACCATTTCGCCGGAGCGCATTGTCTCCGACGACAGAAAAGATGTTGGACCGAAGCCGCGCAACCAGGGCACCACGGTCTGAAAACCGGCGCCCTGTACTGCGGGCACCATCCGTTCGAAAGTGACGTACGTCGTCGGGCCAGCCGTGCAGTAAAATCACCGGCGGACCTCCAACTGGTCCGCCACGCTCGTAAGCCACCCATAGTGTCGGCGTAGTTGCGAATTGTATCGTCACCTCGAAACCAATCCCGTGACGGGGGTGATAAGCCTGAAAAAGAAGCTAGGGCCGCCCTTTCCTTTTCGGCATCTCGTTCTGTAGCCACCGGCAAATGAGGCCGCCGATCACGCCACCCAGGATCGGCGCCACCCAGAACAGCCAAAGGGCATTAATCGCTTGAGCCCCGCCGAAGATTGCGGTCGCGGTCGAGCGCGCCGGATTAAGAGAAGCATTTGATATCGGAATGGCGACCAGATGAAACATGGTCAGCGCGAGACCGATCGCGATCGGTGCAAACCCGGCAGGTGCGCGCTGCGAGGTCGCACCAACGATCACCACCAGAAACAGCGCCGTGATCACCGTTTCGGTCAGGAAGACCGCGCCCATCGAAAATCCGCCGCTACCGTACAGATTGGAAATCGTGGTGAAATTATTCCATTTGGCGGGCGGCGCGCCGGTAAGCACAAGATAGAAAACGCCGGCGGCGGCTGCGCCGCCGAGCAGTTGCGCGACAATGTAGGAAACCGCCCGCTCGGTCGGGAACCGGCCTGCGGCCACCAGCCCGCAGGTCACCGCCGGATTGAAGTGTGCGCCTGAAATGTGGCCAACGGCAAACGCCATCGCCATCACCGACAAGCCTACCGCGAAGGCGATAGTCATCAGCCCCGCCTGTGGCGCAGAAAATAACGCGGCGCCGCATACGGCACTGACAAGTGAAAATGTACCGAGAAACTCGGCTGCTAATTCCCGCTGCATCGCCGGAAATCTCCCTGTGCCCAAGGGTTCCGAATCGAATCCCTTATTCCCATGCTTCAACAACCGGCCGGCAAGAGCAACTGACGTCGCTCGACACGATCACAAGGTCCCAGGTTTGTTGCGGTTAATCGCCGTTTTCCTCCGCGCCACCAGCCTTGAGGGCGTCGGGTTGCGGCATGGCGATGACATTATATCCGGAATCGACGAAATGGACTTCGCCGGTGACGCCGGTCGAAAGATCCGACAAGAGATACAAGCCGGCGCCGCCTAGTTCCCCAAGCGTCACGCCACGACCAAGCGGGGAGTGCCTTTGCTGGAACGCGAACATATATCGCGCATCCGTAATGCCGGCGCCGGCCAGCGTGCGGATTGGACCAGCCGAGATTGCATTGACCCGGATTTTCTGCGCACCGAAATCGACCGCAAGATAGCGCACAGAGGCTTCCAGTGCCGCCTTCGCCACGCCCATCACGTTATAATTCGGCATCGCGCGCAGGCCGCCGTTATATGTGAGCGTCACCATGGCGCCGCCGTCAGGCATCAGCGCCGCGGCGCGCTTAGCAGCTTCGGTGAAGGCGTAACAGGAGATTACCATCGTTCGGATGAAATTCTCACGCGTGGAATCGGCGTAGCGCCCCTTCAATTCGTTCTTGTCGGAAAAAGCCACAGCATGCACGAGAAAATCCATCGTGCCCCATTGTTTTCCGATTGCTTCAAATACCACATCAACGGAAGCAATGTCCTCGACATCGCAGGGCAATATTAAAGACGAGCCGGTCTGTTCCGCGAGCGGTTTCACGCGCTTGGCGAGCGAGTCACCTTGATAGGTGAAAGCCAGCTGCGCACCGTG
>JANWKN010000189.1 GCA_025451355.1 Pseudolabrys sp. | reverse complement strand
TCGGTGCCCCAGACACAGCGATCGCCAAATTCCGCCACCAGTTTTCGGGCGAACGGCACGGCATCGGCGTAAGGTGGGCCTCGACGCGTGACGCGATCCGAGCCGCTGACTTTCACCCAGACGTTCTTGTCATCGAGCAAAGTGAGCAGGGCACGGAAATGCGGATGATCAAGACCGAGCGAAGCGTCTACACGCCCCATGTGATCGATGACGACCGGGACAGGTGAACGCCTGAGCGCGGGTGTGAGGTCGGCGATCAGTTCGGCTTCAGTATGGATTTGCAGATGCCAGCCAATATCGGCAAGACGTTTGGCAAATGCGACCACCTCGTCGATTCCGGGCCCACGGCCAAGATGCGTCATGTAGTGGAAACGCGCCCCGCATAGGCCCGCGGCATCTAGCTCTTTGAGATCGGAATCGGAAATGTTGAGCGGCACGAGGCCGACGCCCTTGTAGGCCTGCCTGGTGGCCACGGTCGCATCGGCGGTGACCGAATTGTCGGTGCCGTGACAGGCCGGCTGAACGATCACGCAATGCTGTATGCCGAGTTGCTCATGCAGCGCGAACAACATCTCTTTCGTGGCATCGGACGGGGTGTAGTAGCGGCCTTCCGCGAAGGGGAAACGTGTTCGTGGACCGAAGACATGAACATGGGCATCGCAGGCGCCGGGCGGCAGTTTCAGTTTTGGCTTGCTGGGTGAAGCCATCCAGTAGGGACGGTCAGCGACCGTGTTTGCGTCATGCTCCATCACGCTTCCATGGTTACGTATCTTTGGCGCGCGTACGCTCGAACGCCGGCTCGTGTTCAGAAAATTTTTTCAACCAATCGACCAGAGCAGGGTAGGTGGAGCGCCAGTCAATCTGCTTCCGCCAATCAAGGTATCCAAGCGCGCACGACAGGCCGATCGAGACGACGTCGGTCTTGGCCGGATTGGGAGGTGCTGCCTCGAATGCAGCCAACCCACGACGAATTTTACCGCGCTGATGCTCAAGCCAGCGCGGCGAATGCGGCAGATCGGGGCGGAAGCGGGTTTCGTAAACGACCAGGATCGATGCGTCCATGATGCCATCCGCAAGTCTTGCCTGCGTGAGCATCCGGTAGCGTTCCGGCCCGCGCAACCACAGGAGACGGTCAGTGCCGGCCACATCCTGCAGAAACTCGATGATGATCCCGCTGTCATAGATCGTGCTGCCATCCTGCGTGACAAGACAGGGCATCTTGCCGAGCGGATTCTGCTGGCGCAGTGTATCATTCTCGTCGAGCGGATCTGCGGGGGTAACCGTAATACGGTTGTTCAACCCCAACGCGTCGATTGCAATCCGGACCTTCCTGCCGAAAGGCGAGGTCGGTGTTGAACGCAGTACGAAATTTTCGCTCATGAGGGGGCTGTTGAGTGGTTATTTGTCTTTTTCGGTTTGCACGCCGGCGTCGGCGATCACCTTCGCCCACTTCTTGGTCTCGCTGTCGATGTAGTCGCGGAAGTGTTCCGGCGTATCGCCAACCAGAATTGCGCCTTGGCTGGCCAGTTTCTCGATCACGGTTGGATCTTTCATCGCCTCGACCGCGGCCTTGTTGAGCGCGGCGACGACCTGTGACGGCGTTTTGGCCGGCGCAACCATGCCGTACCAGTTCTCGGTCTGAAGGTGGCCCATGCCGACTTCGACAGTGGTCGGTACCTCTGGCAAACTTGCAACGCGCCCCATCGCGCCGACTGCAATCGGCTTGAGCTTGCCGGCCTTTATTTGCGGCAGCAGGACAGGTAAATCGAGGAACACCATTTGCACCTGCTGCGCCAGCAGGTCGTTCACGGCAGGCGCGGCGCCACGGTAGGGCACGTGCACGATATTGATGCCGGCGGTGAGCTTGAACAGTTCGCCAGCAAGGTGCGGCATGCTGCCAGGACCGGATGATGCGAAGTTGAGCTTGCCAGGCTGCGACTTCGCCAGTGCCACCAGCTCCTGCATGTTGTTGGCGGGGACGCTTGTTGCGACGACCAACATTTCCGGCACCTTGGCGACCAATGTAATCGGCTGCAGGTCGCGGAGCGTGTCGTAAGCAACCTTTTCCATACTCGGGCTGATCGCGAGCGCGCCAGCGCTGGCAATCGCAATGGTGTAGCCGTCGGGCGGCGCCTTTGCGACGACATCGGTACCGACCACGCCGCCCTGTCCCGACCGATTATCGATGATGATCGGTTGCTTGAGGATTTCCGCCATGCGCTGTGCAACAACGCGCGCGATGATGTCGTTCGGCCCGCCGGGCGGGAAGGGCACGATCAGTCTGACCGCCTTATTGGGGAAATCCTGCGCCGCGGCGAGTGCGGGGCACAGCAGAGTCACTCCAACCAGCAACAGTCTCAAGGTTTTCACAGCGATCCTCCCCGCGGTCCATCTTGGTCAATCGACGGACTTGATTTGTCGGCAGCATACGTCATCACAAAGGACGGAAGCTACCCGGTCCGAACAGGTGCCGCTTCGGCTAGGGTTGTGCATCAAATTCATGGAGGGACGCAGGATGAAAATCGATCTGCCGGAGGTCATGGCCGAGGTGAGGGCGGCTTTTGAGAGCTACGAAAAGGCCCTGGTCTCAAACGACGTAGCGACCCTCGATGAACTCTTCCGGGACGATCCGCGGACCGTCCGCTATGGCGTGATGGAAAATCTGTACGGCCATAGTGAGATCAGGTCGTTTCGCGCGGCCCGGTCGCCGGTGGCCCTTGGCCGCAAGCTGTCCTGCACGGTCATCACCACTTTCGGCCGTGAGTTTGCAGTTGCCTCGACGCTCTATGAGCGGCCGACGGCGCCCGGCAGGATCGGCAGGCAAACGCAGACCTGGGTGAAGTTTCCGGAGGGCTGGCGCGTGGTCGTGGGTCACGTCAGCCTGATGGAAAAGCCCGCCGCCTAACTAGAGCGCGGCCATCGCCTGCACTTCGACCAGCAGCGGTTCCTGCACCAGCCGGTCGACCATCAGCAACGTGTTGGGCGGGTAGACTGCGTTTGAAAACATCTTCGGAAATTCGCGCAGCCGATACTTCATGAATTTCGGAATATCCTGGGAGTGCACGAGGTAAGTCGTGAATTGCACGATATTGCCCCAGCCCGCGCCGCACGATTTGAGAGCCGCCTCGATATTGGCGAAGGTCTGCACGCACTGCGCGTCGAAGTCGTCATGGCCGACCACCTTGCCATCCTTATCAACGCCCACCTGACCTGCTATGAAAATAAATTCGGACGCTTTCACTCGCGTCACATGCGAGTACTGACCAAGCGGCTTGCCGAGCGCCTCGGGGTTGACGATTTTGATCTCCGCCATCACCTTTTTCCTCCACGCTGCAGCAAGCCGTATGGTTCAACCGTCTGTTACTCAACTTGGACGCCGCTCGCCTTGATCGGCTCTTCCCATTTCTTGACTTCGCTTTTGACGAAATCGCCGAGCCATTGCGGGCTGCGTTCATTGGGCGCGGCGACGGTCGCGCCAAGCTGGACGAGCCGCTCCTGCACAGAAGGCGTCGAGATGGCGCCAACGGCAGCTTCGTTCAGTTTCTTCACGATGTCGGCGGGTGCGCCTTTTGGCAAAAACAACGCGCTCCACGTATAGGCCTGAACGTCCGTGCCCTGTTCACCCGTCGTTGCCAGATTTGGCAGAACCGGCGAGCGCTCCTTGGTCATGATGGCGATGCCTTTCACCTTGCCGCCGTCGATCTGCGGTTTGGCTGTCGCGATGATGTCGCAGAGATAGTCAATGCGTCCGCCGACGAGATCCTGCATGGCCGGCCCGGTGCCTTTGTACGGAACATGCGTAATCTTGGTGCCCATCGTGCTGTCGAGAACGACGCAGGCGAGATGCGTTGCCGAGCCCGCGCCCGCCGAGCCGTATTGCATCTTGGCCTGGTTGGCCTTCGCGTAGGCGATAAATTCCTTGAAATTGTTCACGGGCAGATCGGGCTTGGTGATGATCGCGATCGGGGTGATGGCGAGATAGGCAACCGGCGTGAAATCGGTCAACACGTTGTAGAGCGGGTGCTTGTAGAGAGTTTGGTTCTGCGCATGGGTTCCGACGCTACCGAGCACCATCGTGTAGCCATCCGGTTTTGCGTCAGCGACGCGCTTGGAACCAGTCATGCCGCCGGCGCCGCCAACGTTCTCGACCACAACCTGCTGGCCAAGCAATTCGCTCATGCGCTGCGAGATGATGCGGCCAATCGTGTCCTGCGGTCCGCCGGCGGCGAACGGGATGACCATCGTGACAGGCCGTGTCGGGAAATCCTGGGCACTTGCCGGCCCCAACAGTGCCAGCGCGGCAGCCGCCGTAGCAAACAGCATCTTTTTCATTTTCATTGTTTCCTCCACCAAAGCTACAAACCCTTTGCGCCACGCCCGTCGGCGGGTCAAGCCGGACAGCACCGTAACGGTTATCCGACCTCGACGATCTCCTCGGGGAATTGATGCAGTCGGTCACCCGGGCCGTTTCCTCCGATCAGATAGTTATCGCAAAGCCAGTTCAAATAACCGGCATGGATATAGGTCGGATGGACGACGATATTCATGTCTTTTTCAATCGTCATCGGTTCATCGTGACGCACCAACGGTCGTTCAACCAAATCGTAGCCCTGGCCATGGCAGTAAAGGCGCGCTTCGGCGGGCCGGCCGTTTCTCCGCATGAAATCATTGAAGGCGTTCCAGACATCTTTGCAGGATGTGCCTGGCTTCAACAGGTCGAGCGTGAGCTTGCGCGAGGCTTTGCAGAACTCGAGTTCGTCCTTCATCGCTTGCGGCACTTTCGCGCCGATCACACAAGAACGGCCAAGTTCCGTGTACATGCCGCCCGGCCCGTTGTCTTCGACTAGCAATGCAATCTGGTCCCCCTTTTTGATGACACGATTTTGCAGATGCCGATTGGCGAATTTTGACGGTTCGCCGAGCGGCATCGATGCGCAGAGATAAATGCCGTTCTCGCTGCCGTGACATTGGCTGTAGTGCTGCGCGACGGCGGCGACCTCGGTGTCACGCATGCCAGGCTTCGCTGCCGCGAAGGCCGCGCGCATCGCGCCGTCCTGCATCAGGGCTGCGCGCTTCACCAGTTCCATTTCTTCTGTACTCTTGATGACCTTGATGCGGTCGACCATTTCGGTCGCATCGACAAAACGCGCCAGCGGAAACGCGCGCTTCATATAATCCAGCAGCGCGTAAGACATTTGATATGTCCCGACATAGCCGATGGTCGCCTGCGCGAATAGCTTCAGCGCGGTCGCGGCAAGCTCAGCGTCGTACTCTTTGGTGTAGTGCGCCGAGGCATAGCTTGGCGTCGTCAGAATACGTTTGACGCCGCGCCAGCTCTGATCGCCCTGGGCGGTTGCTTCACTGCCGCCAAAGGGACCCTGACAAACAACAGTCATTTCGTCGTCGCGCGGGAAGACTACGGTGCTGGGATAGCCGTTGGTCGCGGGCATATCGGTGAAATAGCGGACGTAACCGCCCATGTAATCGTTGTTGTTCTGCATCAGCAGCACATCGATCTTTTCCTTTTCCATGGCAGTGCGGACCACGCGCCAACGGCGTTCGAGCTCCGCATTGGAGATCGGTGTGTTCAGTCGTTCCGACAAAGGCATGGTTCAGCTCCAGGAGGCGGGCTTGCGCACGATATTGATCATCGATGATAGATCGCCGGCCAGGAACTTGGCCATGTTGCCAGCGATGGTCGGCATCGCCCGCTCCTCGTAGCCCTGCGAATAGCCGCCGAGATGCGAAAAGATCGTTGCATTCTTCGTCTTCCACAAGGGACTGCTGGCCGGGAGGGGTTCCTGCGCAAAAACATCGAGCGCGGCGCCTGCGATCTTGCCACCTTCAAGCGCGGCGATCAGTGCCGGCTCATCGACCACGCCACCGCGTGCCACATTGACTAAGTAAGCAGTCGGCTTCATGGCTGCGAATATTTTTGCTCCAACGATGCCGCGCGTTTCGGCGGTAAGGGGAGTCAATGCGACGAGGAAATCAAGCTCAGTCGCGATTGTCTCCAGGTCGTCGCGATGCACAACCCGGTCGAAACCCTTGGCGTCACGCGGGTTGCCACTGACCCCGACCACCGACATCTGGAGCGCCTTACAAATCGGCGCCAGATATTCCGCGATCAGACCAACGCCGAGGATGCCAACAGTCTTTCCCGCCAGAAGCGCGGCCGGCCATCGCTCCCATTGACTCTTGTCCTGGGCAACGCCGGCGCGCGGCAAGTTACGAGCGAGCGACAGCATGTAGGCGACGGTCGCCTCCGACACGGGCGCGCCGTGAATGCCGCGCACATTGGTGACGAGCACTTCTTTGCCGAGCGAGGGCAAGTCGATGATGTTGTCGACCCCGGTGCCGAGCGCCTGGATCCATTTCAATTTGGGCGCGTCACGCACGACGTGATCAGCCATCGGTGGAGAAAAGCACAGGAGGATATCTATGTCGGCGATATAGGGGCCGACATCATTGTGGTGGCCGACAACATTGATCGTCAGTTGCGGAAACCGTTCCAGAAGCATCGCCTTGTAGCGGGCGCGCATGGCTTCCTGGACTTCCGTGAGGATAAGCACGTTGGGCATGACGAAGGAGGTATAGCGTGATCCCGAAACGTTGGAACCTCGTTTTTCAATCGGATTTCCCGAAGAGGGAATGTCCGTACGGGGGGTGACCCGCATCGCGGGTCTGCGCTAAACTCCGGCGCGCTAGTGGGGACGTCTCATGCCGATCGATCTTAGCCAGGTGGACTGGCTGTACGTTGTTGTGTTGGGGATATTGGTCTTTGTCTCGACCCTTGTCGCCGGCGTGCTGTCGTTTGGGCACCGCTGGACCGCCGCCACGCTCTCAACATTACTGTTCGTGGCGCTTTTCGTGTTCTGGACCTACTACCCACACCGCGTACCGTTGTTCCCGAAAACGATCACGCTTCCGAATGAGTCGACCACGACCGTCGCACCGACGTCGCCCCCGCTGGCCGCTCCTGCGGCGCCGCAGAAGCCGAAAAATCCGGTCACGGACATTACGCCGCGCAACCCGGTCACTGATGTCACGCCGCCGGCTGCGGCACCAACTCCTTCTCCGCCGGCCACTCCCGCAACGCCCGCCCGCTAGGCTTGCAAGCACCCGTCATTGGTGTTTCTCATGATCCAGGTAGCGTAGCCGGAGAAGAGGCAGTAGAGCTTTATGAAGAAAGTTTACCCCGACGCAAAAGCCGCGCTGGCAGGATTACTGAAAGACGGCATGTTGATCTGTGCCGGAGGCTTCGGCCTTTGCGGTATTCCTGAAGAGCTGATCAAGGCGATCCGCGACTCCGGCGTGAAGAACCTCACGATTGTGTCGAACAATGCGGGCGTCGACGGCGCCGGTCTCGGCCTTTTGCTGGAGACGCGCCAGGTCAAGAAAATGATCTCGTCTTATGTGGGCGAGAATAAATTGTTCGCTCAGCAGTATTTGGCAGGCGAGCTCGAGATCGAATTCAATCCGCAAGGGACGCTCGCCGAACGTATACGCGCAGGCGGAGCGGGTATTCCCGCCTTCTTTACGCGTACCGGCGCCGGCACCGATATCGCCAAAGGAAAAGAAGAGCGCGAATTCGATGGCAGTCGCTACATCATGGAGCGAGGCATCTTTGCAGATCTTTCGATAATACATGCGTGGATGGCGGATACCGAAGGCAATCTCGCCTATCGGAAGACGGCCCGTAACTTCAATCCAATGATGGCGACGGCGGGAAAAGTCACAGTTGCGGAGGTCGAAAACCTGGTGCAGCCGGGTGATATCAACGCAGATCACATCATCACGCCAGGCGTCTACGTCAAACGGATTGTCCACGTGCCGAATGCGGTCAAGCACATCGAACAGCGCACCGTGCGCAAGCGCGTGATAGCGTCAGCCGGAACAGGAGAGGAAGTCTAATGCCCTGGACCCGCGATCAGATGGCCGAGCGCGCGGCCAAGGAATTGCGCGACGGCTTTTATGTCAATCTCGGCATCGGCATACCGACACTGGTGTCGAATTACATTCCCTCGGGGATGACTGTTCAGCTGCAGAGCGAAAACGGCATGCTCGGCTTCGGACCTTTCCCATATGAAGGCGACGAAGATCCCGATCTCATCAACGCAGGCAAGCAGACGGTAACCGAGCTTCCGACGACCAGCTTTTTCTCGTCTGCGGATTCGTTCGCAATGATCCGGGGTGGCCACATCGACCTGTCCATCCTGGGTGCAATGCAGGTCGCCGAAAATGGCGATCTCGCCAATTGGATGATTCCGGGAAAGATGGTCAAAGGCATGGGCGGCGCCATGGATCTCGTCGCCGGCGTGAAGAAAGTGGTGGTCGTGATGGAGCACACGGCGAAGGAGGAGCCGAAGCTGCTGCACAAATGCAAATTGCCGCTGACCGGTGCCGGTGTTGTGGACATGGTCATCACCGACCTTGGCGTCTTCGCGATCGACAAGAAGGCGGGCAGCATGAAGCTGACCGAACTTGCGCCCGGCGTGACCGTCGATGAAATCACAAAAAAGACCGAGGCGAGCTTCAAGATCGATGCCAAGCTGAAGCACTAGGACGGAACAAATCGCGGGCCCGGCCCTTTGATTGGCATGGATGCCAAACCTGATTTGGATGAGGAAATGGACCGGCTGCAGGGCCACATGCCGGACTGGGCGGGCCGCAACTTCGACCGTTTGCGTCAGCCGGAGGCGGTATGGGTACGCGTACCGGCCGGAATTGCCCTGACCGGGGGCGGAATGCTCGGCTTCCTGCCGGTTCTCGGCTTTTGGATGTTGCCGATCGGGCTTGCCCTTCTCGCGTACGATGTACCGCCGATGCGTCGTCCGCTGGCGCGCGCGCTGCGATTCACCAACAGCAAGATCGCACAGAGAAAAGAGCGCAAGGCCGATAAAAAGGCGCGATAGTCGGGCCTGCCAAGGGCCGTCGCGCTGCGCCGCGAAGCGGGTCTCCCTTTAATTTTGTCGTGCGAACCGTTACAGCTTCGGACCGACGAGGGGGATAACCCATGCTGTCCGAAGCCGATCGCAAGAAAGCCGCCGACATTCTGATGGCGGCACAGAAAGAGCGCAAGCAGGCGACTCAGTTGCACGTTACATTTCCAGACATCACGATCGAGGATTCCTATGCGATCTCGACCGAGGTCGCGAACCGCAAGATCAAGGCCGGCGCCCGGCTGATCGGTCACAAAGTGGGGCTGACTTCGAAGGCCATGCAACGCTCGTCGATGATTGACGAGCCGGACTATGGTTACATTCTCGACGACCAACTGATCGCCGACGGCGCCAAGGTCAAGCACACCGACTACTGCAAGCCGCGCGTCGAGGTCGAGCTTGCGTTCGTTATGGGAAAGAATCTGCTGGGTCCCGGTGTCGGACTGACTGATGTACTGCGCGCGACCGAGTACGTCATTCCGGCGATCGAGATCGTGGATGCGCGGCTTCAGGATCAGCGCAAAATTGTCGACACGGTCGCCGACAACGGCGCCGCCGCCGGCATCGCGATGGGCGGACGGCCGGTCGGACCGATGGATGTCGATCTGCGTTGGGTCGGCGGCATCATGTACCGCAATTCAGAGATCGAGGAGACGGGTCTCGCCGCGGGCGTGCTCGGTCATCCGGCGCTCGGGGTTGCGTGGCTCGCCAACAAGATCGGCCCGCATGGACACGCGCTCGAACCGGGCCACATCGTACTCGCCGGCTCGTTCACCCGGGTCGTTTTCGCGCAGAAGGGTGATACGCTGCACGCCGATTTCGGGTCGCTCGGCGGTCTCGCCATTCAATTCATATAAGAGTGAGCCATCATGGTTGAATTCCAGACGAATCCGTTCAAGCGCGCGCTCAAAGAGGGCAGGCTGCAGATCGGTCTGTGGTCGAGCCTTTGCAGCAACATCGCCGCGGAGATTATTTCCGACAGTGGGTTCGATTGGATCCTGCTCGACACAGAGCATTCGCCGAACGAGATACCGGATCTCGTCTCGCAACTGCAGGCCGTGCAGCGTGGCACGGCGACCCCGATCATCCGCCCAGCCTGGAACGATGCGGTGTTGGCCAAGCGCGCGCTCGATATCGGCGCGCAGACGCTGCTGTTCCCCTACGTACAGAGCGTCGAGGAGGCCAAGCGCGCGGTCGCGTCCACGCGCTATCCGCCGCAGGGGATCCGGGGCGTCTCGGTTGCTGCACGCGCGAGCCGCTATGGCCGCGTTCCGGGGTATCTGACGAAGGCGAATGCCGAGATTTGCGTGCTGGTGCAGGTCGAAACGCGCGCGGCGCTCGACCAGATCGACGCAATCGCCGCCGTCGACGGGATCGACGGGGTCTTCATCGGCCCCTCCGACCTCGCCGCGTCACTCGGTCATCTTGGCAACCCGCAGCACGCTGATGTGCAAAGGGCAATTGAAAATGGGGTCAAGCGCCTGAAAGTTGTCGGCAAGCCAGCTGGGATCCTGACCGGCAATGAGGAAGAGGCGCGCCGTTATATCGGTTGGGGTTATCTTTTTGTGGCGGTGGGCGCCGATGTCGGTCTGCTCGCCCGCAACGCTGACGCGCTGGCAAAGAAGTTCAAAACAGACTAACTGGGGCCGAGCTGAACAGTTTTAATGTTATCAATAACTTAGTTCGCCGCCCGAACCTTTAGTAGGCCTTGCCGCACGGCGCGAAAACCTGTCAAGAATGTGTGACGAGGGGCTGCTGCGATGAGTGAAGAGATGATCCTCGAAACCGAGGATCTCACCAAGGAGTTTGCCGGCTTTGTCGCCGTTAACGGCGTGAGCCTGCGTGTCAAGCGCGGGACCATCCACGCTTTGATCGGTCCCAATGGCGCCGGCAAGACCACCTGCTTCAATTTGCTCACCAAGTTCTTGAGTCCAACGCGTGGACGTATTCTTTTTAAAGGGCAAGACATCACGGACATGCGGCCTGCAGATGTTGCACGGCTCGGCTTGGTGCGCTCGTTTCAGATTTCTGCCGTTTTCCCCCACATGACGGTGCTGGAGAACGTGCGCATCGCGTTGCAGCGCCAGCGTGGCGGCTCGTTTGACTTCTGGCGGCCAACATCGGTTCTCGACGGTATGAATAAACGGGCGATGGAGCTAATCGCTGATGTTGGCTTGTCCTCGGTGGTGGATTGGCTAGCAGTCGAGCTTCCCTATGGTCGCAAGCGGGCGCTTGAAATTGCCACGACCTTAGCACTTGACCCCGAGATGCTGTTGCTCGACGAGCCGACGGCAGGAATGGGTCACGAAGACATCGATCGCGTAGCGCAACTGATCAAGCGTGTTGCGGCGGATCGCACCGTTTTGATGGTCGAGCATAATCTGTCGGTGGTGGCCGATCTTTCCGATCATATCACAGTGCTTACGCGTGGACGCGTCCTGGCCGAAGGTGACTACGACACGGTCTCGACCAATCCGGAAGTGCGCGAAGCCTATATGGGGGTTGGTCATGCTTGACCAGCGCGCGCCACTCCTTGCCGTAATGGATTTACAGGCGTGGTACGGAGAGTCGCACATCTTGCACGGCGTGACTTTCGATGTCCACGAAGGAGAGGTGGTTACGCTGCTTGGGCGCAATGGTGCCGGTAAGACAACGACACTTAAGTCGATTATGGGGATTGTCGGCCATCGCACAGGTTCGGTGCGTTTCGAAGGAGACGAGCTTATTGCTTGCACTTCCAACCAGATCGCACGCGCAGGCATCGCATTTTGTCCCGAGGAGAGGGGTGTCTTTTCTAGTCTCAATGTCGAGGAAAACCTGCTGTTGCCGCCGGTGATCAAACCGGGCGGCCTCCCCCTTGATCGCATCTTCGACCTGTTTCCAAATCTGAAGGAGCGGCTTGGCTCCAGCCAAGGCACGAAACTTTCCGGAGGCGAGCAGCAGATGCTCGCGATTGGCCGAATCCTGCGTACCGGGGCTCGACTGTTGCTGCTCGACGAGCCGACAGAAGGCCTCGCTCCCGTGATCATCCAGCAAATAGGCAAGACTATACGCGCGCTCAAAGAGCAGGGCTTTACTATTCTATTGGTGGAACAAAATTTTCGCTTCGCGTCGACCGTTGCAGATCGCTACTACGTCATGGAACATGGACGGATCATCGACCAGTTCGCCAATGCCGAGCTGGATGCCAACGTCGAAAAACTGCACGACTATCTCGGTGTTTAATGAAAGAAATCTGGGCAGGAAATCAGAGAGGACACGTCAATGAAACGGATGTTAGGTTTGACGACCCTTGCCGTTGTTTTGGCTGGCGTAGCGAACGCCCAGCAGATCAATGTCAAGATCGGCGTGCTGACAGACATGTCTAGCCTTTACGCCGATGCGACCGGTCCCGGCTCCGTACTTGCGGCAAAAATGGCGGCTGCGGATTTCATGAAGGATCAGCCCAATGTCAAAGTTGAGGTGATCTCCGGCGATCATCAGAACAAAGCCGACATTGGGACCCAACTCGCCAATCAATGGTATGACGTCGAAAAGGTGGACATGATTGCCGACGTCCCGAACTCGGGCGTGGCGCTTGCTATCAGCCAGGTGACCCGCGACAAGAACAAGGTCTTCGTGGGATCGGGCCCGGCAACTTCGGATCTCACAGGACCGAAGTGCAGTCCCAATACCGTGCACTGGACCTATGATACTTGGATGCTGGCGAACGGCACCGGCAAGGCCGTCGTCAAGACCGGCGGCGATAGCTGGTTTTTTCTGACCTCTGACTACGCCTTTGGCCATGCACTAGAACGTGACACGATGGCCGTGGTTGAAGCGAACGGCGGCAAGGTGCTCGGCAAGGTCCGCCACCCCATCAATACCAGTGATTTCTCATCCTTCTTGCTGCAGGCGCAATCGTCGAAAGCCAAAGTCATCGGCCTTGCGAACGCCGGCGGCGACACCATCAACTCAATTAAGCAGGCGTCCGAGTTCGGAATCGTAAAGGGCGGCCAAAGCCTCGCCGGCCTCCTGGTGTTCGCGACCGACGTGAACGCGCTCGGCCTTCAGACGGCGCAGGGTCTCGTTTTGACTGAAACTTTCTACTGGGATCTGAACGATTCCACGCGCGCTTGGACCAAGCGCTGGCATGCCGAACGCAATGCGGCGGGCAAGTATCCCGCAATGAACCAGGCCGGCGTGTACGCGGGCACCTTGCACTATCTCAAGGCGGTACTCGCGCTGAAGAGTGCGGCAGACGGCAAGGCAGTGGTCGCGAAGATGAAGGAGATGCCAACCGACGATCCATTGTTCGGCAAAGGCACCATTCGCGCCGATGGTCGTAAGCTGCACCCGGCCTACCTTTTCGAAGTGAAGAAGCCAGAGGAATCGAAGTATCCGGGAGACTTCTATAAGCTGCGCGCGACTATCCCCGCGGATGAAGCGTTCCGCCCCCTTAAGGAGGGCAACTGTCCGCTGGTCACCGGCTAAACTTTTAGATTCGAACCGGCTTAAAACAACAAGGAGGATGCACTGATGAGAAAAACCTTAGGACTTGCGGCGCTTGCCGCAGTTCTTGCCTGTGGACCGGCCAACGCCCAGCAGGTGAATGTAAAGATCGGTGTGCTTAGCGACATGTCGAGCCTCTATGCAGACATCGGCGGGCCTGGCTCTGTCGCGGCGGCCAAAATGGCGATCGCTGATTTCACAAAAGACAATCCTAATGTGAAAGTCGAGATGATCGTCGGGGATCACCAGAACAAACCAGACATCGGATCACAAATCGCGAACCAGTGGTACGATGTCGACAAGGTTGACATGATCATCGATGTTCCCAACTCGGGCGTCGCATTGGCGGTTAGCCAGGTCGCCAACCAGAAGAACAAAGTGTTCATTGTATCCGGTGCGGCAGCGTCAGACCTTACCGGACCCAAGTGCAACGCCAATACGATCCATTGGACTTACGACACGTGGATGTTGGCGAATGGTACGGGCACCGCGATTGTCAAAACCGGTGGCGGCACTTGGTTCTTCTTGACCTCGGACTATGCTTTTGGTCACGCGCTCGAACGGGATACGATCGCTGCGGTTGAAAGGGCCGGCGGAAAGGTGCTCGGCAAGGTACGCCATCCACTCAACACCAATGACTTCTCGTCGTTCCTGCTCCAGGCCCAATCATCGAAAGCCAAAGTCATCGGACTCGCGAACGCCGGTGGCGATACTATTAACTCAATCAAACAGGCGGCAGAATTCGGCATCGTCAAGGGTGGGCAGAGCCTCGCCGGCCTACTCGTGTTCGCCAGTGACGTTGCCGCACTTGGGCTTCCGACAGCGCAAGGCCTGGTCCTGACCGAGACCTGGTATTGGGACATGAACGATACCAACCGCGCTTGGACTAAGCGGTGGCAACAGGAGCGTCAGGGAAAGTGGCCCACGATGATACACGCCGGCGTCTATGCCGGTGTCTTGCACTATCTCAAGACCGCGGTCGCGCTTAAAGGCAATGTCGGTGATGGCAAGGCAGTTGTCGCCCAGATGAAGTCGATGCCGACCGACGATCCGTTGTTCGGAAAGGGTGCAATACGCCCCGATGGTCGCAAGATCCATCCAGCCTACCTGTTGGAAGTGAAGAAGCCTGAGGAGTCGAAACACCCGGGCGACTTCTACAAGATCCGCGCGACCATCCCGGCTGACGAGGCTTTTCGCCCGCTGAAGGAAGGTAGCTGCCCACTGGTCAGCGGCTAATACTGGATGAAATTCGAAGGGCGAGCTAAAGCTCGCCCTTCGGTTTCACGGTGATCCCATGTTCGAGATATTCGGCATACCATCGGCCGCGCTGTTTGGTCAGCTATTGATCGGTCTGATCAACGGTTCGTTCTATGCTCTGTTGAGTCTGGGACTGGCCGTCATTTTTGGCATGCTCAACATCATCAATTTTAGTCACGGCGCCCAGTACATGATGGGTGCCTTTACTGCATACCTGATTTTGCAATATTCCGGCCTTGGCTATTGGCCTGCGCTTATCATCGCGCCAATTATTGTCGGTTTTACCGGCATCATCGTTGAACGCGTGTTCCTTCAGCGCCTATATAAACTCGACCATCTCTATGGTCTGTTGCTCACGTTTGGATTGGCGTTGATTTTCGAGGGCGTGGCTCGCAACTATTTCGGATCTGCTGGTCTGCCTTATACGGTGCCAGAGTCATTGCGTGGTGGGCAGAATCTCGGGTTCATGTTTCTTCCTAACTATCGCGCTTGGGTAATCGCGGCTTCACTCGTTATTTGTATTGGGACCTGGTTTGTGATTGAGCGCACGCGCCTGGGCGCGTATTTGCGCGCTGCAACCGAGAATCCGACGCTCGTTCGCGCCTTCGGTATAAATGTGCCGCGGATGATTACGCTCACCTACGGGTTTGGCGTCGCACTCGCTGCTTTTGCCGGCGTCATGGCAGCTCCTATTTATAATGTGTCACCCCAAATGGGTTCTGAACTGATCATTGTGGTGTTCGCCGTGGTGGTGATCGGCGGGATGGGTTCGATTCTGGGCGCGATTGTCACAGGATTCGGTCTCGGAGTAATCGAAGGTTTGACAAAAGTATTTTTCCCTGAGGCGTCCAACACAGTGATCTTCGTAATTATGGCGATCGTGCTACTGGTCAGGCCGGCCGGACTATTCGGGCGGAGGGCGTGATGGAACACGTCGTCAATCCGCTCGTCAAAAAGCCTTCCATGCTCCGTAGCCAAAGCGAAACCATCGGCTTTGTGATCATGACAGCGGCTTTCGTGATAGCGCCATTCCTGACCTATCCTCTCTTCTTGATGCAGGCGATGTGTTTTGCCCTGTTTGCGTGTGCCTTCAATCTCTTGATTGGATATGTCGGCCTCTTGTCGTTTGGTCATGCACTCTATTTCGGGTGGGCGAGCTACCTCTCGGCTTATTCGGCAAAGACGTGGGGCTTTTCGCCCGAACTTGCAATCCTGACCGGCACCGCGACGGCGGCCGTGTGCGGCTTGGTCGCTGGTTCGTTGGCTATTCGCCGGCAAGGCATCTACTTCGCAATGATCACGCTCGCGCTTGCGCAGATGATGTTTTTCTTTGCTTTGCAGGCGAAGTTCACAGGGGGGGAAGATGGCATTCAGGCGGTGCCGCGGGGAGCTCTGTTCGGCCTTATCGATCTTAGAAACGAGATGGCGATGTACGCGGTCGTCCTAATCATCTTCCTTGGGGGCTTTACCTTCATATACCGGATTATCCATTCGCCATTTGGCGAAGTACTTAAGGCCATCCGGGAAAACGAGGCACGCGCAATTTCGCTGGGCTACAAAACCGATCGATATAAGTTGGTCGCGTTTGTCCTTTCAGCAACGCTTGCCGGTCTCGCTGGAGCGACCAAAGCTATTGTACTGCAACTAGCTTCCCTTACTGACGTGAACTGGCCGATGTCGGGTGAAGTTGTGCTGATGACGCTAGTCGGAGGTCTCGGCACCATTTTTGGGCCAGTTGTTGGGGCCTTCGCGATCCTAGTGATGCAATTCAAGCTTGCTCCGATCGGGGAATGGGTGTTGGTTATTCAGGGCGCGATTTTCGTTACCTGTGTGCTCCTTTTCCGTCGTGGAGTCATAGGCGAGATTGCCAACAGGCTGCACATCCGCCTTTAGGCTGTGGCGTTCTTTGGCATACGAATCGGAGTACACGCGAGCTCAACTGTATGCCATTGTTTCCGTGCGAATTTCGGTTGTCGTGATGCGTTGTTTATCGGTCGACTCGAATTGGCGCGTGCCGGGGGGCACCCAATGGCAGCCATTCCAGTTCGCTTCGATAAGATTGCGGAGAAATGGCACGCCTTGTCGCGACGGCGGCCTGCCCAAATTCTTGATCTTGAGCGCAACGGCCGATGGGTAAGGTATTACACCAAAGAACAGCTTGCTTTGCATCTGCGCGAAGCGGAGCGCGTAACCGCACTCTGGGCCGCGCTGGCAAGTCGGCGATCTACATTCAACAAGCGGGATTTGCCCCCGGTAGTTTGATCCAAAGCTGGATATTGGCGGTCGTTCTAACAATCATAACAATTGGTCAAGTCACTCATGCGCAGGACCTTAAGCGCGGCGAAGCGCTGCTTGCCCGCAACTGTTCTTCGTGCCATGCAGTCGGCCGAATCGGAGACAGCCCGCAAAAGCTTGCTCCGACGTTCCGTAGTCTTGGTCAACGCTATCCAATCGAATCTTTAGAGGAGTCGCTTGGGGAAGGCATTATGTCTGGGCATCCGGATATGCCGGAATTTTCATTCGATGCTACGGATGTCGGTGCGATTGTTGCCTACCTGAAGTCCATCCAGCAGCGCTAGGTTGAGCGCTCGTCAGCCAGAGTCGAATCCATCATGTCCAGTACTTTGTTTACGCCCTTTCGTTTGGCGGGCCTAGACCTTGCCAATCGCATCGTGGTCTCACCGATGTGCCAGTATTCTGCCCATGACGGTTGCGCCAATGATTGGCACCTCATGCATCTCGGTATGTTGGCGCATTCCGGCGCGGCGCTGGTGATTGTGGAGGCAACTCATGTCGAGCGCCACGGCCGTATCACTCATGGCTGTCTCGGCCTTTATTCCGACGACAATGAAGCCGCTCTGGCGCGCGTAATTGCGCAGGCACGACGCATGGGCAGCGCCAAGTTTGGTATTCAGATCGCTCACTCGGGACGCAAGGGTTCCGCACAGCGCCCATGGGAGGGTGCGCTCGCGCTTAAACCGGAGGCTGATCCGTGGTCTACCATTGCCGCCTCGCCAATCCCGTTCGGGGACGGTTGGCACACGCCCCGCGAAGTCACTGAAGCGGACATGGAACGCGTGCGCGCGGCTTTTGTGTTGGCGGCGCAACGATGTTTGCGCATTGGCTTCGACGAAATCGAGCTGCACATGGCGCATGGCTATCTGGCACACGGTTTTATGTCGCCAATTTCAAACAAGCGCATCGATCAATACGGTGGTTCTTTTGAAAATCGCTTACGGTTTCCTTTGTCAATTGCACGTGCAGTCCGCGCCGTAGTGCCGAAAGCGACACCGTTGGGTGCGCGCATCACCGGGAGCGACTGGCGCCAAGGCGGAGTTACTCCTGATGATGCGGTTGCAATTGCCAGAGCGTTGAAGAGCGAAGGGATCGACTTCATTTGCATTTCATCGGGCGGCGTGGCTGCAGACATCCGTAACCCGACCGAGCCCGGCTACAATGTGTCCATCGCGGCTCGAGTGAAAGAGGAGGCCGGCATTCCTACTCGAACCGTGGGGCTAATCGTAAAGCCCGAGCACGCCGAAGAGATTGTCGCCAAGGGGCAAGCAGACCTGGTTTCAATGGCGCGGTGTTTTCTTGATGATCCGCATTGGGGCTGGCATGCGGCCAAGACACTCGGCGCAGACGTCGTCCGGCCGCCGCAATATCAGCGCGCCGGCCCAAAACTCTGGGCGCCGGCCGCGCGAAGGTCTGAACGGGTTGGATAATCGCACAGAGGAAACTCGCGCAAGTTTTCTTTACAATGGATTCAATTACTTAACAAATATTCGATGAGAGAAAATTGAGAAATTGCCACCGGAGCGATCCGGGATTTTCCTGCAGCCGAAAAAAAGTCGGGGCGCTTCCCCTAACTGGGGAGCCGCAGGGTTTGGCAAGCGACCCAGTTCGTGTACGGGGACAGTTTGGGCAGTGTATCCGCAAACTGTTGCGGAGTAAGGCCAGCCTCGTAGGCTTCGGCCATGATTTGGACGACGAATGGAATCCGTCCGGGGTTTTTATTGGTATTTGGAAATCGCTAACCCGCAATGGGTATACGGATTCTGGTTATAAGTGGGGGAGGGTAGAACCTCCATCTCCCGCCAATAGCCCCGGAGGGGGTATGCCCACCCCCTCCGCCCAGCCCATGCCACCGCTTTGCCGCTTAAAGGCTCAGCGAGCCGGTGGCAAATTCGGTGGCAATTAGGCTTTCTGGAAATATAAAGCTTTGGAGTTTTTGGGAAATTTCTGAAATCTAGCTGCCAACCAAGCTGCTGATCTCGATCGACAGTCGGCAGCCGACATGCCCGGATTTCAGTCAGAACTGGCCACGGGCGATGACAAGCCTTGAAGCCAGTCCGGAACAGCCCAGATCACACAAAACGCATCAGCGACCGTCTATAAGTGATTGAAAAGTATGATACTCACGAAATAGGGTCAAAGGACCCGCGACGAACACCCCCTTTAGCCCTTTGTCCTAAATCATCTCGATATTGCTGGCGCATTCAATTTAAACATAATTCAGTATGCTACTTTAGGCGTAGACATTCGCCCTTCTCAACAAACAAGAAAATTCGGGAGGAGAAGTTCGATGGAGAGGTTTCTGCAAGAAAGAAACGTTGT
>JANWKN010000188.1 GCA_025451355.1 Pseudolabrys sp. | reverse complement strand
TGGTGGAGCCAGGGGGAGTCGAACCCCCGACCTCGTGAATGCCATTCACGCGCTCTCCCAACTGAGCTATGGCCCCAATTCGCAAATTCGTCCGCCGCATCTGGGGCGCGGCGGAAGGATCAGCTCTCTTCTTCTTTCTCGATCGACTCGCCGATGATGTCGGTCACGTCGGTGGTGCCTTCTTCCTGCTCCTCGATGAAGGCTGCATCGTCGAGGCTCTCGTCGCCTATCTCGACTTCTTCCTCCTCGCCTGCAGCGCCCGTGGCATCGGCGGTGGCCGGCTTCTTCTTGCCCTGCTGTTCGGCCTCGGCGTCCTCGAGCGAAACAAATTCGGCGTCTGAAGTCTCCGGCACGATGGTTTCAGATTGCGCCACTGGCGCCGGACGTACCGGCGCAGCGGGTTCAGCCCGCGCGCGCGGAGGCGTCGGCGCAACGATGGGTACAACTTTGCCTGTATACGGCGATATCACCGGCGTCTTGTTGAGGTCGTAGAATTTACGACCGGTATCGGGGCAGACGCGCTTTGTGCCGAGATCGGGTTTAGCCACAGTGAGGTTCCTAGCGAATGGGGTCGCTTAAATCGGTGCTTCAGTTGGCTAGTTGCGAAGCCCCTGTCAATAGCGCAGACCCCCTCGGGAAAGCCAAAATCGACGGGATGACGCCGCGCGCGGCTGCATGTTAGGAGGGCGCAGATCCCGAGGAAACCGTCCGTGAACCCTTCAGAACCGACCCCGCTCACAGCCCGCCAAGGCGGCCCGATCCTGGGACGGGTCCGGGTGCCGGGCGATAAGTCGATTTCTCACCGCGCTCTAATTCTTGGCGCCCTTACGGTTGGCGAGACGACGATCACAGGTCTGCTGGAAGGCGAGGACGTCCTGCGCACCGCCGATGTCATGCGTGCCCTCGGCGCGCGGGTTGAGCGAACCGGTGATCAGATCTGGCGTGTCCACGGGGTAGGAATCGGGGGATTCGCGCAACCCGCTAACGCGCTGGATTTCGGAAACTCGGGCACAGGCGTGCGTCTTGCGATTGGTGCCGTGGCGGGTGCTGCGGTCACGGCAACCTTTGACGGCGATGAGTCCTTGCGCGGCCGGCCTATGCAACGTGTGCTCGACCCGCTGCAAAAGATGGGTGCACGTGTCGTCCATGTTGCCGACGGAGGGCGGCTTCCGCTTACGCTGAAAGGCGCAACCCATCCGATTCCGATCGTCTACGAGTCACCGGTGGCATCGGCGCAACTGAAGTCAGCCGTGCTACTGGCGGGACTTGCGGCGCCGGGAGAGACTACAGTGATCGAAGCTGAGGCGACGCGCGATCACACCGAGCGACTGCTGAAACATTTTGGCGCAAAGGTTACGAGCAAAGCCCACGGCGACCACGGCCGCCGTATCGTCCTGCAAGGCCAGCCCGAGCTCGAGCCGGCAGCTGTAATGGTTCCCGCCGATCCTTCGTCGGCAGCATTTCCCCTTGTCGCCGCATTGATCGTGCCGAACTCCGAACTGGTTCTCGATGCCGTCATGACCAACCCTTTGCGTACCGGTCTGCTCGCCACATTGCGTGAGATGGGCGCCAACATCGAGGATCTGGAAAAACGGGACGGTGGAGAGGAAATCGCGGATCTTTGCGTGCGGACATCCGCGCTCAAGGGGGTCGACGTGCCGTCGGAACGCGCGCCGTCCATGATTGACGAGTATCCGATCCTGGCCGTCGCTGCGTCGTTCGCGGAAGGCGTAACGCGCATGCGCGGGCTGAAGGAGTTGCGCGTGAAGGAATCGGACCGTCTGGTCGCGACCGCCGATATGCTGCGCGTCAACGGTGTGACGGTCGAGATAGAAGGTGACGACCTGATCATTCAGGGCAAAGGTCGTCCGGCAGGTGGCGGCGAGGTGAAGACGCACACGGACCACCGTATTGCGATGGCTGCATTGATGATGGGCCTTGGTACGGAAAATCCGGTGCGCATCGACGACAGCGCGTTCATCGCAACCAGCTTTCCGGGCTTCGTCGATCTGATGCGTTCGATCGGCTCGGATCTCGCATGATCATTGCGATCGATGGTCCGGCCGCGTCCGGCAAAGGCACACTCGGCAACCGGCTTGCCGCTCACTTCGGTTTGCGCCATCTTGACACCGGACTGATCTATCGCTCCGTGGCCAAGGCGGTGCTCGATGCTGGCGGACATCCCGGCGATGTTGTTGCCGCCGCCGCCGCGGCAAAGTCGCTCGATCCCTCGCATTTCGATGAAGTTGCGCTGAAGGCTCACAGTATCAGTGAGGCGGCTTCGGTCGTTTCGGCTATTCCGGCGGTGCGTGAGGCGCTCCTTGCCTTCCAGCGCGAATTTGCCGCGCGGCCGCCCGGGGCCGTGCTCGACGGCCGCGATATCGGCACCGTCATTTGCCCTGATGCCGACGTGAAGATCTACGTTACCGCGACGCCCGAAGTGCGCGCCCGCCGTCGCGCCGCCGAGTACAAGGCCCAAGGCCGATCGATCGGAGAGGCCGAGGTGCTTGCCGACATCCTGAACAGGGACAGGCGCGACCAAAGCCGTACAATTGCCCCCCTAAGGCAGGCGCCGGACGCGCACTTGCTCGATACGACACATTTGGATATAGACGCGGCCATCCGGGCCGCCATCCACATCGTCGAGGCCAGCCGGGCGGGCCGAGGGCGTGGCTGACCACCCCTCGTGTTTGGAGGACAAAGCCCCGCTCGAGCCTCTGCGTAAAGCGCGCCTGACCGAACCATCGTTCCGAAAGCACGGTTTTTGCGCCGGCCATCCGGGAGTCCGGAGGTCGCCGTAGGTCTGCGGGACCTTCGGCCCGCGCGTTTGGAACGCCAATCAAACCGCCGGCGCGCCGCAAACAGGAGACTCCATGGCCACCGCTACAGCACCCTCGCGTGAAGACTTCGCCAAGCTGCTCGATGAAGCCTTCGGCGGCGGAAACCTGCAGGAAGGTTCCGTCATCAAGGGAAAGGTCGTCGCAATCGAAAAGGAATTCGCCGTTATCGACGTCGGTCTGAAAACCGAAGGCCGCGTGGCCTTGCGTGAATTCACCGGACCCGGACGGCAGACCGGCCTGAAGGTCGGCGACGAGGTCGAAGTCTATCTCGAAAGAGTCGAGAATGCGCTCGGCGAGGCTGTGCTGTCGCGCGACAAGGCGCGTCGCGAGGAAAGCTGGGGCAAGCTGGAGAAGGCTTTCAACAACAGCGAGAAGGTTCAGGGCGTTATTTTCAACCAGGTCAAGGGCGGCTTCACCGTTGATCTCGACGGCGCCGTGGCCTTCCTGCCGCGATCGCAGGTCGACATCCGGCCGATCCGCGACGTCACGCCTCTGATGAATGCGCCGCAGCAGTTTCAGATCCTGAAGATGGATCGCCGTCGCGGCAACATCGTCGTGTCACGCCGCACCGTTCTCGAAGAGACGCGCGCCGAACAGCGTCAAGAGCTGGTGCAGAACCTCGAAGAAGGTCAAGTCATCGACGGCGTCGTGAAGAACATCACCGACTACGGTGCGTTCGTGGACCTCGGCGGCATCGACGGATTGCTGCACGTGACCGACATCGCCTGGCGGCGCGTCAATCATCCGACCGAGGTGCTCAATATCGGCCAGCAGGTGAAGGTCAAGATCATCAAGATCAATCACGAGACCCACCGTATCTCGCTCGGCATGAAGCAGCTGCTCGAGGATCCCTGGCAGGGCATTGAGGCCAAGTATCCGGTAGGCGCCCGGTTCAAGGGACGCGTGACCAACATCACCGACTACGGCGCCTTCGTCGAACTCGAGCCCGGGATCGAGGGCCTGATCCACGTGTCGGAAATGTCCTGGACGAAAAAGAACGTTCATCCGGGCAAGATCGTATCGACCTCGCAGGAGGTCGAAGTGCAGGTTCTCGAGGTCGACCCGGTGAAACGACGGATATCGCTCGGTCTTAAGCAGACAATGCGCAATCCGTGGGAAGTGTTCGTCGAGAAACATCCGCCGGGTTCCACTGTGGAAGGCGAAGTCAAGAACAAGACCGAGTTCGGTTTGTTCCTCGGCCTCGACGGCGATGTCGACGGCATGGTGCACCTGTCCGATCTCGACTGGAAACGTCCGGGCGAGCAGGTCATCGAGGAATACAAGAAGGGCGACATGGTCAAAGCCCAGGTCCTCGATGTCGACGTCGAGAAGGAGCGTATTTCGCTTGGCGTCAAGCAACTCGCGGGCGATCCGATGGAATCCGCCGGCGATGTCAACAAGGGATCGGTTGTGACGTGCGAAGTGACCGAGGTGAAGGAATCCGGCATCGACGTGAAGATCGTCGGAACCGATCTCGTCGCGTTCATCAAGCGCGCGGATCTTGCGCGCGAACGTGGCGAACAACGTCCCGAGCGTTTTTCGGTCGGCCAGAAAGTGGACGCTCGCGTCACCCAGTTCGATCGCAAGACTCACAAGGTCGGCGTTTCCATCAAGGCGCTGGAAGTGGCCGAGGAAAAAGAAGCGATCGCCCAGTATGGCACCGCCGATTCAGGTGCCTCGCTCGGGGACATCCTGGGCGCCGCCCTCAAGCAGCGCGACAAGTCCGAAACCGAGACCGAGACTGAGACTGAGACCGAAAAGGCCGAGGAGTAAACGGCCGACCTTTGCGGTACCAAATTGTTGCCCCGGGGTATTCCCCGGGGTTTGCGTTAAATGACAGAGTCCGCCGGATGCCCCGAGAAAGATTGGGAGCAAACGGTTAGAGTGGGACTCGACTGAAGGAGCGAAAACCATGTCGCTCGATGCCGATGCCATCGTCGACCGTCGTCGCATAAGGCGCAAACTTACGTTTTGGCGTGTCAGTGCGCTTGCGATTGCCCTGCTTGCCATTGTGGGCGCGGGGCTCCTGTTCGTCCCGGGCAGCGGCATTACGACGCCTGGCGCCTATATCGTGCGCATCAAGGTTCAGGGCCTGATCCGCGGAAATCAGGACCGCGTCGAGGCTTTAGGTCGGCTGGGCCGTTCTGCCGCGCGTGCCGTGATCGTGCATATCGATAGCCCGGGCGGGACGACCGCCGGCTCCGAGCAACTTTATGATGCGCTGCGCGACCTGCACAGCAGGAAGCCCATGGTCGTTGTGGTCGACGGGCTGGCAGCATCTGGTGCTTACATCGCCGCGCTGTCCTCGGAACATATCGTGGCGCAGGAAACCTCGCTGGTCGGTTCGATCGGCGTTCTGTTTCAGTATCCGAACTTCACCGACGTGCTGAAAACCATCGGCATAAAGGTCGAGGAGGTGAAATCCTCACCTTTGAAGGCCGCGCCAAACGGTTTCGAACCGACCAGCCCCGAAGCGCGGGCGGCGATCGAGTCGATCGTGCTCGATTCGTACAGCTGGTTTAAGGGGCTGGTGAAGGATCGGCGCAAAATGGACGACTCCCTGCTCACGCAGGTGGCTGATGGCCGTGTTTTCACCGGCAGACAGGCGATCAATCTCAAGCTGGTCGACGACCTAGGTAACGAGAAGGCGGCCTTGGCCTGGTTGGAGAAAGAGAAAAAGGTGCCGGCCAACACGCCGGTGCGCGATTATTCGCTGCAACCACGCTTCAGCGAGCTTTCGTTCCTGCACCTTGCCGCCTGGACCTTCGAGGCGATGGGTTTGAGCGCCATTGCGCACCGCATTGAGGAATGGGGCGGAGTCCAGGCAATAGAGCGACTTAATCTTGACGGTCTCTTGGCGCTTTGGCACCCTCCGGCATCCAACTGATGGGGTAGGGCGGTGTCGATGATCAAGTCAGAACTCGTCCAGCGCATTGCGGCGCAGAATCCCCATCTTTACCAACGCGACGTCGAGAACATCGTCAACGCCATCCTTGGTGAGATCACGAGCGCCATGGCCAAGGGTGATCGCGTGGAATTGCGCGGCTTTGGCGCCTTCTCGGTCAAGCACAGGCCGGCCCGGACTGGCCGCAACCCGCGCACTGGCGCCCATGTAGCGGTCGACAAGAAGTCGGTTCCGTTCTTCAAGACGGGCAAGGAAATGCGCGAGCGGCTCAACAGGCCCGGCGGCGTCTAGGTTTCTGGTTCCTTCGACCGACGGAATGCTATGGTCACGGCCGGGTTCGTCCCGGCCATCGACATTTTTGAGCAGATTTCCCAGATGCTGCGTCGAATCGTCTCGATACTGATCGTCCTTCCGCTGGCGATAGTGATCGTTGCTTTTGCAGTGGCCAATCGGCAGGCGGTGACGGTTTCCTTCGACCCCTTTTCCGCGACCAGCCCTGCCTACGCCGCGACGGTCCCCCTCTTCGTGATGATCTTCGCACTGCTGATCCTGGGCGTTGTGGTCGGCGGTGTTGCCGCATGGATCAGACAGGCGAAGTGGAGGCGGACGGCGCGCCGGCTTGATGGGGAGGTCCGCGCATTGCATCAGGAGATGGACGCAATCCGCAGCCGTTTTGCTCCCGAAGCATCGGCGACGACGGCGGAGCCCGCACCTCGCGCCGCTATTTCACCAGCAATTCCTTAACTCAGCCGCGTGGTTCTGCTTTGCGGCCAATTGGAGAAGGCGCTAGAACGCGCTTCACAATGCCACTGTCGATCAAAATCTGCGGCCTCAGGACCCCGCAAGCGCTTGATATGGCGCTTGATTCCGGGGCCGATCTGGTTGGCTTCGTGTTCTTCGCGCCCAGTCCGCGTCATCTTGGGCTTGAGGCTGCACGGACACTTGGCCAGCGCGTTCAGGGGCGGGCCGGAAAGGTCGCGCTCACCGTGGATGCTAATGATGACACGCTGCTCGACATCGTGGCGGCGCTCAAACCGGACATGCTGCAATTCCACGGCAGCGAATCGCCGGACCGTGTCATCGCGGTGCGCACGCGCTTCGGACTGCCGGTCATGAAGGCGCTGCCTGTCGCGGAGCGGAAGGATCTATCCCAGACCCGCCAGTACGCGCAGGTCGTGGACCGATTGATCTTTGACGCGCGCGCGCCCAAGGACGCAACGCGTCCCGGCGGATTGGGCAAGGCTTTCGATTGGACCCTTCTCAAGGATTTGAATGTCGGCATGCCCTTCATGCTTTCTGGTGGCCTCGACGCTGGCAACGTGGCGGAAGCGCTTCGCATCACGCGTGCGCCGGGTGTCGACGTGTCGTCGGGCGTCGAGCGTGCACCAGGTGAAAAGGATCCGGAAAAAATCCAGGCCTTCATTCGTGCCGCGCGCCTCGCGCAGGCGGAGCTCTTTTCGCCACCTCTCCAGCTTGGCGAGACGTCAATCGTGCGTCCCGTCAAATAACGGACCGCGCGCATGACGGTGCAGCGACCAAATTCTTTCCGGACCGGTCCCGACGAGCGCGGGCATTTCGGCATATACGGCGGACGCTTCGTCGCCGAGACCTTGATGCCGCTCATCCTCGAACTCGAGCAGGCCTACGCGCAAGCCAAGGCCGACCCCGCCTTCCAGAAAGAGATGGATGACCATCTTGCGAACTATGTCGGCCGGCCGTCGCCGCTTTATTTCGCGCAGCGGCTGACGCAGCACTGCGGCGGCGCGAAGATTTACTTCAAGCGCGAAGAACTTAATCACACCGGCGCGCATAAAGTGAACAATGTGCTCGGCCAGATCATGTTGGCTTTGCGCATGGGCAAGACCCGCGTCATCGCCGAAACGGGCGCGGGCATGCACGGCGTTGCCACCGCCACACTTTGCGCCAAATTCGGATTGCCCTGCGTCGTGTACATGGGAGCTGTCGACGTCGAAAGGCAAAAGCCGAACGTGTTAAGAATGAAGATTCTCGGCGCCAAAGTACGCGCCGTCGAGGCCGGTGCCCGCACCCTTAAGGACGCCATGAATGAGGCGCTGCGCGATTGGGTGTCCAATGTCAGCGACACATTCTATTGCATAGGGACTGTTGCCGGGCCGCATCCTTATCCCGCGATGGTTCGTGATTTCCAATCGATTATCGGTCGCGAGACGCGCGAGCAGCTGCAAGCTGTCGAAGGATGCTTGCCTGATTCCCTAATCGCCTGCATTGGCGGTGGTTCCAACGCTATGGGGCTTTTTCATCCGTTCCTTGATGAGCACGCCATCGAAATCTATGGGGTGGAAGCGGCCGGTCACGGACTCAAGAGCTGCAAGCACGCGGCATCGATTGCCGGCGGGCGCGCGGGCGTGTTGCACGGAAACCGGACATATTTGTTGATGGATGACGACGGCCAGATCGAAGAAGCGCATTCGATTTCTGCCGGTCTCGACTATCCCGGCATCGGGCCGGAGCATGCTTGGCTGAACGATATGGGACGCGTGCAATTTCTTTCAGCCACCGACGAAGAAGCCGTCGCGGCCTTCCAGCTGTGCAGCAAGCTTGAGGGGATCATTCCGGCGCTCGAATCGGCGCACGCTCTGGCAAGGGTGCCGGAGATTGCCGCGAAGAAATCGAAGGATCATTTGATGGTGGTCAATCTTTCCGGGCGCGGCGACAAGGATCTCGCGTCGGTCGAGGCCTTTCTCGAAAGCAAGACGTAATGAGCACGCGTATCGACAAGCGTTTCGCGGCTTTGAAAGCGGAAGGGCGCGCCGCGCTGGTCACATTCATCATGGCGGGCGATCCCGACTACAACACGTCGCTCGCCATCGCCAAGGCTTTGCCGAAAGCCGGGGCCGACATCATCGAGATGGGCATGCCCTTCACCGACCCCATGGCCGACGGCCCTGCGATCCAGGCGGCAGGCTTGCGCGCACTCAAATCGGGTCAAGGCATGACGCGAACGCTGTCACTCGTGCGCGAATTTCGGGAGGACGATGATCTGACACCCGTCATTCTGATGGGATATTACAACCCGATCTACATCTACGGCAGCGAACGTTTTCTCACCGATGCCAAAGCGGCCGGCGTCGACGGGCTTATCGTCGTGGATCTGCCGCCGGAGGAAGACGAGGAGCTTTGTCTGCCGGCCCTGAAAGCCGGACTCAATTTTATTCGATTGGCGACACCCACAACCGATGACAAGCGTCTGCCGAAGGTGCTCACCAACACGTCCGGCTTTGTCTATTACGTCTCGGTGACCGGCGTCACCGGCACCGCGGCGCCGGACACAAGCAAGGTGACTGGCGCGGTCGCCCGGATCAAACGCCATACGCGACTTCCGGTCGCGGTCGGTTTCGGGGTGAAGACTGCTGAGCAGGCACGCGCCATTGCCGAGGGCGCCGACGGTGTCGTGGTGGGGTCGGCGCTCGTGGACGCGATGTTCAAAAGCCTCGACAAAGCCGGCAAACCCGGGACCCGAACGGTAAAGGCCGTGACCGAGCTGGTGTCGGCTCTGGCGCAAGGCGTGCGTTCTGCCCGGCGCGCCACGGCGCCGTGAACATTTGACCCGGCCTTCGGTTATAATTTTGTCGAATCGGCCGTATAGAGGTAGGGCCCATGAATTGGATATCCAACGTCGTCCGGCCGAAAATCCGCAGCTTCCTGCGTCGGGAGACGCCGGAAAATCTCTGGATCAAGTGTCCGGAGACCGGTCAGCTCGTCTTTTACAAAGACGTTGAGACCAATCAGTTCGTCATCCCCAGCTCGAACTATCACATGCGCATCAGTGCGCCGATGCGCCTGAAGTCCATGTTCGACGGCGGGGAATTCGAAGACATAGTGTTGGCCGAGGTACCGGTCGACCCGCTGAAATTTCGCGACGAGCGCCGCTACGCCGATCGCCTCAAAGATGCGCGGACCAAGACCGGATTGCAGGACGCGGTGAAGGTCGGCATAGGCCGACTGGAAGGTCAGATGGTCACGATTGCCGTTCAGGATTTCGATTTCATGGGCGGATCGCTCGGCATGGCGGCCGGCGAGGCTGTGATCACCGGCCTCGAAACGGCGGTGCGCCGGCAGACGCCATTTATCATGTTCGCGGCATCGGGCGGTGCGCGAATGCAGGAGGGCATTCTTTCGCTGATGCAGCTTCCCCGTACGACAGTCGGTGTGCAGATGTTGCGCGAGGCGCGCAAACCCTACATCGTCGTGTTGACCAATCCCACGACCGGCGGCGTGACTGCATCCTACGCGATGCTTGGCGACGTGCAGATCGCCGAACCGGGCGCGTTGATCGGCTTTGCCGGCCCGCGCGTGATCGAGCAGACCATCCGGGAGAAATTGCCGGAGGGGTTTCAGCGCGCCGAGTATCTTTCCGACCACGGCATGGTGGACATGGTTGTGCACCGGCACAAACTGCGCGCGACGCTTGCCGAGCTCTGCCGGTTGTTGACACGGTCGCCGGCGCCGGTCGCCGGCCAGCCGCAGCTGCCGGTTTCGGCGCATGCATAATTTCGACTGACTTTTTCCCTTTAAAGCAGTCCTCCTGGTCGTGCATTTCCGCGCCAGCGGGAATCCGGAGGACGCGGGCATAGACTCTCGGCTATATGGCTTTCGGGCCGTGCTCGGGGGGACGAAGCGGACAACAAATGCGGCTAGCTGTTCACGTGATGCGTCAAAACTCATGAGTTCACCCGAATCCATCGTCGCGCGTCTGACTGCGCTGCATCCCAAGCGCATCGATCTTTCGCTCGACCGCGTGCGACGGCTGCTCGCCACCCTCGATCATCCCGAGAAAAAGCTGCCACCAGTGATCCATGTTGCCGGCACGAACGGCAAGGGATCAACAATCGCTTTCCTGCGCGCGATTCTGGAAGCAGCGGGCAAGCGCGTGCACATCTACACCTCGCCGCACCTCGTCAGGTTCAACGAGCGGTTTCGCATCGGCGGGCGAGGGGAGAGTGCATTGGTCTCGGACGAAGAACTGTCGGCCGCGATGGAGGAATGCGAGCGCGCCAACGCCGGTGCGCCCATCACCGTGTTCGAGATCACCACCGCGGCCGGTTTGCTGTTGTTTGCACGTCACACTGCCGATGTTCTGTTGCTGGAAGTTGGCCTCGGCGGACGCCTCGATGCGACGAATGTCGTCGACAATCCACTGGCCACGATCATCACGCGCATTTCGATCGATCACATCGATTTCCTCGGCGATTCCATCGAAAAGATCGCGGCGGAAAAAGCGGGCATTCTCAAACGCGGCGTGCCGGCGATTGTCGCATCCCAGCCACGCGACGCCCTCGCCGTGATCGAACGGCAGGCTGCGAGGCTCGCGGCGCCGCTGAAGGTCGCCGGAGCGGACTGGACGGCAACCGAGGAGCGCGCCCGTCTTGTGTATCAGGATGAAAGCGGGTTGCTCGACCTGCCACCGCCGCGGCTCTACGGCAGGCATCAGTTCGAGAACGCGGGTCTCGCCATCGCCGCGTTGCGCACGATCGGCCGGTTTGCGATTCCGCCCGCCGCCTATGATGCCGGCATGACCAAGGCCGACTGGCCCGGGCGGTTGCACCGGCTGGGCCACGGCCGCCTCGTGGAGCTCGCGCCCGTCGGCAGCGAATTATGGCTCGACGGCGGACATAATCCGGACGGCGGTCGCGCGATCGCCGCGGCGCTTGCCGATCTCGAGGAACGCGTGTCGCGGCCGCTGGTGTTGATCGTCGGCATGCTCGCAACGAAGGACAGTGAGGGTTTCCTTAGCAATTTCGCCGGGCTTGTCCGCCGGATGATTGCTGTACCCGTCCCCAACGCCGACAAGGGCTTGAGCGCGGAAGCCGTTGCCGGGGCTGGACGCGCCATTGGCCTGTCGGCGACGAGCCGCGACAATCTGACGGAAGCGTTCGAAGCCGCGCGCAAGCTCGAACTCGATCCGCCCCCGCGGATCCTGATTACCGGCTCGCTCTATCTTGCCGGCGAAGCGCTGCGCGAAAACGGAACGTTGCCGCAGTAATCGCGGCCACAGCAATTTTGATCACTTCAACAGCTTCATCAGATCCGCTTTTTTCTGGCGGACCTGGTCCATCGTGCATTGCCGCGGCGTCTTGTCCGGTCGCCAGCGCAACAGCCGCGTGCCGTGCCGAAAACGTCCACCGCTGAAATGATCGTAGCAAACTTCAACCACCAGCTTCGGCTTGAGTGGCTTCCATTCCGCCGAGCGTTTCGTCGACCAGCGGCTCGGGCCGCCCGGCTTGTCGCCGGAGAAGCCGGGAGCTGCGATTAGTTTTTCAAGTTTTACGGTGAGCGCTTTCTTCTCTTCGCTCTTGAGCGCGGAGGTGAAGCCGACATGGTTCAGCAGGTCTTGCCCATCGTACAAACCGAGCAACAGCGAGCCGACCGTGCGCCTTCCTTCGTTGTAGCGAAAGCCGCCCACCACGCAGTCGGCAGACCGGTAGTTCTTTATTTTTTGCATGCCAAGGCGATTGCCGGACTCGTAGGGCAGGTCCCTGCGTTTGGCGATGATGCCGTCGAGATTTTCTCCCACTTGCTTGAGCCATTTTTTGGCAATTGCAATCTTTGTTGTCGCCGGCGACAGCCGGATGGTTTTCTGCCCGGGTAGATATTTGCGGGCGAAAGCTTCCAGCAATTTGCGCCGGCTGGCGAGCGGCGTCTTCACAAGACTTTGTCCGTCATCCCCGATCAGCAGATCGAACACGATGAGCAAAGCCGGCGTTTCTCCGGCAAGTCGTTTCACGCGACTCGCGGCAGGATGAATACGCTGCAACAGATCATCGAAGGAGAATGCCCGTCCGCTCGGCACGACAATTTCGCCATCGAGCACGAAACGCTTTGGCTTGAGCGAAGCGACGCTAACCACCAGTTCCGGGAAATAGCGGGTCAGAGATTGGCCGGACTTCGATTGCAACTCGATCGCCGCGCCATCGCGAAATATCAGAGAGCGGAAACCGTCCCATTTAGGCTCGTACTGCCAGTTCTTGCCCGCGGGAATTTCATCCACGGACAGGGCTTCCATCGGGGGGAATGGCTTGTGCAAGGCGAGGGTCATCTCCCCGTTAACGCAAAACGGCCGGCTTTCGGCCGGCCGTTTCAGCAAGTTCTTTATCGCGCCGTCATACGGCGGCACTAATCCATTGATGCAATTTCTGCTTGGGCGCGGCGCCGACCTGGCGCGCGGCTTCCTTGCCATCTTTGAACAGCATCAAGGTCGGAATAGACATGATGCCGTATTGTCCGGCGGTCTTCGGGTTCTCGTCGACATTGAGCTTCACGATCTTGATCTTGTCGCCGAGCTGGCCGGCAATTTCTTCCAGCGCCGGCCCGATCATGCGGCAGGGGCCACACCATTCCGCCCAGAAATCAACGACCACCGGTTCGGCAGATTTCAAAACGTCCGATTCAAAACTTGCGTCCGACACTTTGCCGACGGCCATGACAACTACCTCTTGTGTTGAGCGGGGAGAGAATCGCCCCAGAAAATTGCGAGGGCTGGAAAGTATGAATGCGGTCCCGCAGCGTCAAGGCGCTCTCACATGCAGGTGACCTGCGCCAGGGCTTCTTTCAGGGCCTGATCCATCACCGCTTCAGAAAGCTCCATGAGATCAGGGACTTCCGACCAGACTAGAGCGGCGCGGACCGGCCTATCGGGGTAGAGTTTCTGGAGAAGGGCACGGTAGAGGGCGAGTTGGCGGACGTAAGCCGGCGGCACCACTTCGATTCGGCGCGGCGGCTCTCGGTTGGTCTTGAAATCACCAATCAACACGGCGCCTTGCGTTACTGAGAGTCGGTCGACCTGACCGGAGATTCGCACCGACGCCTCGCCCACGTTGAGCTTTCCGACGATGGGAACTTCCGCGCGGCTGCCCGACACAAAAAGTTCACGGAAGCGCGCGTCATCGATGACGCCCATGACTTGCTCTGCCAGGCGAGCGCAATCCGCATGCTGCAATTCGCGTGCTGTTTTCGCCAGATAGTCTTCAGCGGCTTTATGTCGCCTGTCCGGCGGCACATCCGGCAATGACTGCAAGAGACGGTGAACCAACAAACCACGCTGGCGTGCCGTTTCGCGCTCGGCCCTCCCGGCAACGCGCCGCGGCTCGTCGTCGGTTGTATCGGATGGCCGCAAGATCATTGGCGCCGATGGCGAGAGTGGCGGCCTCGACAAGAGCCAAGCCGGCAGCGGGGCGTGTTCCTGCGGCGATGGTGCTTGTCCCGCGGCTGCAGCGACGCTCTTGCAGAAGTGCCACACTTGGCCTTCGTCATTGCTGATTTCTTCCGACAAAGGCTGAAGCGCAGTCAGCACGAGATCATGCCAGCAGCCTTTCGGCGCCTTGTTAACGCCCCGCGCACCGCAGACCAGCAGACGATCGGCGGCGCGCGTCAGTCCGACATAGAGAAGTCGTCGATATTCGTCGCGCGCCGCTTCGAGGGCCTGCGCGCGCGATTGGCTCATCGGCCCGACATCTCTGTCGCGGCGGGAACCCCAGATCAGCGCGGTAGCTCCCGGCGGTGCGCTGGCGATCGGCACGGTAAGCAGACGCGGTGGATGCGCGCCTTCCGCGCGTGTGGTGGTGTGGTCGATGAAAATGACATTTCTCGCTTCGAGACCCTTGGCGCCGTGCACGGTCATCACCCGCACCTGGTCGCGCGCCATCTCCATGTCGCGCTTGACTTCGCTCTGCGCCGCCCGAATCCAGTTGAGAAAACCTTGTAGCGACGGTGTTTCTCGTTGTTCATACACCAGTGCGAGATTCAGGAATTCGTCGAGTGGATCCGATGCCTCAGTGCCGAGCCTGCTTAGAATTTTGGCACGGCCTTTATGCGCGCCCAGCACGTGCGCGTAGAATTCAAAAGGCGACGATGTATGCGCCTTTTGCGCCAGAACATCGAGCACAGACGCAGCCACTTCATACGCGGCATCTTCGCTGGCTTTTGCACGCAGTGCTGAGCGCAAAGAACTTTTGCGTTGGTAGGCGAGCTTATAAAGCTGCTCGTCGTTAAGACCGAACAGCGGGCTCTTCAGCACGGTCGCCAGTGCAAGATCGTCATCCGGGAGCAACAGCGCATCGCCGAGCACCAGCAGGTCCATGATGGCGATATGTTCGGTCAGCACCAGCCGGTCGGCGCCCGCGACCTCGATCTGCGCGTGTTTGAGCGCGCGGATCACCGCCTCGAACATGGGACCGCGCTGGCGCACGAGAATGAGCACCTCGCCCGGCCGCGTGCCATTGGCGATCCAACCTTTCACCGTACGCGCAATCTTGGCAGCGAGCTTGACCGAAGGACTGGTCTCGCTGGTGGTGTCGAATGGCGCGTCCCAGCCTTCCTTACCGGAATCGTTCTTGTCTGGCCTTGTCAGATCCCAGATTTCCACTTCACCAGGGACCGCATCCGGTAACGCTTGGTGGACGGTCCAGGTTGGATCGATGGTCAATCCGCGGAACGCCTCGGGCTGCTTGAACACGGCGTCGACGGCATTAAGGATACCGACGGCCGATCGGAACGAATAATCAAGCTTTTCGGTTGCAAAAACCACTTCGCTCTTTTCGTGCAGCGCACGAAAATGACCGCGCATCTCGACGAATTTGTGCGGAACTGCGCCCTGAAACGAGAAGATCGACTGCTTCTCATCGCCGACTGCGAACAAAGTCCGGCGTACGTTTTCGCGCGCGCCGCCCGGCAGGAATTCCGCGGCGAGAATCTTGATAATCTCCCATTGCTTATCGCTCGTGTCCTGCGCCTCGTCGACGAGCACGTGGTCGATGCCGAGATCCAATTTGTACAGAACCCAGGCCGCTGCCGTGCTCTTGGTCGAGGCATCGCGGAGCAGCGTAAGTGTCTTATCGATCAAATCCTCGTAGTCGAGCAGCCCGCGCCGTTCCTTTTCCCTACGATAGCGCTCGATAACCTCCGCGGCGACCGTGATCAGCGCCGCGCTGCGATCACGTGCCCGCAAGGCGAATTCGCGCGTCAGCAATTTACATACGCGCTCCTGTTCGGCATTGAGACGCATAGCCAATTGCGGGTCGGCGTCGGAAACCTTCTTGGTCACGATGTTGGTACGCGGCGTGCGCGCATCGGTACAAAACACGTCGAGATAGCTTTCGACCCTTTCGCGTCCTGAAGAGCGCAGGGCGGCGGACAATGATTGAGCACGCTCCTTGTCGTTCTTGCTGCCGGCCGAAAATATTTCGATCAACGCCGGCCATTCGCTTTGCGCGATGTGCGAAGCGACCAAATAGTCCGCTTCGACGGCGGCGATGGTGTCGCCAAGCGCAAGATCAAAAGTACCGGTCAATTCATCGATCGCCTGCTGGACGTCGCCCGCGCGGGTGATCCACTGCGTGATGAGATCGCGCTTGCCGATCGTTTCCGCGATCACCTCCTTGAAGGTGGTGTCGGCGGCGGCAGCGATGGCAACTTCAAGCGCCTTGCCGAGCAGACTGTCGGGCGCCGTCGCGCCCTCCAGCAGCACGACAAGTGTCAGTTGGTTGAGCAGCTGCGCGGTGGTGGCCTCATCGAGCACCTCGAAGCGTGCTGCGACGTCGGCCTCGAACGGGAACTGGTGCAGCAGGCGCGTGCAGAAGGCGTGGATGGTCTGCACCTTCAGCCCGCCCGGCGTTTCCAGCGCAGCCGCGAAAAGCCGGCGCGCGCGAGCGCGCTGTGACGCATCGGGCGGCTTGCCGGTCGCGAGCTTGATCCGCGCGTCGAGCGCGGCGTCGTCGAGCGAGGTCCATTCCGCTAAGGTATCGAAGACGCGGGTCGCCATGTTGGCGGCGGCGGCTTTCGTGAAAGTGACGCAAAGGATTTTTTCGGGCTCGACTCCGCGCAGCAGTAGGTTGATCACCCGCTGCACCAGCACGTGCGTTTTGCCGGAGCCTGCATTGGCGGACACGAACACCGACCGTTCGGGATCGGCGGCTGCGATCTGGCGGACCCTCGCGGCGTCCGGAATCTGGCGCGCAGGGTTCACCACTCGTCCTCGCTCTCGCCGCCCGAGGCTGCCCATTCTTTGACGCGCGCAAGATGGTCATAGTCACCGTAATGCGTCTTCCACATCGGGTGCACGAGCGAGCGGTAAGGCTCGCCCTCGACAAGAAATCTCTGCGCGATGCCCGCGAGCTTTTGCAGCGCAAGGTCGGCGTGGCTGTCGGGCGTACCGCCTTCGATCTTGATGCTCCTCGGCTCACCCGGCGGATCGCCACCCTTTAGCCGCACATAGGCGATTTCCGACACCGACGAGGCGGCAGGGATTTCCGGGAAACCGCCATTGCGTAGGATGGCCGCTTCCAGTGTGAGCTGGGGGGCAAGCCCACTGCGCACTTGCGAGTCGGTCGGCGGCTGACCTGTTTTGTAATCGAGGAGCGCGTAGCGGCCGTCGGTGCGCCGCTCGATGCGATCCGCACGCGCGGTGAGGATAAATTCGGTTTTACCAAGTGGGATCGCATGTTTCCCCGACACTTCGGCAAATATTTTGGTCGCGCCACCGCGGCGCTCGCGCTCCCAACCTTCGAGCCACCCGGCGATGCGGAGAAAGCGCTTCCAC
>JANWKN010000187.1 GCA_025451355.1 Pseudolabrys sp. | reverse complement strand
TTTGCTCCTGAAAGCAGGTCGCGCTGTTCGCAGATGGTGGGCGATGTTGCCGGCCCGCAAAGCTATGTCGAACTGCTGACCTGCCTGCAGATGGCAAAGGATGTGAAGAGTCTGCCGAAGAACTGAGTTAGGAGGGCACCGCTCATATGGAGCGCGAGCAATATCAGCAGGTCGCGATCGTAGCGGGCGCGCTTGCGGTTATTGTTGCACTTATGTCGGGCCGGTTGCCGCGCTGGCTGCGAATCGTGCTCGTACTCAGCCTCGGTATTCTCGGGGCCGGTGCCGGACTTTTCGAATATCGCTATTTCACCCAGCCCACCACGCTGACGATCGCGACTGGCTCGCTTGACGGCGATGTGCCGCGCATCATGTCGGCGATAGCCGCACGCATGGCCTCCACGAATGCGCCCGTGCGGCTGAAGGTGGTGGATAAGGCGACGGCACAGGAGGCGGCGAAAGAATTTGCCGCGGGCAAAGTGGATCTTACGATTGCCCGGGCCGATACGGTCGATCTGTCGCTCGCCCGCACCGTCCTGACGGTGACTCACGGCGTGGTGCTCATCGTGGTGCCACCCGCAAGTCCCATTGAGGATATGGACGGACTCAAGGGGAAAACGGTCGGTGTTATTGCCGGCGATACTAACCGCCAGGTGATTGCGGCGGTCACGAAGGAATATGCCCTTGAATCGGTGAAAGTGAATTTCAAGGATCTCACGCTGACGGAGGTACCGCAGGCGTTTCAGACCAGGCAAATCCAGGCCCTTCTGGTGGTGATGCCTCTTTCAGAAAAGTACATCACGATGCTTCGCGAGATTTTCCCGCGCAACGCGAAGGCTCCGCTTGGCCTCGTGCCCATCGAGTCGGCGGGCGCTATCGAGGCGGTTTCGCCGCCGTATAAGAGTTATGAGCTGCCGAAAGGGACGCTGCGCGGGTCTCCGCCCGTGCCCGATGACGATCTAACGACCTTGCGTGTCCCGTTTTATCTCGTCGCCAACAAGAATCTGAGCGATGACGTCGTGGCGGGGCTGACCAAATCGATGATGGAGGCACGCCGGGATCTGGCCGGCGAATATCCGCTTCTCGCCCAGATCACTTCGCCGAGCACCGACAAGGACGCATACGTTCCAATTCACCCGGGAGCGGCGGCGGTTTTCGATGGCGACGAAAAAACGGTCTTCGACAAATACGGCGATCAATTTTTCTATGGATCGATGCTGCTTGGAACGATGATGTCGATACTGGCGGCGATCTGGAAATTCATGACGAGGGACATCGGTAAACCGGACGAACGGCCGTCAATGCGGCTGTACGCGTTGGTGGGAAAGATCAATGAGGTCAAATCCGAAGCAGAATTGGCGACGATCGAACAGCAGATCGACGAAATTCTCAAAGATGAATTGGAGAAGTGTTCCGCCGGCAAGGTCGAGCCCGGAGAGATGGGCGCCATAAGCTTGGCCAGTCAACGCCTGCAATATTTGATGGCGCAACGCCGCCTGACTTTGAATGGCACAAGCTCGACGCTGCTTCGTGCCTGATGCGCGCTTGAAACGATGACACTACAAACGGGATCAATCCCGGCCGGGGTTTAAAAGGAAGAGATCAATGAAAGTAACATGTACACTTCTTGCTGTTGCCGCGGGCACGATTGTCCTGCTTGCCGACACGGCTTACGCGCAGACCCCTACGTGGTGTGCGCTCTTGGACGGCGACGAACAGCAATGCAACTATTACACTCAGCAGGAATGTCTTGAGACCGTGAGCGGCGTCGGTGGAGTATGTATTATGAACCCGGCCGCCGGTTCGCAGCAAGCGGCGCAACCCATGCAGTATCCCTCTTCGGAAAATGCACAGGGACTATTCCCTCTTCAGCTGCAAAACCCCGGTCCCCCCCCAAACTGATTTCGAGAGAGTATTGGTAATGTCGAAATGTCGTGTCGCTATCGCATCCGTGCTGGTTGTGTTTGGATTTTCGGTCGCGCTTGCCCAACAGACCATTGTCATCCCCGACAACCTGTTCACGCAGGCGGGCTTCGTGGTGAAATATGCAACCACGCCGGAGAAAACCGCTCTTCTCCGATCGCTTCCGCCGGATAAGCTCGTAACGCGGAAAAGAGACGGCAGGCTCTATTACGTCTACGCCGACCCCGAACGCTGTAACTGTGCCTATGTCGGAACGCCCGAAGCGTACGCGGCATACCGCAACTGGGCTAATATTGGTCCGGGAGGGGATGGCGGGTCTCTCAATGCCATGGATGCGATCGATTCTTATGTCCCCGCTCCCTATGTTCCGGCGAACCTCGGCGACAGCATGGACAGCATTCTCGATCCGAGTTTTTGACGCATCCGCCCCATGGCAAGTCGCCATTCAAGGTTGAGGACGGCGATCGTTGCCGCGGTGGTGTTTCTCGTCGCTTACGGGATCATCGCCTATATCGCCCTGCCTTTCGCCTGGACTCACTACGAGCATCAAAAGGGGCTGGCGGGACATCCGATGGTGACTCGCACGGCCCAAGGCATTCCGGGTGATCCGATCAATGTCGGACTGGTCGGCGCCAAGGCCGACGTTCTGTGCGCCATGCATGCTGCGGCCTGGTATCCCGCCGATCCGATCACATTGCGCTCAAGCGTGGAAATCATCGGCAGTGTTGTTCTGGACCGACCCTATCGCGATGCGCCGGTCAGCAGTCTGTTTTACGATGGCAGACGTGAGGATCTTGCGTTCGAAAAGCCGGACGGCACGAGCGCCGATCGTCGTCAGCACGTCCGTTTCTGGGAGGTGTTGAAAGCCGGACAGGAAGGTCGTCCAGTGTGGCTCGGCTCCGCGACGTTCGACAAAGACGTTGGTCTGAGCCGCGACACGGGGCAAGTCACGCACCATATCGGACCGGACGTCGACGCCGAGCGCGACCGCCTCACCAATGACCTGAGGGCCGTTAAAGTCGTGGAGGCCATCTACGAAGTTACCGGCGTCGGTCGTACACTCTTTGGGCGGAATGGCGAGGGCGACCGTTATTACACGGATGGTGAAATCGAAATTTCGCGGCTTGTTTCCGGCTGCAATACGAAGGTCGAGACAGCGCTGGAACTGGCCAATCCACCGATCGTGAATCTGAAAAATCAAGCGTGGAAAGCAATCGCGGGCATTTTGAAATGATTTCCCGAAAGTCGATTTTGAGTGCGCTGGCCGTCGTCATCCTGTTCGCGGGAGCTGGTGTTGTGTCCTGGCAGCTGCTCTCCAACCGTTCCGGCGCACCGGCATCGGCGGGCGAGGCAACGTTTGCCGGGAGTGAGGTTTGCGCCGGCTGCCATCAAGTCGAAAACAAGCTTTGGCACTCGTCCCAGCATGAGCGCGCAATGGCTCATGCGACGGACAAGTCGGTGCTCGGTGATTTTAACGATGCAAGTTTTCAGTATTTCGAGGTCCAGTCCCGGTTCTTTCGCAAGGACGGGAATTTTTTTGTCGAGACCGACGGACCTGACGGCAAGCTGGCAACGTATCGGGTGAAATACACATTCGGCGTGGATCCCCTTCAGCAGTACCTGATCGAATTTCCCGATGGACGATTGCAGGCTTTGTCGATTGCCTGGGACAGCCGGCCGAAAGACAAAGGCGGCCAGCGCTGGTTCCATCTCTATCCGAACGAGAACATCCGCCACGACGACGTTCTGCATTGGACAAAACTCAATCAGAACTGGAATTTCATGTGCGCGGAATGCCATTCAACCGGCGTGCAGAAGAATTACGATGCTGCCGCCGATCGTTTTGCGACGAAATGGGCGGAGATCAGCGTCGGCTGCGAAGCGTGCCACGGGGCCGGCTCGCGTCATGTCGCGTGGGCGCAGGATAAAAAAAGCTGGTGGCCCGCGAGCAAGCAGGAAGACCGGACCAAAGGCCTCCTGGTGCAGTTCGACGAACGAGCCGGCACGACCTGGACGCAGAACGAAAAGACCGGAATGCCCCAACGCAACGGCATGCCGCTGGGTCTGCGCAAGGAAGTCGAAACGTGCGGTCTATGTCACGCACGGCGCGCGCAATTCTCGGAAAAATGGGTTCCGGGGCAGCTGCTTTCCAACACGCATCTGCCAACGCCGATGTATCGCAACCTGTCGTACGCTGACGGACAGATGCGCGATGTCGAGGAACTCTACAACTATCTTCCATTCAAGGAGAGCAAGATGTTTGCGGCAGGCGTGACCTGCAGCGATTGTCACGACCCGCATAGCGCCACGTTGCGCGCGCCGGGTGATGGCGTCTGCCTGCAGTGCCACACGCCCGCCAAATACGAGAGCGTGTCGCATCGTCATCATGAAAACGTGAGCAGCGCTGTCTCGTGCGTGTCGTGCCACATGCCCGAGCGCAGCTACATGGTGGTCGACCGTCGGCACGACCATAGTTTCCGGATTCCACGGCCGGATTTGTCGGTGAAGCTCGGTACACCGAATGCCTGCAACGATTGTCACCGCGATCAATCGGCTCAATGGGCGGCGACCACCATTGAAACGTGGTTCGGGCCCCGGCGCGAAGGGTTCCAGACATACGCGGCGGCTTTCCATGCGGCGTGGACGCAGCAGCCGGATGCGGGAAGACTTCTCAATGAGGTGGTTTCCGACAGGAATGCGCCGGCCGTTGCTCGTGCCAGCGCGCTGATTGAACTCGGTGGCTATATTTCTCCCGCCAATTTCGGGCTGGCGCAAGAAGCCCTGTCTGACAGCGATCCGATGGTACGCATGGCCGCGCTGGAAATGTTGGGCCGCGTCCCCGCCAACCAGCTGTGGCCGCTCATTTCGCCTCTCCTGTCGGATCCAATTCAGGGTGTCCGAATCCGCGCCTTGGCTTTGCTCGCGGCGACTTCGACTGCCAGCCAACCCGCGGCCGACCGGGAACGCTTCGATAAGGCGGCGGCGGAGTTCGTTGCAGCGCAACGTCTCAATGCGGATCGGCCTGAAGCGCGTGTCACGCTGGCGAATTTTCTGGCGCAGCGAGGCCAGACGGCCGACGCCGAAACCGAATTCAAAGCCGCGCGCCGCCTCAACCCGCAGTTTGCGCCCGCAGCCATCAATCTCGCCGACCTCTATCGCTCATTGGGGCGTGAGGAGGAGGGAGTGACCGTGCTGCGCGATGCGGTGTCGACCAACCCTCAGGATGCGAGCCTTCGCTATGCGCTTGGCTTGGCGCTCGTGCGCCAAAAGAAGCAAAGTGACGCGCTGCCGGAGCTTAAACGCGCGACTGAGCTCGCGCCGGATCAGGCCCACTACGCCTATGTTTATGCCGTCGGTCTTCATTCGGCGGGACAGGCCGACGATGCGATCGCGGTGCTCAAAGACAATCTGGCGAAGCACCCAACAGACCGCGAGTCGTTACTCGCTTTGGTTACCTTCAATCGCGACGGTGGCAACATCGCATCTGCCCTGGAGTACGCGCAGCGCCTGGCTCAGATCGCTCCGAATGACCGGCGGATAGCGGATCTGGTCGAAACCCTCAGGCGTCAGATTGACGCGGCGCCGCGGTAGTATCGACGGTGCCGAGATATGCCGACAAAACGTCCGGATTGGTGAGGACCGCGTCGGGCGTGCCTTCCGCAATTGTTCTCCCGTAGTCGAGAACGTGGATGCGGTCGGCGAGGTCCGCGATCATCTGCATATCGTGCTCGATCCAGATCATTGTCATTCCGAGCTGGTGCTTGAGCCGCAAAATGAAGCGGGCCAGGTCCTCGCGCTCCTCGCGATTGAGCCCGGCCGAAGGTTCATCGAGCAACATGATTGAAGGCTCGAGCGCCAAAGCGCGCGCAAAGCCGACGAGCTTCTGCAGTCCGAACGGCAGATCACCGACAGTCGCGTGGCGATAACGTTCGAGCTCCACAACGTCGATGATCCGCTCAACGGCCTCTCGGTGTGCGATTTCAGCCCGGCGCACGCTCGGCAGAAAAAGTATCTCGGCCAGCGGATTGGTTCGGATGCGCGTGTGGCGCCCGGTCAACAAATTGTCCAGCACGCTCATCTGCGGAAAAAGTTCACCGTGCTGAAACGTGCGTGCGACACCCAGACCAGCGATTTCGTGCGCCGCAAGGCCGGCGATATCCGTCCCGCGAAAGCGCACTGAACCGTTGCCGCGATAGATGCCGCTGATGCAGTTGAGCACGCTGGTCTTGCCGGCGCCGTTCGGTCCGATCAGCGCGAACAATTCGCCTTGGCCGACCGCGAACGACACGTTATCGAGCACGGTCAGCCCGCCGAAGCGCAGACACAGACGCTCGATCGCAAGCTCAGCCATACCACCTCCGCGAGCGCCGATATTGTTTCACGTCGCGGTATGAGCGGCGCCCGCCAGCGGCTTGGCCAAGGTAGAATTCCTGCACATCCTGGTGGCCTCTCAGCCGTTCACGATTCCCATCGAGAACAACGCGCCCGTTTTCCATCACATAGGCATAATCGGCAATCTCCAGCGCAGCGGCTGCACTTTGTTCGACCAGCAGGATACCGATGCCGAGTTCATCGCGTATCGATCTGAGGCGGCGGGTGAGGTCTTGCACGACAACGGGTGCAAGGCCGAGCGACAGTTCGTCAACTAACAGCAGTTGTGGTCGGCACATCAGCGCGGCGCCAATCGCCAACATTTGCCGCTCGCCGCCCGAGAGGAGACCGGCGGTTCGGCCTCGCAGTTCGGCCAGGCGGGGAAAGAAGTGATAGGCGCGTTCGTCTGAACGCGCGGCGCGGGACACGGGAGCCGTGAGATTTTCCGCGACTGTGAGATTGGGGAACACCTTTTCGCGCTCCGGCACGAGGACGATTCCCCTGCCGGTGATCTTGTGCGGCGGTTCGTTTTCAATCCGCGTGCCTTTGAAGATCACCGTTCCTTCGGTGATGCGCGCGTCGTCGATGCCGAGAAATCCGGAGATTGCGCGCAGGGTTGTGGTTTTTCCCGCACCGTTCGTGCCGAGGATCGTGACAATTTGCCTTTCCCCGACCGACAACGTCACGCCCTGCACGGCAGTAATGACGCGCTTGTAGACCACTTCGATCTTGTCGACCTGGAGGAGGGGAGCGGTCATTTGCGGGCTCCTGCCAGCGGCTTGTATCTGAAGGGCCAGAGGAGGAAGTAGCTCTGTAAACGTCGCCAGATCCCCACGAGACCGAGCGGTTCGAAGACGAGGAACAGGATCATCACCACGCCGAACGCGGCGTAGTTCACGGCAAATATGTCGCCCGCAAGTTTCTGGGCGTTTGGCAGTAGTCGCAGCAAGGCCTCGATCAGGTAGGGGAAAACGGTGACGAACATCGCACCCAGCAGCGCCCCCAACAGCGAGCCCATGCCTCCGATGATGATCATCGCAACGTATTGAATGGCCACGAACAGATCGAAGGCTTCGACCGAAACGAAACCGCGGTAATAGGCAAACAGACAGCCGGCAACCGAGGTCATGCTGGAAGAGATCACGAACGCAAGAAGCTTGTAGCGCGCGATGCCGATGCCGAGGGCCTCGGCCACCGTTTCACGGACGTGGATGGCCCGCCAGGCGCGACCGCTGCGGCTTCGCAGCAGGTTGACGCATATCAAAAGGGCCGCAACCGCGGCCAGCAACAGGACGAAATACCAGCCGCGTCCACCGAGCTTGATGCCGGCGAGACTAGGCGGCTCGATCACAATGCCGGTCGAGAAGCCACGCTTGGTTTCGTATTCCCCGCCCAGATAGATGACGACGAAATGCAGCGCCAGCGTGCTGACCGCAAGATAGAGGCCGCGAAGCCGTAAGGAGGGCAGGCCGAAAACAAAGCCCAGCACGATGCCGGTGACCGCCGACGCCGGCAGCGTGATCCAGAACGGCGCGGCAATTTCGCGCGCAAGAATTCCGGTTGTGAAGGCGCCCGCTGCAAGCAGCCCAGCGTGACCGAGCGAGATTTGCCCCGCATAGCCGGTAAGGAGCATCAGCGAAAGTGCGCCGATCGATGCCAGGAAAACCTGGCAGGCGAGATCGAGCGCAAATGGCGACGCCAGGAAAGGAAAAG
>JANWKN010000186.1 GCA_025451355.1 Pseudolabrys sp. | reverse complement strand
CCGCATCCATGTCGCGCAATCGGTGCTCAATATCGAAGCCTCCGCGCGGATAGGGTCGGTAGGCAATTCCGCCAACATCGAGCGTGGCCGATGTTTCATCGATCGGCGTTATCGTCACTGGCACCTTCGGAGCCTCCTTGCGCAACAGCGCGGCGGTCTCCTGGGTCAAGACATGCGTGTGAGTATCGATAATCCGCACTTTGCTCATTTCACCATCCGAAAGGCGCCGCACGTTGTGCGGCTACAATGGCCTCAGTGCCGCAGGCTGCCGATAGACGCAAGCCCCTGTTGTGCCCTGTGCTTTCGGTTATAAACGAGACCCCGCATGCATTCCCGGACCACACATGACGACAAGCCCCGCCAATCCGAAGCACACACCGCGCGTTGAAGACGATGCCCTGGTGCGCGGAGCCGCCCGCTTCATGGATGACCCCCGACTCCCCAATACCGGCTTCGCCGCTTTTGTACGTTCACCACACGCGCACGCACGTGTCGTTTCGGTCAGAGCGGATGAAGCGCGCAAGGCGAAGAAAGTCCTGGCCGTGCTGACTGCCGAAGACATGAAGGCGGCGAATGTCGGCAGCGTGTCACGCCATCCGCCTGTGCCGGGACGCGGCGGCGCTAAGATGATCATGCCGTTCCGGCCCTCGCTGGCGGGTGAAAAGGTCATGCATGTCGGAGATCCTGTCGCAATGGTGGTCGCCGAGACGATAGCTGCCGCGCAGGACGCAGCGGATCTTGTGCAGGTCGAATACGAGGAATTGCCGGCGGTGATCGATCTGCATGATGCCATGAGAAAAGACGGCACCCAGCTTTATGCCGAAGCGCCGGGCAACCTCTGCGTTGACTGGCCTGGCCCGGTGCCTGACGAAAAGAATGAGCGGGATGTTGCGGAAGCCATCGCCAGTGCACCGCATGTTGCCAAGGTGAGCGTCGTCAATCAGCGCATGGTCGTTGCGTCGATGGAGACGCGCGGCTCGACCGGCGTCTATGACAAGACAAATGACAGCTACACGCTCTACGTCTGCTCACAGAGCGCCGACTCGCTGCGTAACCTTACTGCCGGCGTCATGGGTCTTGCGCCTGAAAAGCTGCGCGTGATTACCGAGGATGTCGGCGGTGCCTTCGGCATGAAGACGCCGCCTTACCCCGAATATCCAGCCTTGCTGGTGGCCTCGCGCCAGCTCGGCCGTCCGGTGCATTGGCAGTCGACTCGTTCGGAAGCCTTCCTCACCGACACGCAGGCACGCGATACCGTGACCGAGGTCAAACTGGCACTCGATGAAAAGGGGAAATTCCTGGCGCTCCGCGTGCGACACCTGTGCAATCAGGGCGCTTATGTGAGCACCGCAGGCGTCGGCATCAACACCAACAATTTCGCACGCTGCCTCCCTGGCATGTACCGCATTCCAAAGATCGATGTCTCTGTCGCCTGCTATTTCAGCAACACGGTTCCGATCGGACCTTATCGAGGCGCGGGACGCCCGGAAGCAAATTACGCACTTGAACGCGTCGTGGAAGAAGCCGCGCGCATTACCGGCATCGATCCGGTGCGGTTGCGCAAAAAGAATCTCATTCCGCCGTCGGCCATGCCATTCAAGACGCCGATCAACACCTACGACAGCGGTGACTTTCTGGCGATTGTGAACCAAGCACTGAAGCTTGCGGATTTCGAAAACTTTGGCAAACGGCGACGTGAATCGGCGAAGCGCAAAAAACTTCGCGGCATCGGGGTCTCGTGCATGCTTGAGCACGCCGGCGCGATGCCGATGGAACAGGCTTCCGTTTCTTTTCCCGGCGGCGAGCAACTCGTTCTCGGTTGCAATGTACAATCAACGGGCCAGGGACATGCCACCGTTTTTCCGCGTCTGCTTGCCGGCAAGCTCGGAATTGACGCCGCCAAGATACATCATCGCCATGGCGACACTGCGCAGGGCCTGACCGGCTTCGCGTCCGTCGGTTCGCGCTCGGCAATGTGCGCAGGAAGCGCGATTGTGCATACGGCAGACGTCATGCTGACAAAAGGTAAGAAGGTTGCTTCCGCTCTGCTGGAGGCTTCCGAAGCGGACATACAATATCGCGACGGAAATTTTGAGGTCGTCGGCACCGACCGCAAGATTTCCTTGTTCGAGACGGCAAAGCGCGCGCAAGAGATTGGCGAAAATCTGGACACCAAAGAAAAGACCGAGACGCCCCTGACATTTCCCAATGGTTGCCACATCGCGGAAGTCGAGATCGATCCCGAAACCGGTGGGGTTGATCTCGTTACTTACACAGCCGTGGATGACCCGGGAGTGATGCTCGACTCCATGATTGTCGAAGGCCAGGTGCACGGAAGCATCGCACAAGGCTTGGGCCAAGCGTTGGTGGAAAATGCAGTCTACGACGGCGGTAGCGGCCAGCTGGTCGCGGGCTCGTTCATGGACTACGGCATGCCGCACGCGCACACGATGCCGGTTGAATTGCGCGAAGCGGTACACTCGGTCCCGGCGACGAGCAATCCGCTTGGCGTCAAGGGGACGGGAGAGGCCGGCACGACGGCCGCCATAGCCGCAGTGATGAATGCGATTTCGAACGCTATCCCGAATGGCGCGGCCGATCACATGGACATGCCGGCAACACCCGCCAAGGTCTGGGCTGCGTGCCAGAAGGCAATGGCGGGAAAGTGAGCGCTGTCATTAATCAATAGCGTTCCCTGAAACGAAATGGCCGGGGCAAGCCCGGCCATCACGGGTCGCTGCGCGGGCGCAACTACGCTTGCGAGATGAACTTGATATTCATATAGGCCTGCAAGCCTTCGATGCCGCCTTCAGAACCGTAGCCGGATTCCTTGATGCCACCGAACGGCGTCTCTGGCGTCGAGATGGCGACGCTGTTAATCCCCACCATCCCGGACTGCAGCGCATCGCTGATAGCTGACGCGTTCTTGTCCGATGTAGTGAAGGCATAGGCCGCGAGGCCGAACTGCAAAGAGTTGGCGCGTTCGACCACTTCGTCAAAGGTCTTGAATGGCACAATCGGAGCGACCGGCCCGAACGGCTCTTCCGTCATGATCTTGGAATCATCCGGCACATCCGTAATCACAGTCGGCTGGTAGAAAAAGCCCTGGTTGCCGTGACGCGAACCGCCGGTCACCACCTTGCCGCCGCGATCCTTGGCGTCATTGACGAAGCTCTCCATCGCGTCGAGTCGACGGGGATTGGCAAGCGGGCCCAAAGTAGTGCCCTTCTCCAATCCATCACCCATTTTCAATCCCTTGGCATACTCGGTGAAGCGGGCCACGAACTTGCTGTAGTTTTTTTCTTGCACGTAAAAGCGTGTCGGCGAGATGCAGACCTGGCCGGCGTTGCGATATTTGAAAGCCGCGATGGTATCAGCGGTCTTTTCGGGATCGGCATCGTCGAACACGACAACAGGCGAGTGACCGCCGAGCTCCATTGTCGCCTTTTTCATACCCTTTGCCGCCAATTCAGCAAGATGCTTGCCGACCGGAACGGAGCCGGTGAAAGAAATCTTTTTGACCGACTTCTTCGGGATCAGGTGCTCGGACACTTCAGAGGGCACTCCGAACACAAGATTAAGCACGCCCGCCGGCAAACCCGCATCGGCGAAACATTTCACCAGTTCTACGCAGCCGCCGGGAGTTTCTTCCGAAGCCTTGATGATGATCGAGCACCCGGCCGCAAGCGCTCCGGCAATCTTACGCACCGGCGTCAGCGTCGGAAAATTCCATGGCGTGAACGCCGCAACGACACCGACCGGCTCCTGGATGACGATCTGGCGTACGCCCTTCTGCCGTCCGGGCACGACGCGACCATACGTGCGGCGACCTTCCTCGGCATACCAGTCGATGATGTCGGCGCTGGTGAGCACTTCCACGCGCGACTCGACATAGACCTTGCCTTGTTCCTGGGTCATCACCTTGGAAACATGGTCGAAGCGTTCCCGCAACAGATCGGCAGCCTTGCGCATGATCTTCGAGCGGTCGTAGGCCGAGGTTGCCTTCCACGCCGCGAAGCCTTTTTCGGCTGCAGCCAGCGCAGCGTCGAGGTCCGCTTTACTCGCATGCGGCAGACGCGCCAGTATCTTTCCGGTCGCCGGATTGATAACGTCCTCGCCCTTGCGGCCTTCGCCGTTGAGCCATTTGCCGTCGATATAGAGCGCGAGATCGGAATACATGGGAGCCTCGTTGTTACCCGGAACGATCTTGGGCCGTTGGATTAGCACTTTCGCAAGGGTGCGGCCACCCTGTCAGTACGAACGACATGGTCACGAACCCAGATAGCCGCCCCCACTGACGTGAATAGTCTGGCCGGTTACATATCGCCCACCGGGACTGCAGAGAAACCGCACCATGGCGGCGACATCCTCCGGCTTGCCGCGCTCGCCGGAGATGGTGCCATGTGTGAGATGATGTGCCGGGGCCTGCGACGAGACAGGTCGCCTTGTGTCGATCGCGCCCGGCACCACACAGTTCGCGGTGATTTTTTCTGCGGCGAGGTCGTGCGCGAGAGCACGCGTGAAGCCGACTAGGCCGGTCTTGGCAGTCATGACATGCGCTCGGTCTTTCGAGCCGATGTGCGCGCTCATTCCGCCAATATTGATGATTGTCCCGCCATTTTTCCTCATCGCCGGCAAGCAGGCGTGCACGCAGTGGAAGGTTCCGTCGAGGATGACGCCCATCACCTCGCGCCAGTCCGCATAGCTCATTTCGGTGATCGGTTTCTCGCGGCGAAGCGCCGCGTTGTTGACCAGGAAGTCGATGCGACCGAAGCGGTTTATTGCGGCCTCGGCGAGTGCAAAGGCGGTTTTCTCGTCGGAAACGTCGCCCAGAACTGCGGTTGCTTTTCCGCCGGCGGCCTCGATCTCACGAAGCACATTGTCAGCCTCAGTCTTGTTAGACCGTACGTTAATAACGACCGATGCGCCGGCTTGAGCGAGATGAAGCGCGATGGCGCGGCCGATATTTCGGCCGGCGCCCGTAACAATGGCCACCTTGCCGGCGAGTTCTTTTTCACTCATCAGTTTCTCCAATCGTCGCGGCCTATCCTCGCAAGAACACCAGATCGAACTTTCCGTAAAATAGCTTAGCAAGCTGCGCAATTGCCGCCGCGGCGCGCTTTTCATCCCATCCGCCATGGCGAACGTTGAGCGTGAATTTTTCCTCGATGTCGACACGCGAGAGCGGCTCGTGCACCCCGCCGCGGAAATGCGGCTGGCGCTCTTCTACGACAGTTCCATCCTTGAGGACCGCGCGAATGTGACCGGTGAAATTGTTTGGATATGGATTGTCCGGATCGATCACGTAACGCACCTTTGATGAAAGCGCGACAACATCCTTGTCGCGAACAGCGGCATCAGTGAAGGCGTCAAGGCCAACACCACCACGCACAAACCCGCTGGCGAGCAGGAACGGCGTCGAGAACTTCGCCGCATAACCGTTAGGCGGGTGCTGCTTGTCGGTGAGTGGCTCCCACAATCTATGAACCGTGCCTTCGGCTACTTCGCAGATCAATTCCTTCACGTCGCCCGGCTTGATGCCGCGTGCAGCCAGACGTTTGGCGCAATCGATGTAGGGATGCGCCATGGTACCGCACGGATAAGGCTTGAAGGCGAGCGACTCCGTAACCCAACGCGCACCAAAATCACCAGTGAGCGCGTCATAGTCACCTTGCGTTGTATGCGCAAAGCCGTGGAACAGCCCGTGCACACCTTCGAATACCGTGCGTGGTCCCGTGAAGCCGCCGCGCGCAAGCAGCGCCGCGCGGATACCCGATTGGGCGGCCCATCCGGGATGCAGTCTTTTCGTCCAGGCGCCTTCGGCCAGGTATTCAATGATGCCTGACGCCATGCTGGCGGCAATGCCAAGCGCGTCGACATGTTGCTTTGCATTCAGGCCAAGCGCGGCGCTTACGCCGGTCGCGGCGCCCATCGCGCCGAAAATCGCCGTCGGATGAAAGCCGGCTTTATGTACTGCCTTCGGTACGACTGTGCTCAGGCGGCACATCACCTCAGTGCCGACTGCGATGCCAAGCAAAGCGGCAGCGCCATCCGACCTGTGGCGTTCGCACGCCGCCAGCACCGCAGGCACAATCACCGCGCCGGCATGCACGGGGCCGCCTTCAAATGTATCGTCAAAGTCTTCGCCGTGCGCTGCCGTGCCATTGAGGAAGGCAGCGCTGGCAGCACTGAAGCCGCGCGTATGGCCAATGGCGGTGCAAGGCCCCTCATCGTCACAGCCTGCAAGCGCGCTGCTAGTATAGTCCTCGTTGCGCGCGGTTACGCAGAGACCGACCACGTCGATCAGGAGCTCTTCGCACTTCCCACGCACAGGCTGCGGCAAGCGATCCGCACGTAACGCGCTCACGCGCTCGGCAAGCTGCTCGGCAACGGAGGTCTTGGGCAATCGGCCGCTCACAGGAACTCCGCGTTCACGGCGCAGACAGGCGGCGCGCACCGCCGAACTTCAGGCTATTGGCCAACGCGACGATACCGAACGTGAGAACGAGCATCAGCAGGCCAAGCACCGCAATGGCGGCAAGATCGCCACTTTCATTGAGGTCGTAGATGAGCACCGACAGCACCTTCGTCTCCGAGGTGAACAGCATGATCGCCGCCGACAGCTCGCGGATCACGCCAACGAAGATAAAACACCATGTGGCGATAACGCTCGTACGCAGCAGCGGCGCGGTGATCTGCCAGAGCGCCCGCAATCGCGTGGCGCCGAGTATGCGGCTAGCATCCTCCAGTTCGGGGTGCACCGCCTTGAAGGCCGACTGAAGTTGCTGATAGGCCGCCGGCATGCTCAGTGTGACAAAAGCGATCAGCAGTATCCACAACGTGCCGTACAGCACAAACGGCGGCCGCGTGTAGGTGAAGAACAAGCCCACGCCCAGCACGATACCGGGAATTGCCACCGGCGCCGTCGCGAGAAAGCCGAGCAAGCGATAACCGCGGACAGCCTGGCGCGTGTGCACATAGGCAATCACAAGCGCAAGCACGGTGCCGGCAGTCGCCGCCAGTGTTCCGAGAATGAACGTGTTGCGTAGCGCAAGTTTCGTTGCCGACAATTCATAGAAGACGAAGTGCAGATTGTGCAAAGTGAAGTTGTTGATAGACACCAGATGCGAGGCGACCTTCGAGAACGAAGCATTGAGCAATGCGAAATAGGGTAGGAAAACGGGACACATCAGCACAAGCATCGCCGCCGTCAGCATGACCCAACGCCAGCGGCCAAGTCGCACGATACGCGGTTCGCTGTTTTTTCCCCCGACGACCGAGTAGCCGCGGCGGCCAAGCACCATGTGCTCCGCGCGCAATAAGACAATGGTGAGTATCAACAGGGGCAGTGAAGCGGCTGCGGCCAATTCCGGTTGGGGTGGAAACTGGAACAGGCTCCAGATTTTGGTGGTCATCGTGTGGAAACCAGCCGGCATCGCCAGGATTGCCGGCGAGCCGAACAATGTCATCGCTTGTAAAAATGCAACCAGTGCGCCCGCTACGATAGAGGGAAGCGCCAGCGGGATCGTGACCCGGCGCGCGGTGTCCCATGCCTTTCCGCCGAGGATGGCGGACGCATCTTCGAGATCGCCGGGTGTGCGGTCGAGCGCGTTCGCGACCAAAACGAATACGTAAGGGAATGTGTAGCAACTGATGACAAAGACCAGACCGGTGAAACTGTAAATATTGAACAAATGCCCGCCCTGCTCGGCGCCGGTCAACTCGCGGTAGAGCTGATTGAGCAATCCGCTATTCGGCGCGGCCAGCAATTCCCATGCGATGGCGCCCAGAAACGGCGGGGTGACAAAGGATGCGGTTACCAACAGCCTTACCGTTCGTCGAAGCGGCATATCCGTCCGCGCCACGAGCCAACCCATGGGAGCCGCCACGATGCAGCAGATCAGCGCAGTGAGGATGGCGAGCGCGAAAGTGGTGAGCAGAGGATCGAGATACGCGGCATCAGTGAGCAAGCGATGGAAATTGTCGAGCGTGAATGCTCCGGTCTTGCTGCTGAAGGCATAGAGAACGAGCCAGGAGAGCGGCATTGCGATGAGCAAAAAGAGGATCACCGCGAATGCGATCAGCACCGGCTTCGACAGATCAATCCCCAGCCCGCGCCGGGCGGACGATGCAGGCAGAGCAACGGTCATACTGACGCCTGTGTAACTTTGGCTACTTTCATCGCTCTACCGCTCGCAGCCGGAACTCTCACCACCTGCATGTCTCAGACGCGGAAGATTTTCGTGTATCGCGCCTTGATCTGTTCGCCATTCTTGAGAACTGCCGCGGCGTCGTCCTTCATCGTCTTGATCTGGCTCAACGGCGTACGACCGGTGTGCTCCTTGATCTGCGGATGCACTGAACGCAGACCACCGATGTCAATGCAGAGCTGCTGACAGTCCGGCGAGAAGCAGAAGCTCTGAAACAGGCGCGCTGCGTTTGGATTCGGCGCGGCCTTGAACAGACCATTGGGGCCGATGATCAGGGGATTGCCTTCCGTGGCATAGACCGGTTCGACAGGCTGGCCGGATTCTTTCTCCTGAAAGATCAGGTATTCGACACCGTCGGCCTGGACCGCGCGTTCCCCCAGTGCGATTTTTTTCGGCGGATCGGCAGCCGACTGCACCTGCAAGATGTTCTGTTGCGCGAGCTTTTCGAAGTACTCCCAGCCCAGATCGCGCGACATCTGATAGGTCGCGGTCATGATCGTACCGCTGTAGCCTGGATGCGCCTTGACGATCTTGCCCTTCCATTTCGCATCGAGCAGGTCGGCGAAGCTTTTCGGAGCCTCTTCTTTCTTCACCATGCTGGTGTTGTAGGCGATGATGCACAGAAACACACGGAAACTAGCGTAGGTTCCATCTGCATCTTTGTGTTCGGCGGGATAGAACTTGGCAACGTCTTCAGGAACATAAGGCTCGAGCACGCCCTGGTCTTTCCAGTAGACCAAATGCGAGGCGTCCGACGAGTTGACGACGTCGACCGCATGAACGTTCGCGGTGTATTCCTGGCCAATACGCTGCAAGATGCGTTCGGCGCCGGTGCGCTCGACCTTGCAGGCGACCCCCGGATACTTGGCCTCAAAAGCCTTGCCGATCTGCTCCGACAATTTCAGGTCAACCGAGGTGTACCAGACAACCTTGCCTTCCTTCTTGGCCGCCTCAATGAGTGCCGGCGTAACTGCGCTGGCCGGCGGGGCGGCCGACACAACCCTGGTCGAGAACGCGGCACCGGCAGCCAGCGCGCTCGCGCCGACCAGCACGTTGCGGCGAGAGATTTTCGAGCCTTCCATCGGCGTATCCTCCATACTTTCGTCTTGTTGTTTCGCCCCGCTAAGTCATTAGCCACTCAACGCACGGCAGCGTTCGGGCGGCAATGTGAGCCAGACTGTGCTGCCTTGGGGAATATTCTCGCCCGCGGCGGTAAGTATGCGCAGCTGCGTGCCGTCTTTGGCTTCAACCATATAGTCCCGGCTGCCACCGAGAAAGACCTGCCGCACCACGGTCGCCGACACGACGTTTTCGCCCTGCCGTTGTGCCGCGGATATTGCGATATCGTGTGGACGGATTGAGACCGGGATCGAAGCCCCGGACTTGATTTGCTCCCCCACACAGCGGAGCGGTGTGCCGGCGAAATCTATGCGAGCAGCATCAATCCCCTTGCCCTTGATGACATTGCTCGAGCCGATAAAACGCGCAACGAATTCCGAGCGCGGCCGGTCATAAATGTCCTCCGGCGAGCCGGCCTGCTCGATCTTCCCCGCGTTCATCACCGCGATGAGGTCGGCCGTGGTCATCGCTTCCGACTGATCGTGAGTCACGTAGACCGTCGTGTAGCGATAGGCGTCATGCAGGCGACGCACTTCGAAACGCATCTCTTCGCGTAAATTTGCGTCGAGATTCGAGAGCGGCTCGTCGAGCAACAATGTTTCCGGCTCCACGATCAGGGCGCGCGCGAGCGCCACGCGCTGTTGCTGGCCGCCAGACAGCTCCCCTGGATAGCGTTGCGCCAGCGGCGCGAGCCGCGTGGTTGCGAGAATGGCGTCGAGCTTCTTGCCGATGCTCGCACGGTCCATCTTTCGCAACTTCAGCCCATAGACGATGTTCTCGGCTACGGTCATGTGTGGCCATAGCGCGTAGCTCTGGAAGATCATCGACATGTTGCGCTTTTCAGGCGGCAACGAATGCGCGGGCGAAGAAACCAGTTTGTCGCCCACGCGAATTTCGCCCTTGCTCGGCTCGACGAAGCCGGCGATCAGCCGCAGCGTTGTTGTTTTGCCGCAACCGGATGGACCTAGCAGGCACACCAGATGGCCGTGCTCGATAGTGAGCGAGATGTCGTCGACCACAGCGACATCCCCATATCGCTTGGTCAGATTCCGTAACTCGACAGACGCCACGCGCTTCCTCTCCTGAACCCGCCGCTTGGCGCGGCTGTATAATTCCGTACTCTCTGCACCAACACCGGTGACGGACGTGTGTTCGCGCCCGTCAGGAACCGGTGAATGCCGGCTTACGCTTTTCCATGAACGCCTTGCGCCCCTCTTTGTAGTCATTGCTGGCGAAGCAGGCCTGCACCAATTCATCACATTTCTTCAGGTCGCGCTTGCTCTCGTCGGTAACCGCCTGGCCGACGACGTATTTAACCGAATCGACGGTCAGTGGGGCATTGGCCGCGATGGTCTCCGCATAGTCCTTTACGTAGCTTTCCAGTTCGGTGTCGGGCAGCACGCGGTTGACCAGGCCCATCATCCGCGCCTCTTCGGCAGTGAACTGGCGCGCTGTGAAAAAGATTTCCTTTGCAAAGGAAGGGCCAACCAGATCAACGAGTTTCTTGAGACCATCAAAGCGATAGCCAAGACCCAGCTTGGCGGCTGGCACGCCAAATTTCGAGCCCTCTGTACAAATTCGCATGTCGCAACACAGAGCAAGCCCGACGCCGCCGCCGATGCAATAGCCGCGGATCATCGCGATGGTCGGTTTCGGAAAGGTATAAAAAGCATTGTTCGCGTGATCGACCGCCGCGTTGTAGCGGTCGACGCCTTCCTGGGTCGAACGCTCCTTCTCGAATTTCGAAATGTCGGCTCCCGAGATGAACGCTTTGCCGCCGGCGCCGGTGACGACGACCACGCGGATGTTCTTGTCGTTCCTGAAATCTTCGAGAAACCCCGACGCCGCCTCCCACATTTCAAGCGAGACGGCATTGTGGCGCTCCGGATTGTTGAAGGTCAGATAGCCGACCTTATCTTCCTTGCGCGACAGCATCTTGTCGGTCTGAGACATTCACTTCACTCCTTAAACCGCCTTTGCGGCGCGCAGTTCGGCGATCTCTTTTTCAGCGAAACCAAATTCTTTGAGAATCTCGTCGGTGTGTTCGCTGAGGTTCGGTGGTCGGGCGGCGATCCTGCTCGGCGTGCGCGAGAGCTTGAATGGCTGGCCGACAAGCCCGAGCCGACTGCCATCCGAGCGCGCCGATTCCTGCGCGATGCCGAGATGCTTGACTTGCGGGTCGTCGAAAACCTGATCGATCGAATAGATCGGGCCGCACGGCACGCCGACTTTATTGAAAATCTCGACCCATTCGGCGCTGGATTTCGTCTCCGTTACTTTGTCGATTTCGCCGTTGAGTCTGTCACGGTTTTGCAGCCGCACCTTACCGGTCTTGTAGTCCGCAGAGGTGATCCATTCCGGACGACCGACCGAGTTGCAGAAACGCTCCCAAATCACCGCGCCGGCAACCGCAATATTCAAATATCCGTCTTTGGTTTTGAATACGCCCGTCGGAATCGATGTCGGATGATTGTTGCCGGCCTGTTTCGATACCACGCCTTCGGTGAGGAATCGCGATGCCTGAAAGTCGAGCATGAATATCTGTGCCTGCAGCAGCGACGTTGACACCCACTGACCTTCTCCCGAAGTCTCGCGTTCAAGCAGGGCCGTCAGAATACCGAGCGCGCAAAATAGTCCAGCGGTTAAATCTGCAACCGGAATGCCGACCCGCATTGGTCCGCCTCCCGGCGCACCCGTGACCGACATCAGCCCGCCCATGCCTTGTGCAATCTGGTCGAAGCCCGGCCGCTTGGCATAAGGACCGTCTTGGCCGAAACCGGAGATGCTGGCGAGCACAATACGCTTGTTGATTTTCTTCAGTGACTCATAGTCGATGCCGAGACGATCCTTTACATCCGGACGAAAATTCTCGACCACCACATCAGCCTTCTCAACCATGCGCTTAAAGGCAGCGATTCCCTGCGGCGACTTCAGATCAAGCGTCATGCCCCGTTTGTTGCGCTGAAGGTTCTGGAAGTCAGAACTCTCTCGCGGGCCACCCGGTCCCTCACCGTCGACGAGATGTGGCGGCGTCTCGATCTTGATGACATTCGCGCCCCAATCGCCGAGTTGCCGGACGCAGGTCGGACCCGAGCGAACGCGGGTCAGGTCAAGAACGGTAAAGCGAGAAAGGGCCTGGGAGGCCCTGGGAAACGACATTCTACGGCTCCGGAGTAGCTAATTCGGCTCAGAACTGGATTTTCGGGCACGACATTCCCCGATCTCTCTTGCCTTGTCCATCGGGCGAAATAGGCCCCCAGCAACCACTTTATTCATCATTTCGCGGAATAAGGAGCGGCAGCGCCTTGAAAAGGACATCGCGGCCTGTCATATCACCGGTGCGGATGAAAGACCCGATCTCGGGTTTGCGGGCTGCGTGCACGAAGCTCATCGAAACGAATTTCGCCCCGCCCATCCGAATTCTAAACATCACGACAACCCTGGCAACGCGGGATGTCTTTTGAACCCGCGATACCGCCGCGCGCATCCGCGCGTCGGCCGTCTCGCCATATAAGAAAGAGATTCTTTGACTTCATTTAACGAATTCGGCCTCGCAGAGCTGATCAACCGCGCTCTTGCGGATGAAAAATACGTCACTCCCACTCCGATCCAGGCCCAGACTATTCCGATTGCCGCGCAAGGGCGCGATGTCATCGGCATTGCACAGACCGGTACCGGCAAGACCGCAGCCTTTGCGCTACCGATCTTGAATCACCTGTTCAACAAGCGTCAGCGGCCTTCGCAAAAATCCTGCCGCGTGCTGGTACTTTCCCCCACGCGTGAATTGTCGGGCCAGATTGCCGACAGTTTCAAGGCGTACGGGCGTCACATCCGCCCGCTGGAAATTGCGCTTGCAATCGGTGGCGTGCCAATCAATCGCCAGATCCGAGCGCTGTCCCGGGGCGCCGAGGTGCTCGTGGCCACACCTGGCCGCCTGCTCGATCTGGTCAACAGCCGCGCGTTGTGGCTCGACCAGGTCGAAGTGCTGGTCCTCGACGAAGCCGACCGCATGCTCGATATGGGCTTCATTCACGACATCAAAAAGATTGTCGCGATGCTCCCGAAATCACGGCAGACGCTGTTCTTCTCCGCTACCATGCCGCAGGAGATCACGCGCCTCGCCGATGCGATGCTGCGCGATCCCGTCCGCGTGGCTGTCACGCCACAGGCCTCGACCGCTGACCGTATCGATCAGCGCGTCATCCTCACCGAAAAGGCCTCGAAGCCGTCGCTGCTAGTCGAGGTCCTCAAGACCGAAAAAACCGATCGTGTCCTGGTGTTCACCCGCACCAAGCATGGCGCCGACAAGGTAGTACGCGGTCTGCAAAAAGCCGGTCACGCCGCTGAGGCGATCCACGGCAACAAGTCGCAGAATCAGCGCGAGCGCGTGCTCGCGGCTTTCCGCGACGGCAAGTTGCGCACGCTCATTGCCACCGATATTGCCGCCCGCGGCATCGATGTCGACGGCGTCAGCCACGTGGTGAACTACGACCTGCCGAATATCCCCGAGAGCTATATCCACCGCATCGGGCGTACGGCGCGTGCCGGGGCCGAGGGCGTTGCCATCTCGTTCTGCGATAACGAAGAGCGTGCCTACCTCCGCGACATCGAGCGGTTGATCCGCATTACGATCCCGGCGACAGATCGGCGCACGGGCAAGCCGCCGGCGCATCCGGCCCCGCACCACGCGGCCAATCGCAAGAATGGTCGACCGTATCACCGCGGCAAACACCAGCCGCGGCCGCAGAATGGAAGCCATGGCCATCATAATGCCCGGCCGCAATCCCAGCATGCGGAACAGGGGAAGGGCGAGCCAAACGGATTGGGAAATGTTACATTCCTGCACCGCTCGGGCGAGCCACGCCGCAATGCCGGCCACCGCCCGCGTTGACGCAACCGGAGACGACTGGATGGCGAAAGAAGAACTGCTGGAGTTCGATGGTACGGTGACCGAGGTCCTGCCGGACGGGAACTTCCGGGTGAAACTTGACAACGAGCATGAGGTGCTGGCCTACACTGCTGGCAAGATGCGCAAGTTCCGCATCCGCACCGGCGTCGGTGATCGTGTAATCGTCGAGATGTCGCCCTACGATCTGCAGCGGGGACGTATTAGTTTCCGTCACAAGGGCGATGCACCGTCCCCGTCACCGCAGCAGCGGCGACCGAACTTTCGCGGCAGGCGTTAAGCAGGCGTACGGCCGCAGAAATTCGGGGGCACGCAATTTCACCGAGTCGAGCGTGCCAATGATACCCTCCACTTTCTCTCGCATCGTGCTGGCGATCATGATCGCCAGCACGATCGCTGCTGCCAGCGCCGAAGACGTCTCCAAAGACCGCCCGCAGAATTCTGCCGAACGGCACACGCCGGACAGAGGTGTGCTCCGTCTCCTGCCGGCCGACTCTCTCACGGAGCATTCGATCGACACGCCGCGAGGAACACTGGCTTATACGGCAACCGCCGGTACGCTTGCCTTCTTCGACCAGTCCGGCGAGCAAAGTGCATCGGTCTTCTACACAGCCTATGTTCTAAAAAATGGCGCGAAAAACCGCCCACTGACATTCGTTTTCAATGGAGGGCCGGGCGCGGCTTCCGCATTTCTGCATCTGGGTCTTGTCGGGCCGCGCGTTCTCGATTTTGGACCGGACGGGCGGGATGCTGCGCGGGCAAGTTTGCGCGACAACCCTGATACTTGGCTTGCTTTCACGGATCTTGTGCTGATCGACCCGGTTGGAACGGGCTGGAGCCGCGCCGTGAAATCAGACGAAGCAAGGCACTTTTGGAGCGTGAGCAGCGATGCCGACTCCATGGCCAAGGCCGTTGCACTTTACGTTGCCAAGAATAACCGTGGGGATTCGCCGAAATATCTGTTCGGCGAAAGCTATGGCGGCTTCCGGGCGGCCAAAACTGCACGCGCACTACAACGCGACCAGGGCATCGTCGTTGCCGGCATTGTCATGTTGTCGCCGCTCCTGGAAGGCTGGCTTACCTTTGGCGACGACAGTTCAGCGCTGCGAGCCGCCCTGCAATTGCCGTCGCTGGCTGCCGCCGAGTTGGAGCGCACAAAAGCGTTCAGTTCTGATGCGATCGCCGCCGTGGAAAAATTTGCGATGACGGATTATCTGGTTACGCTTGCCGGACCGCCGCCAAAGGGAGACGCGGCGACTGCCTTCTATCAACGCGTGGCCCGGATGACCGGATTGCCGTTGGAAACCGTAACGCAAGCGCGCGGCTTCGCCGCCAATGCCTATGTAAAAACGTTGCGGTCAGGCGATCGCAAGATCGTCAGTCAATACGACGCGAGCTTCGCTGCCGACGATCCCTATCCCGAAAGACGTTCATCGCGAGCACCAGATCCGATCCTTGATGCCCTATCGCGTGCTTACGGAGGCGCCATGGCCACATATGCGCGCAACGAACTCGGTTTTCAGACCGAGATGACATACGCGCTTCTCGCCGGCGATGTGACTGGTCGCTGGGATTGGCAGGGTGGCCGCTTGCAGGCGAGCGCCGAAGATGACCTGCGCGTGCTGCTTGCTTATGGTCCGTCGTTTCGGTTGATGGTCGCACACGGTTATTCCGACATGATCACACCCTACGCGATGACGCGTTACATCATCGATCATATGCCGGCGCTGGACCCGCCCGACCGTGTGCAACTCAAGCTCTATCGCGGCGGACATATGCTTTATCTTGATCCGCAATCGCGTAAGACATTCAGCGCCGACGCAGCGACGTTCTATCGGGCGGAATAAAATCTCCGCTAGCAGATCGTTAAAGGTGAATTGTCTGGCAAACAAAAGGGAAAATGTTGCGCATGGTATCGCCCAGTGAGGGGCAATCCTCAACAGGCACAGCGTCCGGAGACTGAGACCGCACCCCCTGTTTGCAGTCTATCGCCGACCCGGCTGCCAGCCACAACGGTTGGCCGGCGATGAGAGAGTTTGTGATAGCTCCTCTATGGTCCCCGCTACAATTCGGCACGCTGCACGGCTATGGTTGTTGAAAAGCCGGCAGTGTCAGGGAGGAAGCGATGAAGGGGCGATGGATCGCGGCGGCGCTTTTGGCGCTCGCGGCAGCGAGCGGTGCGCGGGCGCAGGACTACCCCACGAGGACGGTGACGGTGATTGTGCCGTTTGCGCCGGGCGGACCGGCCGACATTACGGGCCGTATCGTGGCCGACATCTTTTCCCGCCATCTCGGCCAGCAGTTTGTGGTCGAGAACGTGGGTGGCGCCGGCGGCACCATCGGCGCCCTTCGCGCCGCCCGCGCGCCGGCCGATGGCTACATCATCATTTCCGGGCACATGGGCACGCACGCCGCGGCACCCGCGTTTTATCCCAATCTGGGCTACGACCCGGAGAAAGACTTCGAACCGATCGGACTGATCGCCGAGCAGCCGGAGCTGCTGGCTGTTCGCAAAGATTTTCCCGCGAACAATCTCCAGGAATTCGTCGCCTACGCAAAGGCAAACGAAAACAAGCTCAATATGGGGCACGCGGGAGTCGGATCGGTGTCCTACGTCGGTTGTCTTCTTTTGAACTCGGCAATCGGTATCAGGCCGACCATGGTGCCCTTCACCGGCACCGCACCTGTCATGAACGCAATTCTTGCCGGGCAGGTCGACTACGATTGCGACCCCGTGCTTGGGCCGCTGCCGCATGTGCGCGCGGGTACCGTCAAGGCACTTGCTATCGCCACAAAGAAGCGGAGCCCATTGCTGCCCGACGTGCCAACCTCCCACGAGCAGGGCCTGCCCGCATTCGACTGCGCACCTTTCTACGCGGTGTTCGCACCGAAAGGCACACCCAAGCCGATCATCGACAAGCTTGCCGAAGCTCTGAGCAAGGGCTTGAGCGAGGAGGCCGTACAGAAACGGCTGGCCGAACTCGGTGCCGACATCGCAGAGCCGAATCGGCGCGGACCAAAAGCTCTGGGCGATCTTGTGCGAAGTGAAGTTGCGCGACTGATGCCGATCCTGAAGGACGCAAGCTCCAAGTAGAGTTCGCGTGCGATCCTCAGCGGAATTCCGCCGCTGAGGATCGATCAATCGCCTGAGGAATCCACCGCATACGGACTCTGATCAGGTACCAATCCCATCAGCAACGCATTTCTTGGTGAAGCTGTCTTTCGCCGCACCAGCCAATTTTTTATCGGCCGCAGACTTGGCGCATGCGGCTTTCGCGTCTGTTTCACACTTTTTCATAAAGCTCGTCATCGCGGCGCCCGCGAGCTTCTTGTTGCCGGCTTCCATTTTGCAAGAATCCGCATAGGCGCTGCCACACGCCATCAGCAGTGCCGTCGCCAAAACGAGTGCTTTCATCGTTCTCTCCCTTTTTGATACCTGCTTCGCGAGGAGCTCGTGACCTGTGTCAGTGTCTCGCGCATCGACCGCCCGCGAGCACCAAGCGCAAATCAAAGTCCCGCCATCTGACGAAAACTGTTGGACTCGCGCCATCGCCCCAATGCTCCGCGCGACGCAGTTTACCGGCTTTCCTTGCCTGACCGAAAGCACCGCGGTGAGTAACGCACAGCGGCGTAGCCGTATATGCGCCGTTTATGGTGTTCATTTCCGAGAGCTAGGGAGAGCAAATTCTGAACGAATGCCGACTTCAGGTGGCACAAGACACGCCGCGTAACGCAGCATTTTCATTGAATGCAAGTCGAAAGTCGCCGTTTGGCGGACACTGGCGCAGGCAGCGATCTATTGGGATTTGGGCCGCAGCCTATGTTAAGGTCCGGGGACCGGCGTCATGACGGCGCCGGACCCACAAATATGTGCAAGGATCTACGGGGGTTTCGATGCGTTTGAAGGCGATATTCATGACTATTGCGGCCGTCGGCCTGCTCGCCGGCACCGCCGCCGCACAGGAGGGTACGCTCAAGAAAATCAAGGATACCGGCACGATCACGATCGGCCACCGGGAATCCTCCGTTCCGTTCTCCTACTATGACGACAAGCAGCAGGTCGTTGGCTACGCCATGGACCTCTGCAACGAGATCGTCGATGCCGTGAAGGCGAACCTCAAGCTCAGCAAGCTGGAGGTCAAACTGCAGCCGGTAACCTCCGCCACCCGTATTCCGCTTTTGGCAAACGGCACCACCGACCTAGAGTGCGGTTCGACCACCAACAATCTGGAGCGGCAAAAGCAGGTGTCCTTCACTATTACCCATTTCGTGACTGCCAATCGTTTCGTCTCGAAAAATTCGGCCAACCTCAAAAAGCTCGAAGACCTCAAAGGTAAGACCGTGGTGTCGACTTCCGGCACCACTAACATCAAGCAGATCACCGAGCTCAACACCGAGAAGAATCTTGGTCTCAACATCTTGCCCGCCAAGGATCACGCCGAGGCATTCCTGATGGTTGAGACCGGCCGAGCGGCTGCCTTCGTGATGGACGACATCCTGTTGTACAGCCTTGTCGCCGGTTCCAAGGCACCGAAGGACTACGCGATCTCCACCGATGCGTTGTCGGTTGAGCCTTACGGCATCATGCTGCGAAAAGACGATCCAACTTTCAAAAAGGTGGTCGATGACGCCATGATCGCCATCTACAAGGGCGGCGAGATCAACAAGATCTACGACAAGTGGTTCCTTCACGCGATCCCGCCCAAGGGCGTGAACCTCGACGTGCCGATGAGCGCCGCGTTCAAGCGGGTCATCGCCAAGCCCACCGACAGCGGCGATCCCAAAGACTATCAATAGCCTCCGAATTAGCGCTAAACTTAGCGGCGCGGCCTCAAAGCCGCGCCGCTCTTGCGTGAGGGGATGGGGCACGGATGAACTACAACTGGAATTGGGGAATCTTTTTCCAGCTTTCCCCAGACGGCACCTACACCTACCTGCAACTTTTGCTGTTCGGCGCCGGCTGGACGCTGGCGACCGCGCTCCTCGCCTGGGCGATCGCGCTTTCTGTTGGTGCGGTTGTCGGCGTCATCCGCACTTCGCCGAATCCGTGGCTGGTGCGACTCGGCAATGCGTACGTCGAATTGTTCCGAAACATCCCACTGCTCGTGCAAATGTTCCTGTGGTACTTCGTGCTGCCGGAGATCATGCCGCAGGCGATCGGCGACTGGCTCAAACAGTCGGCCAACGCGTCTTTCTACAACGCGGTGATCTGTCTCGGCCTTTACACCTCGGCGCGTGTTGCCGAGCAGGTCAAAGCCGGAATTCTCAGTCTTCGTAGTGGGCAACGCATGGCGGGCCTCGCCATGGGCCTGACGCTGCCGCAGACGTACCGTTACGTCCTGTTGCCGATGGCATTTCGCATTATTCTTCCGCCGTTGGGCTCGGAATTTCTCAACATCATCAAGAATTCTTCCGTGGCGCTGACCATCGGCCTCATCGAACTCACCGCCGCAGCACGGTCGATGGCCGAATTTTCCTTTCAGGTCTTTGAGGCGTTCACCGGCGCCACCCTTATCTACATCATCATCAACATCGTGGTCGTAAGCGGCATGCGCTGGCTCGAACGGCGTGTTGCAGTGCCTGGCTTCATCAGCATGGGTCAGCCGGCGGCGGCGCATTGAGGGCGGAAACGATGTTCTCCAATATCGACTGGAACGTCATCATTCGCTCTCTGCCGTACCTGTTTTTCGACGGCATGCGCTTCACCATCATGTTGACGTTGATGGCGACTGCAGGCGGCATCGTTATCGGCACGCTGCTGGCGCTGGCACGACTTTCGAACATTCCGGGCCTGTCCCAGATTGCGGGCACCTACGTCAATCTGATCCGTTCAATGCCGCTCGTTCTCGTGATCTTCTGGTTCTACTTCCTGGTGCCCTACATCGGCCAATGGATCACGGGTGCGTCGCGGCCGATCCAAGTTGGGGCATTTCTTTCAGCGCTTGTGACGTTCACATTGTTCGAGGCCGCCTATTTCTGCGAGATTATGCGTGCCGGTATTCAGTCCATCCCGCGCGGCCAGGTCCAGGCGGCGCAGGCGCTCGGCATGCCCTACTGGACATCGATGCTGGAAATCATTCTGCCGCAGGCCTTCCGCAACATGCTGCCAATACTGCTGACACAGACCATCATATTGTTTCAGGACACGTCGCTGGTTTATGTGATCTCGGTCACCGATTTCCTCGGCGCAGCCTCCAAGATTGCCCAGCGCGACGGGCGCCTTGTCGAGATGTATCTGTTCGCTGCGGTCGTCTATTTTGTCATTTCGCTCGCAGCCTCCTATAGCGTGCGGCGCCTGCAAAACCGCATCGCCATCATTCGCTGAGCACCCATGATCACCATCAGCAAAGTCAGTAAGTGGTACGGCAAAATTCAGGTTCTGAAGAATTGCTCAGCCGAGGTTGCCAAAGGCGAAGTCGTCGTCGTGTGCGGTCCATCGGGATCAGGAAAATCGACACTGATCAAATGCGTCAACGCGCTCGAGCCATTCCAGGAGGGTACCATTACGGTCGAGGGGATTTCGGTCGGTGACCCCAAGACCAATCTGCCCAAATTGCGGGCCCGCATCGGCATGGTGTTCCAGCATTTCGAGCTGTTCCCTCATCTTTCCGTCATACGCAATCTCACTCTTTCGCAGATCAAGGTGCTCGGACGTGACCCGAAAGCCGCCGCAGAAAAGGCCACGAAACTTCTCGAGCGCGTGGGACTCGGTGCGCATGCGCAGAAATATCCCGGTCAACTTTCGGGTGGTCAGCAGCAGCGCGTCGCTATCGCGCGGGCCCTTGCGATGGATCCGATCGCGATGCTGTTTGATGAACCGACCTCCGCGCTCGATCCGGAAATGATCAACGAAGTGCTGGACGTCATGGTCACGCTTGCCAAGGAAGGCATGACGATGATCGTGGTCACCCATGAAATGGAGTTCGCCCGCAAGGTGGCAAACCGCGTGGTGTTCATGGACAAAGGCGAAATCGTCGAGGACGCGCCGACCGCGGATTTCTTCGGGAAGCCCCGCAGCGAACGAGCGCAACAGTTCCTGTCGAAAATCCTGCAACACTGAGATCCATGACGACCGGCGAGTTCATGGAGGGAAAGTGATCGCGCCAGCTTCGGGCAACAGCACGAGTTCCGGATTGTCGTTGGCATCCATCGGCGCCTGGGGCGCAAGCTCCACCCAGGCGTAAAGCATGTCCTCGCTCCTGCGCATTCTTTCAAAGAGAGCACAGAAGAACCGGGCGAACGCAGCACCTTTGCGATCAAGCGTGAAAATTAGATTGGCGGTCGCAGGTCCGGGAAATTTCATGACTTTTTGCGCTATGTCTTCAGGAATTGCTGAAGCCGAGATAAGGACCCTTGACCTTGCCTCGTGCGCGATCTGGCGGACACCAACTGTCTGCGACGACTGTTCGAGAGCACCGCTCGCTGCAAATCTCGCATAGATAAAAATGACGTCCACACGCGGTATTTGTTGTGTCGTCGCAACGATTGTTGTCTCAAAGAGTGGAGAAATAGCCGCAAGATCTTCAGAGGCAAGTTACGCAAAATCCTCGCCAGAGAAATTGGCAAATCCAACTGCAAGGGGGATCTTGCGACTCATAGCTCGGCGAGCATTTCGCTACTGCGTGCTGCGGCTCCGTTGAGAGGGTTGCGCAATGAAGGCAGCATTGTCCGCTCCGAGCGGCGGACATACCACCTGTTCGAGACGTTTTCCATTGATCTTGATCGGATTTGCGAGCGCGCGCAGGCTGGGCTTGTCGGGATGTGGCACGTTCGAAATCATTTGCGTCTCCGCAAGGTACGGATTGTCGATGGCCTGTGCGATATCCAGAACGGGCGCGATAGGCACCTTGCCATTGAGCTTGTCGAGCCAGTAGCGGGTCGGCCGCTTTCGAAATTCGCGATCGAGAATTTCCGTAAGCTCGTCGCGATTGGCGTGACGCAAGGATGATGTACTGAATTGTTTCTCCGACTTTAGGTCTGACCGACCAACGGCATCAGCGAGCTCGAGCCAGAATTTGTCGGTCATGCACATTATAAAGACCCACCCGTCGGCCGTCGGATACGTTTGCACCGGCGCAAGAGAATAGTGCGCACTGCGATGCTGTCGGCTCAAGCGCAGCCCCTCATTGAGATACCAGGTCGCTACATACCCCAGCTGATGGACGGCAACGTCGAGGAGGCACGTATCCACGTCGCAGCCTTTCCCCGTCGAGCGGGCCTGGATGACTGCGGCCAGAAGACCAAGCGCCGCGGTAAGTCCAGTGGTCTGATCGACCATGGACGGCGCGCCGATCCGAGACGGAGGGCCTTCGGGTTCGCCCGTGAGATGCATCAGGCCCGACTCTGCTTGCATCAAGTAGTCGTAGCCCGGCCAGGAAGCACGAGAACCGTCACGCCCATAGGCAGAGAGGTGGACACAAACAATAGACGGCTTGTGTTTTCCCAGGCTTGCATAGTCGAGGCCCATTTTCGCGGGCAGGTCCCCGCGAAGGTTGTTCATGAGAGCATCGGCAGTCATTGCCAATTCTCGAAGCGCCGCTTTGCCTTCCTCCGTCCTTAGATCGAGCGCCACACTCTTTTTGTTCAGGTTGAAGACCTGGAAATACTCGCTGTCATTGTCGCCAAGAAAATATGGCCCGGTCTTGCGCGCGGGATCACCGCCGGTTGCCGCGTTTTCGATTTTAATGACCTCCGCGCCAAGATCGGCCAACAACATGGTTCCATACGGTCCAGCGCCAAACTGTTCGACCGAGACGATCCTCAATCCGCTGAGGGGCTTCATATCGCGGGATTCCGGTTTATGAACTGTCTGGAGATGATGATCCGCTGCATTTCATTCGTACCTTCGCCAATGCAGGTCAAAGGTGCATCGCGATAAAGCCGCTCGATGTCGAATTCTTTCGAATAGCCGTATGCGCCGTGAATGCGCATCCCCTCGATCGAATTCTCAAGAGCGGCTTCGCTGGCGAAATATTTCGCCATGCCGGCTTCCATATCGCACCTATCACCGCGGTCAAACGCCGCCGCCGCGTCGAGGACAAGAAGGCGTGCCGCACGAGCTCTCGTCGCCATTTCACCCAGCTTGAGCTGGATCGCCTGATGTTCGCAGATCGGCTTACCAAAGGTCCTGCGCGTCTGCGCATAGTCCGCAGCCAGTTTCAGCGCTCCTTCAGCAATACCGACACCCCGCGCCGCAACATTGATTCGACCCAGCTCAAGGCCACTCGTCGCCTGGTAAAATCCCTGCCCTTCGACCCCACCGATCAAGTTATCCGCAGGAATGCGATAATCTTCGAAAACGAGTTCTGCCGTATCGATCGATTTATATCCAAGTTTCTCCAGCTTGCGGCCGACCGTGAAACCCTTTTGCTTGGGCGCGATGAAGAGGCTCATGCCCTTGTGGCGTGGTTGGGCCTGTGGATCGGTTTTGACGAGCAGGGCAAAACACGAGCCTTCGGCGCCATTCGTAATCCACGTCTTCGTGCCATTAATGACGTAGTCGCTTCCGTCGCGCCGCGCGGTCATGCGAATGCCCTGGAGATCCGTCCCGGCGTCGGGTTCAGTCAGAGCAAGACCACCGCGTACCTCCCCGGATACCATTTTGGGCAACCACTTTGCTTTTTGCTCGGGCGTGCCGAATTTCTCGATCGCAAGCGCCAGCATCAGGTGCGAGTTGATGATACCTGTGACAGACATCCATACCGACGAGATGATCATTATCATCTTGGAATACGTCGTCGCCGGTAGACCGAGTCCGCCGTATTCCTCACTGACCGTCGCGCCAAAGAGCCCGAGTTCTTTCATCTGCTCCACGACGATTGCTGGGTATCGGTCCGCGTGGTCGTACTCGCGAACGATTGGCTTGAGTTCGCGCATTGTCCAACGCTCGATCGTATCGAGCAGCTGGGCATCTTCGCCGACATTTGACATCGAGGATGCAGACGTAACTGTCATCGGTCGTCCTCCGACTACGCGCAAAATAGCCGCTTTGAGGCCAGGTCAGCCCCCTCTCGCAGCGTCCGCAGCTTGGCCCAGACCACATCTTCCGCGACACGGCCCCAACCGGCGGACGTATCGAAACCGCAATCGGTTCCGGCCAAAACACGAGAAGGATCGTCAACCACTGCCGCGACGCGCTCGATTCGGTCGGCGACGACTTCGGGATGCTCGACGATATTGGTGAGCGGATCGATCACGCCGGCAACAAGCACCTGATCGTCCTGCAGCGGCATTTTTCCAAAGCAGCGAAACTCATGCGCGTGGCGCGGACCGGCAAATGGCAGAACCAATCCGCCGACCTTCGCCTGCCGTACGATCGGCAATATCTCCTCAAGGGGCACATCACAATCGTGCGGCGATTCGGAATTGCCCCAACAGATGTGGAGCCGCACACGATTAGGGGCCACGTTCCGCAAAGCACGATTGATTTCGGTGATAACCGCTTCGACGAATGCGAGGAATTCGGAGAGCGGCTTGTCCTTGTAAGATATGTGGCGTTCGAGCGCGAGGTCCGGCGCGTCAATCTGCAGCACGAATCCTGCCCGCACGATGGCTTCGTATTCGACCTGCAGCGCTTCGCCGAGCGCCTGCAAATAGCCGCTCAGCGTATCGTAGTGCTGATTCTTGATGGCGGCTGCGACAATGCCGGGCGACGGAGCATTCATGAACGATTCGGCAAAGACATTCGGGGTTAGCGCAAGCACGTCTTTGAAATCGCGGCATTCCGCTTCAATTGCCGCGGGATCCTTGTAGCGGACATCGCCGAGCGCCATCGGCAAGCCCTCGTTCGGCGATACGCGCGATTGGCTCGAGGTTTGCTGCAGCCAACGTTTTTTGAACACCGGGTAGCGGTCAACATCGGCACGTGATGGCCGCTGCCAGGTTCCGCCTAAGCCAGTCAATCGCTCTTTCAGATAAAGAAAAAACGAGTCCCGCTGCTGCTCGCCGTTGTTTCCAACGTCGACGCCTGCCTCCGCCTGCTTCGGCACGATGGCGCGGACCGCATCGCGGCTGGCGGCCCCGATTTCATCGGGATCGACGCTTTCGCCAAGCGCGCGCCGAACGAACAAGCGAGTCAGGTTTTCAGGCCGCGGCAGGCTTCCGGTATGTGTGGTCAGAATTCGGTCAGTACTTCGACGCATCACGACTCTTTCGGGAAATTCGTCGACGGCGGCGCACTCCCGCGCCGCCGTTTCAACTGCACGACGGTCGGTTTACTTCAGCCGACCGGTCTTGACGTAAAACTGACGCTCAACATCGGCGTAAGCGTTCAGGTCCGCGGCCAGATCGTTGGAATTTTGCAGCTTGGGGTCGAAGAACACTCCCTGCTTGCGATACTCCGCAATCAATTCGGGATCCTTCATCGCACCTTGCACCGCCGCGGCGAGATAGGCCTTGCGGTCGGACGGTGTGCCTTTCGGTACTACCGCGTAACGAACGAGTTGCCAGAGATATTCGTTGCCGCCGAACGCCTCGTTGAATGTCGGCATGTCCTTGAGGAAGTCCATGCGTCCTGCCGCCGCGACTGCCAGTGGGGCGACTTTGCCGCCTTCGAGATAGCCACGGAATTCCGAGAAGAACCCCTGTGCGATATCGACATTGCCGCCGAGCAAGGCCGTGATGCCGGCTCCTCCGCCTTGGAAGGGAACGCGCAGGAATTTGGCACCGGAATTCGCTTCGATCTGATCGAGGATGTATTCCCACATGCTGCCCGGCACGATGGCGACACGGATCGTGTTGGGTTTTTCCTTGGCGGCACTTACGATGTCTTTAATCGACATGCCCTTGTAGGGCCCTTCAGTGGAACCGACCCAGATCAGGGCGTCGCTGTTCACATAGGCGATCGGTTCTAGATCGGTGTACGCCCAGCGACCTTGCGCGCGCAACATGGCGTCGCCCCACAAAAGGCTTGCGATGACACCCACCGTATAGCCGTCCGGTTTCGCCTGGGTCGCGAGATATGAATGCCCGACCATTCCGGCACCGCCGGTGCGGTTGTTGACGATGATCCGATCACCACTCAAGCTCTCGACCTGCTTGGCCAGCAACCGCGCGCTGACGTCCATGCCACCTCCGGCCGGATACACGACAGTGAACTCGATCGGCTGACTCGGGAAATCCTTCGGCTTCAGTTTCGCAATCTCTGCCTTCGGATCGCTTTGCGCCGCGACAGGAGCGGAAAGCAAAGCGAAGACCAAGGCGTACGCAATCCCGGCCCATTTCATGGTAGCCCTCCCTCGTTTTTGGTTCGACGACGAAACATCAGAAATGTCAGTACAACGCTGGCGGCGAGCAAAAGCGCCGCCACCGGACGCTTGGCAAGGATCATAACGCCGTCGGGCGACATGACCAGAGACTGGCGGAGCGACTGTTCGAGAAGCGGCGCGAGCACGAATGCTATGACAAAAGGCGCAAGGTCGTATTCGAGCTTGCGCAACACATAACCGCCCACTCCGAATCCGAGCATGACCCAAAGATCGAACACGTTCTTGTTCGCCGAATAGGTGCCCACCACGCACAGCAACAGAACCACCGGAAACATCACCCGATAAGGAATGCGCAAAAACTGCACCCAGAGCCCCACCAGCGGTAGATTGAGGATCAGGAGAAACACGTTTCCAATGTACATACTGGCGACGATCCCCCAGAAGAGATCGGGCCGCTGTGCAATAAAAAGTGGACCCGGCTGTATGCCCTGAATAATCAGTGCGCCAAGCAATAACGCTGTCACCGGATTGCTTGGAATGCCTAACGACAAAACCGGGATGAGGCTTCCGGCGACCGCGGAATTGTTCGCGGATTCCGGACCCGCCACACCTTCAATTGCACCTTTGCCGAAACGGTCGGGCTCCGCAGCGATGCGCTTCTCCAGCGCGTAAGACATGAAGGCCGCAGTCACCGGACCACCGCCGGGCACCAGTCCAAGAATGAACCCGAGTCCGCTGCCTCGAAGTATCGGTCGCCATGACGCGCGCCAGTCGGCAAGTGACGGCCATAGGCCCCGAATGCGGTCAGCCAACAATGTCGACTTTGCCATTGTTTCCACGTTGCTGAGGATCTCGGCGATGCCGAATAGCCCAATGACAACCGCCAAGAGCTCGATGCCGCCGCTGAGGTTGACCGAACCGAATGTGTAACGTTCGTGTCCATTGACGACGTCCAAGCCGACCGCCGCAGTCAGAAATCCGAGCGCCATCATCAGCACGCCTTTGATGGTTGAGCCCGAAATCATGAACAACGTGCAGACCAACCCAAGCACCATCAAGGCGAAATTCTCAGGAGGGCCAAAGCGAATGGCGACCGCTGCAATAGCGGGCGCAAAGAACGTCATAATGACGACACCAAGTGTGCCTGCGATGAACGAACCAATCGCCGCGATGCCGAGCGCCGGGCCAGCCCTGCCCTGGCGCGCCATTTGGTGACCGTCGAAACAGGTGACCACAGATGCGGCCTCTCCCGGAATATTCAACAGAATGGATGTCGTCGAGCCGCCATACATCGCTCCGTAGAAAATCGACGACAGCATGACCAGGCCGCCGACGGGCGACAGCGTGAACGTCACGGGAAGCAACAGCGCAAGTGCGGCAAGTGGACCGACCCCCGGCAGAACGCCGACGAGCGTGCCGATCAAGCTGCCAAGAAAACAAAGATAGAGGTTGGCAGGAGTGAGAATGACGCCAAAACCGGTCAGGAGCCCATTTAGCGCCTCCATCATCTACCAGCCCCATGGTCCGCGCGGCAGCGCCATGCCCAGCATTTGGCCGAACAGCCAAAACACCGACACGGTGGACGCGAACGCGAGCGCAATAGCGCCTAGCCAGCTGCTCTGGTCCACCGTTCGGAGCAGAATGATCATGGTGATGAAGCTGGT
>JANWKN010000185.1 GCA_025451355.1 Pseudolabrys sp. | reverse complement strand
GCCTATTAGGCTGGGCGTAATGCAGCGGCGCAATTGATTTCGCTCGGGGCCTCTTATGAGACGTGTTGTCGTCACAGGATTGGGAATGCTTACGCCGCTCGGCTGCGGCGTTGAACCGACCTGGACGCGCTTGCTCAAGGGCGAGAGTGGCGCCAAAAAAATCGAAAGCTTTGATGTCTCGGATATCGCCTGCAAGATTGCTTGCGAGATTCCTCGCGGTGACGGTTCAAACGCGACCTACAATCCCGACCAATGGATGGAGCCGAAGGAACAGCGCAAGGTCGATGAGTTCATTGTCTTCGCCATGTGTGCCGCTCGGCAGGCGCTCGACGACGCCGGCTGGCATCCGAAGACTTATGACGAGCAAACGACCACCGGCGTCCTAATTGGTTCAGGCATTGGCGGCATTGAGGGCATCGCGGAAACGGCCGTCGCTCTTCAAGAGAAGGGCCCGCGTCGAGTGTCACCATTCTTTATTCCGGGGCGCATCATCAATTTGGCCTCGGGGTTTGTGTCGATCGCCTTCGGACTAAAGGGACCGAATCACGCCGTGGTCACCGCTTGCTCAACCGGAGCACACGCCATTGGTGACGCCGGCCGACTAATAGCGCTCGGCGACGCCGACGTCATGGTGGCCGGCGGAGCAGAGTCGCCGGTGAATCGAATAGCTCTGGCGGGATTTTCCGCATTGCGCGCGCTCTCAACAAATTTCAACGACGATCCGACCCGGGCTTCGCGGCCATACGACAAGGACCGTGATGGCTTCGTGATGGGCGAGGGCGCTGGGGTAGTGGTTTTGGAGGCGCTTGACCACGCAAAAGCGCGCGGCGCCAAAATCTACGCTGAACTCATCGGCTACGGCTTGTCAGGTGACGCTTATCACATTACGGCGCCGGCTCCAGATGGTGATGGCGCGCTCCGCTGTATGAATGCCGCAATTCGTCGCGCAGGTATTTCGAGTGGGGACATCGACTATATCAACGCGCACGGGACTTCAACGCCCCTTGGCGATGAGATCGAACTTGGTGCAGTGCAGAACCTGGTTGGCAATGCAGCAGGCCACATGTCGATGTCATCGACAAAATCCTGCGTTGGCCACCTGCTGGGCGCGGCCGGTGCTGTAGAGGCCATCTTTTCAGTCCTTGCCATTCGTGATCAGGTTGCGCCGCCCACGATCAATCTCGATAATCCTTCTGTCGACACGCCAATCGACCTGGTCGCCCACCAGGCACGCAAACGTGATGTCGACACCGCATTGTCGAATTCGTTCGGATTCGGGGGGACAAACGCGTCGCTGATTTTTCGCCGTTACAATGCTTAGGAGTTGTGCCAGCGAGCACCCCAAGCTTTCGCCATAATTTTTTCTAACGTGCACGAGCGGGGGTGTTTTTCGGCTGCCACGATAAATGATGCGATAAAAAGGGACATCGGTATTGATTCGGGAGCGGCCTGCGTGAATTCGAATCGACCCCCGGAGGGCGCTTCTTCGGCCGCGAAACCACCTTTGCCGCGCAGCCCGCGGGCAGCACTCGAGCCCGAAAGAGTACCTTCGCCGAGCCGTCGTTCTCAGCGAGCGCGCCATCCGGTTGTTGTGGTCGGGAACGCGATCTTCACGCTACTTATAGTCCTCTCCATCGCTGCTGCCGCGATACTATTTATCGGCAAACAACGGTTTGAAGCGCCGGGCCCCCTTGCCGAGGACAAGATGGTGAACATTCCGCGCGGTCTCGGAATTCGGGATATTGCCGACCTGTTGCAGCGCGAAGGTGTGATTGATCAGCCGTATGTCTTTATGGGCAGCGTCATTGCGCTCAAAGCGCGTGGCGAACTCAAGTATGGCGAATATCAGTTCACCAAACAGTCCAGCGTCGCCGACGTTGTAGATAAGATCACCGAAGGTAAAATCATACAACACGCCGTGACTGTGCCGGAGGGATTGACGTCTGAACAGATCGTTGCGCGTCTCCTGGAGAACGATGCCCTTGGGGGCCAGATCAAGGAAATCCCGCGGGAAGGGACGCTGCTGCCGGAGACGTACAAATTCACGCGTGGCATGACGCGTGAACAGATTATTCAGCGCATGCAACAAGCACATCGACGCGTTTTGCAGGAAGTGTGGGAACGCCGGCTGCCGGATCTACCGGTCAAAAGTCCGGAACAGTTGGTTACCCTCGCGTCGATCGTGGAAAAAGAAACCGGCAGACCAGACGAGCGCACGCGCGTTGCCGCAGTCTTCGTCAACCGGTTGAAAAACCGAATGCGGCTTCAGTCGGATCCAACGATCATTTATGGGCTGACCGGCGGCAAGGGCTCGCTCGGCCGTCCCATCTTGAAGAGCGAAATCGAGCAGTCGACGCCTTACAATACTTATGTCGTTGATGGGTTGCCGCCCGGGCCAATTGCAAATCCGGGCCGTGCTTCGCTCGAAGCGACCGCAAATCCAGCGCGCACCAAGGAGCTCTACTTCGTGGCTGACGGTGCCGGCGGCCACGTCTTTTCGGAGAACTATGCGGAGCACCAGAAGAATGTCGCGCGCTTGCGTGGCATTGAACACGGTACGATCAATGCCACGCCGGCGACAGGCTCATCGGGCGGCGCCAAGCAGTAGGCTTGTGGCATTTACCTCTCACAGCTAAGGTCGCCGCGCTTTCGATCAGGCATCAGAACACGGATCCAGCCGATGGCTCTGTCGAGCATGACGGGATTTGCTCGTGGCCAGGGCGCCGCTGGTCCTTATGCATGGAACTGGGAAATCAAATCGGTCAATGCCAAAGGCCTCGACCTGCGCTTCCGTTTGCCGCCGGGATGGGATGCCGTCGAGGTGCCGGCACGCGCGCGGGCCGTCGAAAAACTGTCGCGCGGTTCCATCTACGCCAATCTCACTGTCGATCGCAAAGGTGTGCAGCCAACCGCCAAGATCAACGAACCAGTGCTTGGTGCCATCCTCTCGACGCTTAAAAGCCTTTCAGGGAAAGTCGAGGCTGCTCCGGCAAGTCTCGACGGCATTCTATCACTTAGAGGAGTGATCGAAATTGCCGAGGAAGACGAACGCGAGGAAGACCACCGCGCGGCGGAGGTAGCGATCATTACCGGGTTTGAGCGAGCGCTCTCGGCAATGGTCGATATGAGACGTGCGGAAGGGTCAACTCTTGGCCAGCTCCTGACCACGCGACTTGATGAAATCGCCACGCTGACCGACCGGGCGGAGAGGGCGCCCGGGCGCAAGCCGGAGGCGATCAGGTCCCGGCTGGCCGAACAGGTAGCGGTTCTACTGTCGGCTTCGGAGCGATTTGATTCTGACCGCCTACACCAGGAGGCGATTCTGCTCGCCGCCAAAGCGGATATCCGCGAGGAACTCGACAGGCTTTCTTCTCACGTTACGCAGGCAAAGAAGCTTCTCGTCAATGGCGGCGCAATCGGCCGCAAGCTTGATTTTCTCGCGCAGGAACTTCACCGCGAATCAAATACGCTGACCGCGAAGGCCAACGACGTGGAGTTGACCAATATCGGCCTTGAGCTCAAAAGCGTGGTCGAGCAATTCCGCGAACAGGTGCAAAATTTGGAGTGACTTCAGATGGGGCATCAGCGGCAACAGGACCTTGCTGTCGCCAGACGCGGACTCATGCTTGTGCTGTCGTCGCCTTCAGGTGCTGGCAAGACCACGCTGTCGCGCAAATTGCTCGCTCAAGACGCCGATGTGGCGCTCTCGGTGTCGGTCACGACGCGCAAAATGCGCCCGGGCGAAAATGAGGGTCGCGACTACCGCTTCATCGACAGAAAGCAATTCGACGCCATGGTCGATAGTGACGAATTGCTGGAATGGGCTGAGGTATTTGACAATTACTACGGCACACCGAAAAAACCAGTCATGGAAGCGCTCGCGACTGGTCGGGATGTCTTATTCGATATTGACTGGCAGGGTACCCAACAGCTGCGCGAAAAAGCTCGAGCTGATCTTGTAAGCGTTTTTGTCTTGCCCCCTTCCATTCCAGAGCTCGAGCGGCGATTGCGCACGCGCGCGCAGGACGACTATGAGACCATTCATCGCCGCATGGCCAAGGCCGCAGACGAAATGAGCCACTGGGCGGAATACGACTACGTTGTGATTAACCGCGACCTGGAGCAGGCTTTTGCCGACGTGGCGGCTATTCTCGCGGCCGAACGGCTCAAGCGTGAACGTCAATCCGGTCTTTCCGATTTCGTGCGCGGCCTTCAGGCAAAGCTCTAAGCCGTGAGGACGACGCGCCCGACGATGCGACCCGCGCGCAGGTCATCGAGGGCTGCTGACGCCTGATTGAGCGGCCGCTCCGCGATCGGGGGTGGCGTCATCTGCTTATCGCGCGCCAGATCGATGAGTTCGCGGGCTTCAGCCAGTGTTCCTGTTGTGGTGCCTTCGATCGTCATCGCTTTTAAAGGAAACATGGCGACGGCAGTTGAATAGGCCCCGCCAATCAGTCCGGTCACCACGACCTTTCCGCCCTTGGCAAGCACGCCGGTGGCAAAATGTAACGACCTGTCCGATCCAGCAAAATCGCAGGCTGCGTAGATCCCCCCACTTGCCTTTAGCAGTGCCTTCCGCGCGTCTGGATCGGACGGATCAAATGCCTCCGCCGCCCCGGCAGCGAGGGCAGCGTCACGTTTTTTGACATCAATATCGGCAACAAATGGCGCCACGCCGTACATCGCACGCGTCAGGGCGAGGCCCATCAAACCCACGCCGCCAAGGCCGACTAGCAGAATAGGCGCGCGCGTCGCTTGGTCCGCGAGGCGTTTGAGAGCCGCGTACGCTGTAAGTCCTGAGCACATAAGCGCGCCAGCGTAGCCGGGCGATAACGGTTCATGGTTGATCAGGTAGCGCTCGTGCGGCACCAATACATGCGTGGCGAAGCCACCATCGACAGTGACTCCTAGATGATGCGGTGCAGAGCAGATATTTTCGTCGCCGATCTTGCACGCGGCGCAGCGTCCGCAGCCAATCCATGGATAGACGGCAACCTTGGAACCGGTCTTTGCAGCGGCGTCGGGGCCAACGCTGTCGATTACACCGGCAATCTCATGTCCGAGTGTGAAGGGAAGCGTACGACCAGCACGAACATCAAGTTTCTTGCCGTCGCCGAGCAAGAAAAAACCGTCCTGCATATGCAGGTCGGAATGGCAGACGCCACACCGCTCAATTCGAACGACTACCTCGGATCCCTGCGGCTGCGGCGGGTCGACGATAGTCTCGCACAGCGGCGCGCCATAGGCGGTCAGGGACTGGCGATGCAATTGCATTAGCAACTAACGTATCACACGCGGGTCTTTGCTTGCTCGACGAAAATTCGGGCAAGCGTCACAAACCCCTCGACTGGAATTTCCTCGGCTCGCGCCGTCGGGTCGATACCAGCCTCGGCAAGCAACGCGCCTGAATCCACGCCCAATGTTTTCAGGCTTTGCCGCAGCATTTTTCGTCGCTGGCCGAAGGCCGCCTCAGTTACGCGTTGCAAGGCTGTTGCGTCACAAGTTAGTGCTTCAGGGCGCGGTGTCAGCCGCACGACCGAAGACGTCACCTTGGGCGGTGGCACGAAGGCCGATCGTGCCACATCAAAAAGAATTTTCGCGTCTGTGCGCCAGCCGGCCAATACCGAGAGGCGACTATAAGATTTCCTTCCCGGGGCGGCGACGATGCGTTCGGCGACCTCGCGCTGAAACATCAATAGCATTGAGTCGTACCAAGGCGGCCAGGGTTCGACGGTAAGCCACCCCACGAGTAGTGCGGTTGCGATGTTATAAGGGAGATTTGCAACCACGCGGGCACGCTCGGGACCTAGCTGTTCGCGGGGATCTACGCTCAAGGCATCGCCCGCGACGATTTCGAGACGTCCGGGATAGTGCGCGGCAATTTCTTGAAGTGCGGCGATGGCGCGTTCATCGCGTTCAATTGCGATGACACGGCGAGCGCCGAGCGCAAGCAGTGCGCGTGTAAGTCCGCCCGGACCCGGTCCGATTTCCACCACCGTGATGTTTTCAAGCGGTTCAGCCGCCCGCGCGACACGCGCAGTTAGATTGAGATCGAACAGGAAATTTTGACCGAGGGATTTTTTCGGCCTGAGATTGTGCCGGCGGATGACCTCGCGCAACGGCGGCAGGTCATCAATCTGGGCCATTTGAGATCCCGACTATTTCGCTGGTACGAGTGCGGGCGCAGTTGCCGAGAGGCGAGCAGCGAGCGCGAGCGCCGCCAGCAAGCTCGACGGATCTGCAATCCCTTGTCCCGCGATATCAAACGCGGTGCCATGATCAGGTGACGTTCGTACAAACGGCAGTCCCAGCGTCACATTCACCGCGTGGTCAAAAGCCAGCGTTTTTATCGGGATCAGCGCCTGGTCGTGATACATGCAAAGCGCAACATCATAGGTCGCACGCGCACGCTCATGGAACAGTGTATCGGCAGGTAGTGGTCCGATAACGTCAATGCCTTCTGCCTGCAACTGTTTCACTGCTGGGGCTACGATCTTTCCGTCCTCTTCGCCAAGCGCGCCTTGCTCGCCGGCATGTGGGTTGAGGCCGGCGACCACAATGCGTGGACGCGAAATGCCAAAGCGCGCTGTGAGGTCCCGCGCAACAATGCGTGCGGTCTCAACCACAAGGTCTGAGGTAAGCTTGCTGACGACATCCCTGAACGGCAAGTGGATGGTTACCGGTACGACGGCAAGTTCAGGCGACCAAAGCATCATCACGGGCGTGGCGTTTTTGCCCGTCGATTCTTTCGCGAGCTTGGCCAAGAATTCAGTATGACCCGGCTCCGCAAAGCCGGATCTATAAAGCACATTCTTGGCGACTGGGTTGGTCACAATCGCTGCTGCTTGCCCGGCCAAAACATCAGCGACGGCGCGGCGAATCGAAGCGACCGCGGCCGGCGCGCTTGAGGCGTCTGGCTTGCCGGGTGCAGCGGTAACCGGCGAATCAAGGGGTGAAATCGGTAACGCGCGTGCGAAAGCGTCGCTCGCCTGTGCGGGCTTCACCACATCTAAAGCAACGTCCAGTCCAAGAACGCGAGCGCGCCGCTTAATGAATTCTGGGTCCGCGATAAGATAGAAGGCCGGCAAACGAAGTTCGACCCGCCGGTGCCACAACTGAATCGTCAAATCTGGGCCTATGCCAGCAGGCTCACCTAGCGTCAAAGCTAACGGGAGGGCGAGAGAATCGCTCATTTGTTGTTCTTATATTCAATCATCGCCGCTTTGCGGATCTCGTCGAGATACTTTTTCGATTCAGATTCGAAGCGTTTGACAAACAATTGCTCGCGCATTTCGCGCTTTTGAGGCGAGTCCGTCGCGCTTTCTTTCTTGTTGCACACCGCAAACATCTGAAGCCCCTGCGCCGTGACTTCCGGCGGAGTGAGGCGGCCGACCTGAATGTTACCGAGGAGGTCCCGCAACTGCGGACTAAGGTCGGCCGAATTTTTGGTAATCGGATCGCGCACTGCCACGTCGCGCAAGCCGCGTGCCATTGCAAGGCCGTCCGCGCAGGAGGCAAATCGCGATCTCAGGTTTTCGGCCTCGCTGCGCTTCGCGGAAATTGTCGCTTCGCTCGAACCGCGCGCCACGACAACCATCACCGGATAAAGTGTGTAGATGTAACCTACCGCCGGGGCGTCGCCTTCGTTTTTATCCTTCAGGGCCTTGGCGATGTCACTGTCTCCGATCTGAAGAGAAGAGTTGTACTTGCCCCGGATCAGTTGCTGCCATGTCATCTCGGCGCGGATACGTGCCTTTACGGTATTCGGAGAGATGCCCGACCGCTCCAAAACCTGCGTAAATTGCGCCACAGTGATGTGTTGCCGACCGGCCATGTTCTCGAACGCACCAGTGATCTCTGAATCGCCAACTTCCAGGCCATAGACCTTCGCACGCGCGATTTTCAACCGATCATCGATTAGATCATTGATGGCCTGCTGGCGGTTCGGACTTTTTTGCGAGATAGCGTCCAGTTTCATTCGCTGTTGGATATCGTACTCCGTGATCGGTGAGCCATTGGCTATAACGACAACTTGAGCATACGAAGTAGTTGGCGCGGCGAAGGTCAGCGTAACGACGACGCTCAAGAACCACGCTCGATACCGTGCGATCATTTCCTGCATCTCAGCTTTCAAAATTTCTGCAATCTACAGCCGCGCCATTAGTTTGACGCTGGTCGACCAACCCCTTGGTTTACCGATGTGCCACCGAGTGTGCGCAGATTCAGCGTCAGCATGACCGTATGGTTGGCCTGAACATTTCCGCTGTACGTATAGTTTGTTACGTAGTTCAAGCCCAGGATCACGCAATCGTCGACATAGCCCAAGCCGAGCCGGGTCTGATCGAATTTTCCGGCATTGATGTCGTAGCGCGCGGCGCCCAGCAGAACCCAATTCGCGTCGAGTTTGACCTGACCGGTTCCCAAGACGCCCTGTTGACGATCGAGAATTCCAAGAGCCGGCTGAGCGGCATAGTCGCCATAAAGCACGCTGCCGCTCCAACGATCGAAATTGGCTCGGGCCTCAAGTTCAATGCGCTGCGGGGTGAAAGTGTCGTTGTCGAAACGGAACCGCGAGGTGAACATGTAGATGCTATTTGGCTGATACGACAACCTAGCCACGTAGTCGGAGTTCGTCGTGTCCAGACCACTGTTGAGGCCGGTGTTGGTCGTTCCGCCAAGTGCGAAGGAGTTCTGGCCAAACATGTTATAGGACTGGCCAAACAGTGCGTTGACAAATCCGCCTTGGTTGAACTGCGCGGTGTACTGCATGCCATAGTTGGCACGGCCGCCGCCTTCGACGCGGTCCCAGCCTGAATATTTATCGACGCGGAACAGGTTGCTGTCGTCAAACACCAGGCTTTGCGCATCTTCGGTCGGCCAGCGTCCGATTTGCTGTTCATTCGGCCGGACGATCACCTGAGCAATCGGTTCTACGGTTTGCGTCCCCCAAGACTGCACGTTGATGAACGGATAGCGATACTCAAGACCTATTGTCGGCATAGCGCGCACCAAATTGGTGTCGCCAGGTGCGATGAAATTCGAAACGCCGGGCTCGTTGCTGATTTGCATGGCGCCGGCATCAACGCGTACCGAAGCGAAGGGAGTGAAGACCTGACCGAACTGATCGGTGATACTGCGACGCCATTCTGATTCAGCCGAGAAACGGCTGTAGGTACCAGGTATGCCGCGCAACAAGCAGCTGGCTGTTGTCTTGATTGCCGGATTGGCTGTTTGCGTACAGGTGCCGTTGTTTAGCGCGCTCTGAGTGATCGGATCGAAATCGGCTTCGCTGCGCGTTAAGCTGGTAAAGTTGATTTTGTAGCCGAGCTCGCCGCCGAGAATTGGCCGATCGAAGACGTAGTTATAGTCGAGCACCGGGTGAATGACCGGGATTTGCGTTTGCGTATCAGCTTCTGAAAAGCCGAGGTAATAAATGGTGCGCACGTCAAAGTAGCTGCGGTTGCCTTTGCCGCTCAGAAACAGTTGCGAGACCGCTGCGTCATTCAGGCCGGTCGCATTCAGAATCGGTTCAGTGGCATTGGCGTAGTAGCGCGAAAGACGCGGGTTGTAGTCCTGGAGGAATGTGCGGTCGGAAAGCAAGGCCGCGTCCCATCCCCAAACCCAATTGTTGTTCAGTGCAAACAGGCCCGTGCTTTCCAGGCTGCCGCGCCAATCGCGGTAGCCTGGAGTGGTCGTGCCGTCGCTGCGGATAAAGTAATCTTTGTCGAGCTGATAAATTCCGGCGCCGCGGATGGAATAGGAGCCATTTATGAGCCGCTGACGGAATTCACCTTGGAGCAGTGGGCCCTGCTTGGTGGTGATCATGGGCGCAAAGGTCGCATCGTAATCCGGCGCGAGGGCCCAGTAGTAAGGCACCTCCATTGCGCCGCCGTACACCGAGCTGGTCGATATCGACGGCATCAGGAAGCCGGTCTTGCGCTTGACGGTTGGATCAGCCGTAGAAAAGTAGGGCATATACAATAGTGGTTGACCGAAGAACTCGAAGCGAGCGTCCTCGAAGTAGATCATCTTCTCGCCCTGATCGTGAATGATGCGCGCGGCCTTCACCTGCCAGAGCGGCGGTTTCTTCGGATCGTCTTTACAAGGCGCACACGCAGTGTAAACGCCGTTATGAAAAACCGTGTAGTTGCCGCTAGAGCGTTCGGCGCGCGTGGCGGCCATTCGGGTTTGATCGGGGGCATCGAGGCGCAGGGAATCGACAAAGCCGTCGCGGTAGTCGTCGGAGAGGTCGATGACTTCGCCATACGTGACCTTGCCGTCCTGCTCAGTCAGCCGGACATTCCCTTCGGCGTGCAGACGCTTGGTCTTCTGATCGTAGACGACCCGATCGGCCTCGAGAGTTGAGTCGCCATAATAGATTTGAACGTTGCCCACCGCGGCAACGCGATTGTTGGCGTAATCGTAATTAATCTCCTTCGCCTGAACGAGCATCTGCTTTTGACCAGATTTCTCGCGCTCGAGGGCAATCTTGGATTTCTTCGGAGGCGGTGGACGCTGCGGGAATCTTAATTCCTGCGCCGGAGCCGGCGCAGGCGCGAGCATCGCGCCGCAAGCCAGCAGTCCGAGGACAGCGGCAGCTACGGCGACGACACGGCTGCGCGGCCGTGGCGCTGATGGACGAGTGCTAATCAGCCTCGCCATCACCCATCCTCCTGGTACAGCAACGCAATAAACCCCGTCACGCCCCCGACAAGCACAGGCAGCCAAGCCGCTGCCACAGGGTGCATCAGCTCAGCCTTACTCAGATCTTCGGTCACTTTCGATAAAACATAAAGCAGAAACCCAGCCGCCACGCCACTTAAAACCATCTTCTGAACACCGCCGAAGCGGAAGAACCGTAGACTCACAGCAGCTGCAAGCAGAACCATAGCTGCCAACAAGAATGGGCGCGCCAAAAGCTTTTGAAACTGCAACCTATAGCCTGCAGCGACTAAACCTGCGTGTTCCGCAATTTGGATATACTGAGGAAGTTCCCAGAACGGCACGGTTTCTGGCGTTGCAAAACTTTCGCGTACCTGTTCAGTGGTTAGGCTCGTCTTGAGACGGAATTCCGATTGCCTCACCGGCAACACGGCCAGCGCATAGACGCGGGCATCGCGGAGCACCCAGACGCCAGGCTCCAGTACGGCCGTCCGTGCCTCAATGCGTTGCTTGAATCGGCCTTCGGTGTCGAAAGTGAAAACAGACACGCCGTTGAGATTGATTCCTTGGTCGCGGCTGCTGACGGCGTTGATAATTGCCTGCCCTTCGTCGGTCCGCTGGCCAATCCAGAAGGTGCCACCACTTCGACTTAGCCCAGTGGCAACATGTCCAAATAATTCAGTTTCAAATCGTTTCGAGCGCTCCTGCAGTATGGCCGAGAGCGGGTTGTAAATGGCGGTGGCCATCAATCCGAGCACGAACGCCACCACCAGCGCCGGCGTCACGAACTGCCAAGCCGACAGGCCGGCCGAACGCGCCACGACCAATTCCAGGCGTCGCGACAGACCGAGGTAACACGACATTGCACCGATCAGGATGCAAAACGGCAAGATACGCTCGACAACCTGCGGCACGCGGTAGAAAGACGTCTTTGCGACCAACACCGCTGACACATTGGGAATATCGCCGGCGCGACGCATCAACTCGATGTAGTCGACGAGCGTGACGAGCGCGAAGATTCCCGCAAATACCAGTAGTACCGCGGTCAGAAATCGCAGTCCGAAATATCGCGCCAGTGTTCCAACAAATATCGGCATGATGTCCTATGGCGCAACAAAACGCCGACTGAGGCGCTCGGTCAGCGCTGCCAGCCGGTCGGTAATGAAAGCGGGCGGTTCCAAAATCAGGCCGCGGCGAATGACGTAAAGCCCAAAGCCAATTGCGACGGCCGTTGCCAGATATTGCAGCGATAGCAACCAAGGGGCGTTGACGCCGAACACGGTGGACACGAAGCCGATGAGACGCAGGAGGGCGACGCCGGCGATAGCGCCCAGCATCGAAACGGCCCGGCTTTGGCGGGTGGTGCGGGGAGCGCCGAGATACGCGTAGGCGATCACAACGAAAGCAATCGGATACAGTGGCGCCATCAACCGATCATGCAGTTCGGCGCGGAACTGGTCAGGCTGCTCGAGATAGAATTGATCGTTCTGACCGGGAAATAACAGCTGCCACAAATAACGCTCGCGGATCGAGTATTTCACGGCCTGTGCCCCGGCCGCGAATTGCGAAAGATCGAACGCGTAACGATCGAAGGCTACCATCGCGGGGTCGCGCTGCGTCGCCTCGTGTCGCTGCACGATCCCCTTCTGAAGCACAAGGTATGTGCCGCTGCTGTTGTCCAGTAGCTCACCGATTTCGGAGAGCACGGTGATGCGTTCGTTGGGATTCCGCCGGTCATCAAGGAAAATACCGGCAAGCTGTCCGTTTGGACGCCGCTCACGAATATGGATTGTGACGCCGTTTTCGATCGCTCTGAAGCGGCCTGGCTGAACGATGGTACTCACCACATTCGCGCGAACTTCGGTCAGCTTGTCGCGCAACATCCGCAACCCTTTAGGCGCGAAATAGGCGCTTATCGCGCCGACGAGCAGAGAGACCACGACGGCCGCTGCGAGGAACGCACGAAACAAAATCCATGGCGACATGCCGGCGGCATTCATCACAATGATTTCGGAATCGTTGGACAGTTTGTTGAGGACATGGGCAGCGGCGATCAGCAAAGCGATCGGCGCGATCACAAGCACCAAGAGTGGAATGATCAGTGCAGTGATGCCAATGAAGACCAGAATAGTCTGGCCCTGGCTCGTCATGATGTCGATGTCCCGCAGGGCCTGCGTGACCCAGATGACTGCGGTCAGACTGACCAACACAACGAGGAACGCACCCAAAGTTGTGCGGAAAATATATCTGCTGATTGACCCCATCCGCAGTGTCGTCCCCTGATCCGCACAACCCGAACCGCGCGTTCGGCTTCCCCACCGGACGCGGCGCGTCAGCTTAAAACTCAACCCCCGCCACAATTACCTTGATCGCTCCACAAAGTGGCCGGGCAAAGGCAAACCCGTTGAACATGCACAACAAAATGTAAATGTGTGGCCGCCAGGACATAGTCCGTTTCGGGCTTCCGGCCACGGCTCACGCCAAGCCGTTTATCCCCGTAATCGCAGCGATTTAGGGGCCAATCCTTCGCCCAAATCGGAAAAAGGCTAAATTCTGGTCGATTGGGGCTTTGCAGGGGACGAGCGCACGCGCCATATGGGCGCTTTAAGGTCCCGCCCACCCATACCTCAGCCAAGAAAAGGACCACCGACCGATGACCGATGCCCTAAAGCTTGGCTTTAGCCCGTTCGCAGGCCCTGCAAAGGGCGTTCTCGTCGTGTTCTGCGACGACGGGCTGGAATTTGGCTCCGCCACACAGAGGGCGCTCGGGGCTGCCTCTGAAACAGTTGCGCGGGCCGCAGCAGCTGAGCGCTTTACCGGCAAGAAAAATTCGACATTGGAACTTGTGGTCCCCCCGGGACTCAGGGCTACCCGGCTAGTCGTTATTGGCGTCGGCAAAATTGCAGAACTTAAGCCGATTGATTTCATCAGATTGGGTGGGTTTTCTGCCGGTAAGTTGCCGGGTGCCGCAAGCGACGCGACCGTCTTTGCCGAATTGCCAGGCGGGGCGATGAAGCCCGAACAAGCCGCAAGTCTGGCGCAAGGGGTGCGCCTACGCGCCTATGCTTTCGACCGCTACAAAACCAAACGCAAAGACGATGAGCGGCCACCCAAAACTCGCAACGTGACTATCGCTGTCGACGATGTCGCAGCCATCCGCAAAGCGTACGTTCCCCGTTCGGCGATTACAGATGGCGTCCTGTTGGCGCGCGATCTGGTCAACGAACCCGCAAACGTTCTGTACCCTGAAGAGTTTGCGCGCCGAACTCTTGCTTTGAAAAAGTTGCGCGTTGCGGTGGAAGTCCTCGACGTCAGGGCCATGAAAAAGCTGGGCATGAACGCGCTTCTTGGCGTTGGCCAGGGCTCCTCACATCAGAGTCGCGTTGTGGTGATGCGCTGGAACGGTGGGCGGGCAGGCGAGGCGCCGGTTGCTTTTATCGGGAAAGGCGTGTGCTTCGACACCGGCGGCATCTCGATCAAACCTGCCGCCAGCATGGAGGACATGAAAGGCGATATGGCCGGCGCAGCATGCGTAGTGGGTTTGATGCATGCGTTGGCTGCCCGAAAGGCGCGGGTAAACGCGGTCGGCCTCATCGGCCTGGTCGAAAATATGCCTGACGGGAACGCACAACGGCCTGGTGACATTGTCAAATCGATGTCCGGGCAAACGATCGAAATCATCAACACGGACGCGGAAGGACGGCTCGTGCTCGCCGACGTCATCTGGTACGCGGCGCAGCGATTCAAACCGAAATTCATGATTGATCTCGCCACGCTGACTGGCGCCATCATCGTTGCTCTCGGGCAGGAATATGCCGGCATGTTTTCCAACAACAATCAGCTTGCCGAACGCTTGAGCAAAGCGGGCCTTGAAACCGGTGAGTTAGTATGGCGAATGCCGCTCGCTCCAGAATACGACAAGATGATCGATTCCAAATTCGCCGACATGAAAAACACTGGCGGCAGCCGATGGGGGGGAGCCATCACAGCGGCGCAGTTCATCAAACGGTTTGTTGATGACAAGACGCCATGGGCGCACGTTGATATTGCCGGCACCGGCTTTGACTCGCGTCAAACCGATATTAACAAGAGCTGGGGCTCGGGGTGGGGCGTACGACTGCTGAACCGTCTCGTAGAAGATTCCTACGAGAGGTAGATTTGCGTCGCGAAAACGCATGACAGAAATTTTCTTCTACCATCTTCAAGGCCAGAAGCTGGAAGGCGTTCTTCCGGCCCTCCTTGAGAAATCACTTGAACGCGGATGGAAAGTGATTGTTCAAGGATCCTCGGAAGAGCGCATCGACGCGCTTGATGCGCACTTGTGGACCTACCGCGACGACGGCTTCCTGCCGCACGGCACCTGGCGCGAGCCGGAAGCCGCATTACAGCCGGTGCTTTTTACGGTGACCGAGAGCAATCCGAACAATGCTGCAGTTCGTTTCTTGATCGACGGTGCGCCAATGCCGGCCGACCCGCAAAACTACCAACGCATCGTACTTTTGTTCGATGGAGAAGACGAGGAAGCGGTACTCGCCGCACGCGCGCACTGGTCCGCCGTCAAAGAAAGGGGCCTTGAAGCAATTTACTGGCAGGCTGACGAACGGGGGCGTTGGTCAAAGAAGGCGTAGCGGCAGGCCTAGGCCCGCCAATGACCGAGTCAGCCAGTGAACGACCGGCCATTGGCCTAGATGCTACGCCTTTGGAAGACCGAGCTTGCCGTGCGCCATCGTGATGACGCAAAATACGCCTTAAGGGACCAACAGACAATCAATCGAGGCTAATTTTGTCGCGCCCTAGCGTCTACGTCAGCATTGCACTCGTCTGGGCCATCGCGTCCGCTGTGGGCGGATGTAAGAACACGGCCCAGGTGTTCGAAGACCAAAACGATGGTGGCTGGTTTTCCAAGCCGGCCAATATTTTTGCCAAGCCCGATTGGACGCGGCCGAACACGGGCAACGTAACGCTGGGCCCCCAAGGACCAGTTGGCCCGGACGACATGGTGAGTACTGAAGGTCAGTGCGCAGCTCCTGCCGCTGTGCTTGCGCAGTCGGCCGAGCCAAGTACGAATGAAGCTGCGGGTGGTGCGCCGCCGGCAACGCCGGCCGCCACGGCCCCCAATTCAGCCCTGCAACGACTTGAACCGACTTCCGGGCCGCTAGTGACGGGTGGCATCGCGCTGGGCATGACAGAATGTCAGACCGTCCAGCGCGCGGGTACCCCCAGCAATGTTGCGATAAGTGCTGGCGAGAAGGGCGAGCGTAAAGTTGTTCTGACGTACTTGAGTGGTCCGCGGCCCGGCATCTACACGTTCAGCGCCGGCCGGCTAAACGTCGTGGAACGCGCGCCGGAACAGCCTAAGGCGGCAAAACCAACCGCGAAGAAAACGCAGAAAAAGAAGCCGGCCAATACAGCTCAGTTCGAGCGCAACTCCGCGCAGTAGTCACTACGTGTGTTTGCGCAGCATTCCGTCGCCGGTTT
>JANWKN010000184.1 GCA_025451355.1 Pseudolabrys sp. | reverse complement strand
CCGGCGCCGTTAACGATGATGCCGCCCTTTTCGATCGTGGTCCACGACAGAAGACTGCCGTGCGGATCGGAGACCGCGGCATAGCCTTGATATGCGCCGATATTGCCGAGCGCGGCGCCGAGCTTTTTGCCCCACTGAACGGCCTCGCCGGTGCTGCCGCGCGCGCCGAAATACCGAGCACCGCTGATCTCCGGGCAGAAACGTGCGACTAGCTTTTGGTTTCCGGCAAAGCCGTTTACGGCGAGCACCAGCTTGCGAGCATTGATGCGCTGACGCTCGCCATTGATCTCGATGTCAACGCCGATCACTGCACCGTTTCCGTCAGATACCAGCGCCGTTGCGCCATTGCCGACGGCGAGCGGAATGCCGCGCTTTTCGACGGCAGCAAGAAGATCGTCGACCAGATCCTGGCCGCGGCGCGACACCGGCGCGTGCAGCCGCGGCACCGAATGGCCGACATGCTTGTAAGCGGTCACCAGCACCATGCGGACGCCCACAAAATCGACAAGCCATTCGACCGTTTCTGCCGAGGTCGCGACCAGACGTCGAAGGAGATCAGGACAATCGGTCGGCCCGCCGGTGCGAAGAAGATCGGCGACGAACTGTTCGGTCGAGTCCGCGATACCAGCTTCGCGCTGGAATCGTGTGCCTGCCGCGGGCACCGAACCGGTCGACAAAGAGGAGTTGCCGCCAGGGCGGTCGAGTTTCTCGATGATGGCAACGCCGACGCCGGCATCATGCGCAGCAATCGCGGCAACAAGTCCGCACGCGCCTGCGCCCACCACCAGCACATCAACATCGGTCTGCATCTCAGCCTCATCGCTTCGTCATTTGCGTGACCACATCGCGCCAGGGCTTTCCTGCCACCGCATGCGGATCGACGATCAGCTCGCGCAGAACGTCGGGCATCGCGGGAAACACCGCCCGGGTCAGCTCGTCGATCTTTCCGAGCAATTCATCAGTCGAGAACGGTTCGTCCTCGCCGCCGCGCGCATTCTCGACCGCCTCGGTCCAGGTTTCACCATTGGATAAACGCCAGGTCACGCGGCCGGGGCGGTCCTTCGGCCAGGTTTCGATCGGCGCGTAGGGTTCCAGCCGCACGGCGTGGCGCAGGCGTGCGATCGCCGGATCATCGAGTGTGTCGCGCCCGAATGCGGTTTGTCCGCCGGTACGGCGTGCTGCTACGGCCGCCATCGCGTGCGGCATGGAGAATTTTGCTGAAAGTACGGTCGGCGGCTCAACCTCGGTCAGTGTGAGGCCGCGCGGATGAGTCTCAACCGTAATCTCGGCGATGTCATCGGGCGTGCGGCCGGTGCTGGCAAGTCGCTCGCCGAGCACGAGGCTCGCCTCAACGGCGGAGTGCGCGTACTGGCAGCACGCGAATAGCTTGTGATAGCCACTCACGATCGCCCAGCGCTGGCCTAGCTCAGCTGTCAGCGCTGGGGGATCGACCCGTGTTCCAAAGCAGCCTACAAAGACGTCATAGGCACTCTCGGCGATGCCACCGAGTCCGAGCGGTGCGAGGTCGGCGGCGCGAATGCCGACCCAGGCCGAGATTCCGGTCCAGAGATTGCGCACCAGCGCGCCCTCGAGCGCATGATTGTAAGGTCCAGCGAACACCATGCTAGCGCCGGCAGAGACGGTGGCGAGCAGCATATCGGCGTCGTAGCCACGCAGGATCCCGATCCCGGCCGCGGCGCCGAGCGTGCCGAAGGCGGCGTGCGGATGTACCGTCATGGCGGCGAATGGAAACGCCTGTGCACAACGGCCGACGATCTCGTAGCCGAGCGTCAGCGCGCCGAGCACTTGCAGTGTATCGGCGCCGGCTGCTTCGGCTTCCGCCAGCAAGGCCGGCAGGATGTAGGCGCCCGCATGGGCGGGAGCCAGACGATAGCCCTCGTCGAGCTCGCACCACGTCGCCGCGGTGCCGTTTGCGGCTGCTGTCGCATATCGATCGACGCTGGCAGCGGTGCGGTTGAACACGGTTGCTTCGCGGGCAGTCGAGCACTCAGTGAGCTTTGCCTGTGCAGCCCGCACCTCGGGCTCGGCCTCGGCTGCAACGATTGCGGCAATGTTGTCGGCGAGCACCAGCGCCGCACGCCGCAGCACCACATCCGGAATAGCATCTGCGCGCAAGCCCGCCGCCCACGCGGTCAACGTGCGCATTCCTGCGCCGGCAAGCGCTCGCGGTGAGGTTGAGTCAATTGCGGTTTTCGAGCTCAGAACCATTTCCAAAGATCCGTATTTCTGCCGAGTTCCTCCGCCGATCCCTGGAACGCGATTTGGCCAGACCGCAGTATCACGGCTTGCTCGACCATCTTGAGCGTCGCCGGAACATTCTGCTCGACCACGATCAGCCCGACGCCTGTGCGTTCATTGATGTCAGCTAGCCGGCGCATCACGTTGCGCACGATCACGGGCGCGAGGCCAGTGGATGGCTCGTCGAGCAGGAGCCATTTCGGCTTCGTCATCAGCGCCATTCCGAGTGCCAGCATCTGCTGCTCGCCGCCACTCATCGAACCTGCACGCTGCCGACACCGCTCGGCCAGCACCGGGAATAATTCGTATACCTGAGTGACGAAACTTGGGTCAAACAACAACCCGGCAATGCGCAGGTTCTGCTCGATCGTCAGATTTGGGAATACGTTGTGACCTTGCGGCACAAATGCGATGCCGCGGCGCACATTCTCCGCGACGGTCGCGACACCAGTATCCGTTCCGTCCAAATCCACTTTGCCGTCACGGGGACGCACGGCGCCGACAATGCAGCGCAGTAGCGTGGTCTTGCCGGCGCCGTTGTGACCAAATACACCGAGCCGCGCGCCGTTCCCCAGCGATAGCGAGACGCCGTTGAGCACCGTTAGCGACCCATAGCCCGCGGTCAGATTCTGAACCTGAAGCATGCGTCCTCACCTAGTGCCCGAAATAGAGTTCGGTCAGTTGCGGATCACGGATCAGCTCGGCAACCGAGCCGCGCGCCATGATCGCACCGGAGAACATGAAAACGCCCTCGTCACAGAGATCGCGGATGAAGGCGATGTTGTGCTCGACGACACAGACGGCGACGCCACTTTCGGCGACTTCGCGCACCACCCGCTGCATCGCCGCATAGGCCTGCCCCTCGACGCCGGCCATTGGCTCATCGAGCAACAAACACTTGGCATCGCCCATCAGGGCACGGGCAACGCCGACCAGCTTTTGCTGACCGTAGGGAAGATCCGACACCAGGTCGTCCGCGACGTTTGCGAGGCCCATTTTACCGAGGATGCCGACCGCCTTGTCCCGCGCCACGCTGTCATGCGCTTTCAGACGGCGGCGTCCAAACAAGACGTTGACGAGCCGCTCACCGGGATAGTCGTGCGTAGCGATGAGGAGGTTGTCGATCACCGGCAGCGACGGGAACAGGCGCGTGTGCTGCCAAGTCCGGCTCAGACCGCCGCGCACGCGCTGATGGAATTTCAACCGATCGAGAGGTGAGCCGTCGAGTAGCACGGTTCCAGAATCGAATTTTACTACGCCAGAGATCAGGTTGAACAGCGAGGTCTTGCCCGCACCGTTTGGTCCGATTAGGCCGACGATGCTGCCGGATTTCAGCGTCAAGTCGATGTGGCTCGCGACGACAATGCCGTCGAAGCTCTTGCTCAGGTCGCGCACCTCGAGAACGCCGGCCATCAGCGGTTCTCCCCCGCCTTGCCAGTCGGACGCTGTACCGCGCGCCAGACTTCCTTGGCCGGCACCAGTCCTTGTGGTCGGAAGAACATAAAGACCAGCACCAATCCGGTGAACAGAATCCCCTGGATCGGACCGAGTACGCTCGGAGGCAGGTGCAGGAAGCTGATCGCCTGCGGCAGCGCTTGCAGCAGCAACGCGCCGACAACCGGCCCCCACGTCGTGCGCAAGCCGCCAACCACCACCATTGTGAGAATCACCGAGGATTGCAGGATCTCGAACTGCTCGGGCGCGATGAAGCGGAAATAGTGTGCGTAGAGCGAGCCGGCGAGACCTGCGATGCCGGAGCCAAGGCCGAAGATCGCGATCTTCATCCACATGGCATCGCGGCCGATCGACGAGAAGGCGAGTTCATCGTCGCGCATCGCGCTCATGGCGCGACCGTAGTCGCTGCGGCTTATCCACCAAACAAGCAGGATTACGGCGACCATGACCGCCAGCACCAGCACGACATAGCTCTCGCGGCCGAACTCGCGGATCAGGAACGGTGGAATATTGGTGAACCCCCCGGGGCCGCCGGTGAAGCGGACGTTCTTGATCACTTCCAGGATACCAAGCTGAAAACCGATGCTGGCGATCAGCAGATAGTCGCCGGATACCCGCAGCGACGGCAGCGCGAGCGCGATCGACGCGAGCAGCGCTACGAGCGTGCCTGCGAGCATCGCAAGCAGCACCGGCGCGCCGAAGTCTCGGGACAGCACCGCCGACGTATAAGCGCCGAGTGCAAAGAAGACCGGGTGGGCGATCGACACGAGCCCGCCATACCCGATGATGAGGTTGAAGCTCGTCGCCAGAATCACATAAAGGCCGATAATGATGATGATGCCGTAGAGATATTCCATGACCGCTCAGGCCTGGCTTTCGGCGGGCGGCGCGTCGCGACCGAGCGGAATATCGCGCGTCGCCGTGCCGAAACGGCCGCGGCGCCGCGGCAGGCGCAAACCGTTGGGAAAAAACACGATTGCCAGGAACAGGAAGATATAGAGTAGGAATCCCTGCCACTCGGATGAGATGAAAAGAATGCTGGCGTTCTGAATTATGCCGAGGATTACCGCCGCGATCGCTGCGCCCGCGATGTTGCCGATGCCCCCAATGATTGTGGCGGCGATCGCGAACAGCATCAGCGACAGTCCGGTCTGCGGCAGCACCTGCGCCCGAGTACCATAGAGAAACATGCCGAGCCCGACGAAGGCGCCGGCGATCAACATAGCAGCGAGAAAAATCTGCCGCTTGTTGATACCGTAGAGTTCGGCGAGGTCGGGATTGTCCGCAACGCCGATCATGAATTGGCCGGTGCGGGTGAAGCGCATAAAGGCGAAAAATGCCGCAAGAGCCCCGACCGTGGCGGCCATCGCCGGGATATCCCAGCCGCTGACCGCGATCTCTCCGACGATAGTCACCGGCCAGAAAATCGTCGGGAAGATAGTCTGCGGCCATGTGCCGAAGATCAGCATCGCCACGTAGGCAATGAACTCCGACACCATCAAGGTGAATACGAACACAAACATCACGGAGACGCCGCGCTGGCGCAGCGCCTCGAAGCCGATGCGTTCAAGCGCATAGGACGCGGCAAGCGTCATGAACATCATTAGGAGGAACGCCGCCCAGGCCGGCCATTCGAGCCACTGCACCGCAATGAAAGCGGTGTAGAAGGCAATCGTCATAACAGCCGCCTGGGCGAAATTAAACAGTCGCGTAACCTTGAGCACCAGCGCGAAGGCGACGGCGAATAGTACGTAGTAGGTGGAGGTCGCGAGCGACGTCCAAAGAATCTGCAGGATGATGGTCGTGTCCTGCATTGGCGGATACGCTCTCCCCTACCTGGTGCGAGGCGCTACTGACGCGGTCGGGCATTATTCCCCAACAATGGCCTTACGCGTCCATTTCCCGCCTTTGACTTCCATGAGGTAGACCGGCTTGACCACGGTGTGGTCTTCGCCGAGCGTGGTCTTGCCAGTCATCGGGAGCGCGAAAGTACGCATCGCCAGCATCTCCTTTCGGAAATTCTCGCCCGTGATCGGCGTCTTCTTGTCGTCGAGCGACTTGAGGACAGCGGCGACGAGATACGGCGCGTCATAGAGATACTGCGTGTAGGGCAGGCCGTTCGGCTCGCGGCCGACTTCCTTGCTCCAGCGCGCGACATAGACCTGTACCGTATCGGAGTCGTCGGCGCCGGGGGCGAGCGAGGTCGCGATCACGCCCTCTGCCGCCGCGCCGAGCTGCTGGATGAGCTTCGGGTTATAGGCCGCTGAATACGAGCTGATCGGCTGGGCGAGGCCAAGCTGTCGCATCTGGGCAATTACCTGCGGGGTATCCGAGACAAGCCCCTGCAGATGAATGATGTCCGGATTGGCGGCGCGGACCTTGAGCAGCGGGCCCGTGAAATCGGTCGCCTTCGGATCGTAGGTCTCGTAGGCGACCACCTGACCGCCCGCCTCGGTGAACACCTTTTTGTAGACTTCCGCCGCGACGATGCCGGTTTCGTTGTTGATGTAGACGATCGCGGCCTTTTTCTTGCCCATGTTGGTCGCGGCATACTTGGCGACCGCCGTGATATCGATGTCGGCCAAGGGGAACGTCGTGTAGACGTAATCGCCGAGTTTGGCGATGTCGGGCGAGTTGGCGCCAACGCTGAGCTCAACCACGCGGTTATCGTTGGCCACCGGGGCCACGGCTTTGACGACGGCGCTCCATGCGGTCACGAAGACCGGGACCTTCTCGACGCTGACCAGCCGGTTTGCCATCTGAATACCGAGCTGCGGATCGGCCTGCGTGTCGAGCACCGTCATCTCCAGCTTCTTACCGTTGACGCCGCCTGCCTTGTTGATCTCGGCCACGGCCCATTCGGCAGCTTTAACCTGATCCTGTCCGTAGAGCGCCTGCGACCCGGTCAACGGCATGGCGAGGCCAAAGCGAAACGCGTCCTGCGCGAAAGCGGGACCTGCGAGCGCGATTGTCACGGCCATAAAGGCGGCCGCCACGAACTGCATTCCAGCGCGACGATCGAAGCTACTCATCAGAAGCACTCCTTGTTTTGACAGGCATCCTTACGCCGCAGCGCGTTCGACCGATGTCAGCGCGGCAAGCGCTTCATCGGTACTCACCACGTCCGCGTATTTTTCCGACATGTCGAACAGGTTGACCGCATGCGACACCTGACTGCGGTCGTAGACGCACTCGTGCGGCACGAGGACGCGAAAATTGTAGGCAAAACCGTCGACTACGGTCCCGCGCACGCAGCCGCTGGTGGTGCAGCCGGTGACCACCAGCGTATCGATGCGGCGCTCGATTAGATAGCTCGCAAGTGGCGTACCGAAGAACGCGCTCGGATGCTTTTTCGGTAGAAGCACATCGTTTGGCTCGGGGGCCACTTCGGCGACAAAGTCGTAGCCACGCCTTGCAACCGTCATCAGCGCCGGCACCTTGTCGGCGAGCCGGCCCTTGTCGAAGGTCTCTTTCTGCGACACGTATGGATAGAGCACCGGCCAGCCCTTGGCGCGGAACAGCGCCAGCACGCGGGCAATCTGATGCACGGCGTCCCATCCAATCTGGCCGCAGGCAGTCGGGAACTCCTTGATCGCATCGAAAAACGGCCGCGGCTCGGTGCCGACGGTGCGGTATTGTACGTCAATAATGAGCAGGGCCGGTCGCGAACCAAGTCCAGTACGGCGGCCGAAGCCGGCAGCGCGATAGGCTTCCTGCTCGTGCTGCGGAATGATGGCGTCCCACGGTTTCATGGAGGCGATCCTCGTTTAGTCGCGATAGCGTGCTTCAAGAGCGTCGTAGTGGTCCTTTGCAACGGCGCGCTGACGCTCATCAAACGAAGCGAGACGCTCGCCCACCTCATCGAGCGATCCAGTACTCTTGAGTGATCCAAGAACCTCTCGTACCGACTTGAGCGCGGCCTGAAGCGCAGCGTTTGCATAAAGCACAGCTCCAAATCCCATTTCGGCGAGCCTGTCCTGCGATACCGAGGGCGTCAGGCCTCCAAACACCATGTTGGCGATCTGCGGAACGGGAAGAAGCCTTGCGATCTTGGCGAGTTCCTCGACGCTGACCGGTGCCTCGACGAAAGTGGCATCGGCGCCCGCCTCGATAAATGCGTGGGCTCGTTCGAGTCCCTCCTCGAAACCGCGCACGGCGCGCACGTCGGTTCGCGCGACAATCTGGAAGTCACCATCATGCCGGCTATCGACCGCGGCCCTGATCTTTTGGATCATCTCGCCAAGTGGAACGACATCCTTGCCCTTGAAATGTCCGCACTTCTTCGGGAAAATTTGATCCTCAATCTGAATGCCGGCGGCGCCAGAGCGTTCAAGTACGCGCGCAGTGCGCGCCATATTCACGGGGTTGCCAAATCCGGTGTCGGCATCGGCAAGCACTGGGACCGTGACGGCATCGCAGATCGCCGCAACGTGTCCTGCCAATTCGCTCAAGGTCACGAGGCCGATGTCGGGAACGCCAAGCGACATGTTGGCGATTCCAGCGCCGGTGATGTAAACCGCTTCGAAGCCAAGTTCTTCGATCACCCGCGCGAACAGCGCATTCGGAGTCCCGGGAAGGATTGCTGCGCGCTTGCTCGCCAGCAGTGCTTTCAGCCGCGACGTTGGGCGTTCAAGTTCGACGGGGGCATTCACGCGTCTTTCCAGAGTGACGAGCGATCACCACTAATCAAAGCCTTTCCCCATCAAAGCTGTCAACAATTTTAGGGCGTGAGCCTACGCGGATTGTGTCCGGCCTACTGCCGCAATCAGCGGTGGGCGGCGCGCAAAGGGGCCGGCGATCTGTCCGTTACGTCAACCGAGAGCCGCCCCACTTCCTGTATCTTGGCGCGCCCTCGCCGATGTTGTTAGCTGGAGCCGTCCCTGCTCCGCCTGGGCGCCCCGCACACGACTGGCGCAGATTTTAGGAGAAGCCGATGAACATTAGAACCACAATCCGGCTGACGACCGCCGCCATGTTTGCGGCACAGGCAATACCCGCCCTAGCCCTCGACCTTACGGTCACCCACTTCGGCACCGGCATGTACGGCGTGCCCTTCGCCGTCGCCAAGGAGAAGGGCTATTTCAAGGAGAGCGGCCTTGATGTCACCGGCTTCATCACCTCGGCCGGTGGAGGCACCACAGTTCGCAACGCCATGGCTTCCGAGATTCCCTACGGAGAGGTGGCGCTGCCGGCAGCGATTGCCGCGATCAAGCAGGGGCTCGATATCACTATTGTACATGGCGGCGTCAATAGCGTGGCCGACCAAGTCTGGATCACCCGCAAGGATGACCAACGCATCAAGACCGTCCAGGACCTGAAGGGTAAGAAACTCGGTTATTCAAGCCCGAAATCTGTAACGGACATGGTCACCACCATGATGCTGAACGACAACGGTCTCACCGGCCAAGTAGAGCGCCGTTCGGTCGGCTCAATTGGCGCCGGCATCACGGCGCTGCGCGAGGGCGGGGTCGACATGATCTACGTCACCGAGCCGGTGTGGAGCAAAGAGAAGGACAATTTCCGACCCGTGTTCAATTCCGCTGACTGGACACCGCACATAACCCAGACCGTCGGCATCGTGAAAACCGACTACTTGAAGAAGAACCCGGATAAAATTCGAGCCATCATTGCGGCGCGACGCAAGGGCGTGGAATTTATTCGCCAGCACCCGGACGAAACGGCGCCGATCTTCGCGCGCGAGTATAAGATTTCGGTCGACCAGGCCAGGGCAGCGCTCGCAAATATTTTCT
>JANWKN010000183.1 GCA_025451355.1 Pseudolabrys sp. | reverse complement strand
GGTTGTTTGGTCTCCTATGGGATTGACCAATTGGAGACCGTACGCGAAGCGGCCTGTTACGTTGATCGCATCTTGCGCGGCGCAAATCCGGGAGATCTGCCGGTACAGCTGCCTAGTGGTGAAGCTAAAGACTGCGAATGAGCTTGGCCTGATCATTCCTGAATCGTTTTTATTGTTCGCCGACGAAGTCATTGAGTAGGCGAATATCCTGCTCGCGTGGTTTGGCATCGGCCCGATACCTGACAATCCTCACCGTGACGTTCGGGCATGCCGGGCATTCGAAAATTCGTCTGTCGTGATTCGGCTCATCGGGTTCAATGCAAGCGAGCCACATCTGTGACTTGCAGCAATCGCAGAACGGACGACCGATGATCCGCTGCTGGGGAAGTATTTGGTCTTTTCGCATGCGACACCTTTCATTTGGTTGGCGTGGCATACTCACAGATTGACGGTTCCAATAAAAAAGAGCCGGCCAATTGATTAGCTCGACTCCACTTTACAAACCCGAATATTCAACGTGGGTGCAACGTGCGCCCTAATACACAGTCCCATTTGAGTTCGACAGGAATATGGCAACATAGTTCCATGCGGACAACGAGAGTTCCTGCCCAATATGTTGGTTTGAACCGGTTCCAAAGATGATGCGACCAATGGTGGCGCATTGGGGGGAAGAAATGCGAGCGACTATCATGGGTTTGCTTTTGAGCGCGCTATTCTTCGCGGGCTCGGCATTTGCCTATGACCCATACGACCGCAAAAACTGCAAAGAGTCCTTACGACGATGATTTTAAGGCCGACGCGTGTCCGCACATACCGCGGCTTGTCAGAAAAAGTCTTACCTCGTTGCGGGGGATCTTGTGCTCCTGGGCAAGACACAAGGCGATTTCACCTGTGTCGACTACCAATCGCTGTTGGCGACAAAGCAGGTTTGGACCATAGGCTGGCTGCCGAGCGCGGCGTTGACGCCGGTCGCGCCGATGCTGGCGCCGAAGACGTCGGATTGGGTCGGCACGTGGTACCATCCAGGCGGCAGCATTGAGATCAAGAGTGGCAAGCGTGACATACTGGACGTTGAAGGCGGAATGACCGTGCCGACCGCAAACGATTTTCACAATGGCGGGTTCAAAGCGCAGGTTACACCCAAGAACGACACTGTGGCGTTTGCAGACGACGGCACGAACTACGGCGAAGGATGCCGCGTGCGATTACAACGCACCGGCCCATGGCTGCTGGCCGTGGACAATAGCGGATGTGGCGGCGCCGGCGTGACGTTCACCGGCTCTATCGCCGCAAGAAGTAGGCGCGCTTGATTCGTTTTGCTTGGGCGACAAGCTTAAGTTCAAGCTAGAATGTCTTGTTTCTGAGGCCTTGGGGGCGGCAATGACACGGCGCGCGTTTATTCTCGGCGGTGCGGGTCTGGTTTTTACTCACATCATTCTCGGTGATCTCGGGGTCGCACGTTCTGACACTGCGGTCGACCGTCTGTCGCTTCCGGAATCGATCGAGTTCAACGGTGAAAGCTATCGATTGTCGTGGAGTTCGCACCCGAAGCCTGACTATTACAAGCAGGAATATTTGCCGTCAGGTCAGACGAGTGAGCGTTTCCAACGGATGGTGTTGATCGAAGCCATTGTCCGGGGGGTCGATATCAATGACGCGGTAGCCGCCAAGGTCAGTATGCTCAACAAACGCAAATCGACCGATCCAACCGTCAATTTCGCCGTTGTCAAGAATCCAAAAAATAACGAGATCATTCTTGATTTCATTCTCAATGCAGAGGATCCCAAGGGAGACGACATCGTCGAATGGAATGCCTATCGCTATGCGGCGTTAAAAGGCAAGGGCGGAGCATCAGGCGTACTCTTGTTTGGAATAAGTCGGCGTGGCTACGGCGACGATGCAACAGACTTTCTCCGCAGGCTGAAGTTGGCGCGCCCGGCGGAGGTCAATGCACTCGCAGCCTACCCGCTGCCAGTTGTTCGCCCGGTAGAGTAGGCTTGGCGGACACCCGGCGCACCGACGGATGTCCGCCTTTGAAGGCAAAGCACGCCTGCCGCGGACATGTCGATCATGTCCGTCAATGAGCCAATGCGGACATTCGGCTCCGTCAAGAATGCGCACGCCGAAACCGCGAATCTCACCTAGTAGTAGCTGCCGCAGACCCAGATCCGTTGCGGTCCCCATCGCGTCGGGACCCACTGCCAGCAACCGTAATCATAGTAGCCGTATCCGCCCCACCAAGGGCCGCCGACGAAGAAGACTCGCCCGTGGCGATCTACGAAATGGCCATGATGAAAGCGGGTCCAGTTGCCGGCACGACCGTTCCAGGCAGCCATGTGACCGTTCCACGCGCGCATGCGGGCGCCGCCGGCGATCGAAGCCGCGTGAGCGCTCCAGCCACCGGCCATGCGTCCGCCACCCATACCACCCATGCCACCGTGGCCACCGCCGTGACCGTGTGCGATTGCGAACGAGGGCAGCAATACGACTGCTAGTGCGATTAGAAGCCTACGCATTCGACCCTCCTTTGTGTGTTGACTGAATAAAAAAACCCCGCACGCTGCCAGATCTTTCACGGCGTCACGAAGTCTTGATAGTTTTGACGCGGCATTTACGCAAAACGATATGCCACCGTTCCGCAGCGAGAAGAATACGAATTGGAAAGGCGCGTACAGCGTGCCGGCGATACTGCGTTGGCCGTGCAGGCACACGTCCGCAGCGAGGAAAAAAGGCGCGTGCTTTGCAGCGAATCCTAGCGTTTCCTGCTGCCAAGGTTCGAAAGGCAGGTATATATTTGCAGTTCGGGCTTGCTCATGAGGTGAAGTGGGAGGGACGGGCATGAGTCACAAACATCTCTCGCGCCGCACCGTGCTCAAAGGCGGTGCAGCTCTCGGCGCGGCAACCGCTTTTGCCCAACCGCTCAAAGCCGCAGCGCCGCCGCCGAGCGCGGTGACGCTAGCCTTAGTCGAAGCGGCGCGGAAGGAAGGCAAGGCATCGTTTTATACGGCGCTCGAGCTTAATACCTCGGAGCGGCTGGCTCGTACCTTCGAAGCGAAATATCCCGGGGTCGCCATCCGCGTCGAGCGTTCCGGTGCCGAGCGCATCTATCAGCGCATCATCCAGGAACAAGCGAGCCGTATCTATGCGGTGGATGTGGTGTGCAGCACCGATCCTTCGCATTTTCTCGACTGGACAGCCAAGGACAAGGATTGGGTCGAGCCCTATGTCACTGAGGATATGGCAAAGCATTTTCCGTCGGACCAGCGCGATCCGAATGGCATGCACGCGACACTCTGCGCCTGGCTCGAAGTCATCGGCTACAACACCAATCTGGTGAAGTCCGAGGACGCACCCAAAAGCTACACCGATCTGCTCGATCCGAAATGGCATGGAAAGATTGTCAAAGGCCACCCTGGGTACAGCGGCGCGATATTGACCAACACCTATCTGTGGGTCCGCGAACTCGGTTGGCCATTCCTGGAAAAACTGGCGCAGCAGAAAGTAATGCAACTGCAATCGGCCGCCGATCCGCCGAAAAAGATCGCCATCGGCGAACGCGCGGTGATGGCTGATGGCAACGACTACAGCCTGGAAGTTGGTAAATTGAACAAACAACCTGTCGAAGTCGTGCATGCGACGGAGGGTTCGCCCGTTATTCCGGTGCCGTCCGGCATTTTCCGTAGCGCACCCAATCCAAATGCCGCTCGACTGTTCCAGAATTTTCTGTTCAGCATGGAGGCGCAGCAAATCTTCATCGATGTGTTCGCGCACCGCTCATTCCATGCGCTGGCCAAGGAGAGGGCGGGGCGCGCGCCATTGTCGAGTTTCAAGTTGCTGCAGGCTGATCCCAAACTGATGCTGGCGCAGAGCGAAGAGATCAAGGTCCGCTATAGCAAGCTATTTGGGGTGTGAGCGGGCCGGCGTCCTGTTCACCACTAGCAGACGGAGGCCAGCCGTCTGCTGAGCCTGGGGACCGAAGCAATGCCAGAGGTCGCTTTAGTAATTTTTCTCGCGAAACTGAGTGATCCATTTGCGGCCTTGCCCGCACTAGTCGCAGGGTATTTCTGCCGGACCTGGTGGCAAGTCGTCATTGCTGCAGCGGCAGTTGGAATAATCGTCGAAATGATCCTGGTGGCATTGCAACAAACACCCGGAATTCACGAAGGGCGACTCTTGATGGGTGTGTTGGCGGCAGGCGTTTGGTCCAACCTAGCTTTCGCCTTTAAAATTTGGCGCGCTAAGCGTGCTCGCAAGACTGGGGAATCTTAGTTCGTATTCCTTGGACCGTTCAAAATCGCGTCGGCCATCGTCGTTTGAAAACGCCCAAAAGTCTTGGAATTGCCGAGGGTTCGCCAGTTTCCGTCGGCCGGCATCGGCACAGTTAAAGGTTTGGCAGCTATTGGGTCGCAGAATTCCTGCGGTTTGCCGTCCGGGATTGGGGATTAAAATTATGTCGGAACGCATCATCGAAGTCAGCGGTTGCGCCTGTAGGATTCAGGTCTACCAGGCTGCAAGAAACCTCTGGATAGCGGTGGGCGAGTATCTGGGCGAGCACCTCAGAACACGGGGAAGCAGCCCGGCGAGGGCGGCTTCGGCCTGGCGCAAGGCGGCCGAGTTCAGGCTCGTGTGACAAACGGGCGCGGTCGAGGATTCGCCGGACCCGTATTTAGCCCTGTTTTTGCAGGCGAACCTGACCGAGCAGGCGGCCTTATACTCCATTTATACACATGTATAGGTCCCCGGGTTTCGTCGCGGGGCTATTCTCCGATTGTCCCCAAAGACAAGTACCCCTCTTGTCTTATTTCGATATGCCGGTCGTGTTCCCCGCGCGACCGGCATAAATCGTTTTAGGGTCGTGAGCCCTGACGCGCCCAGGCTGAGATGAACAGACAAAGCGCGATGACGGCTCCGAGTTCAGCCCAGAAAAAGATGAGTATGTCGGCGCGGACGCCCAGAGGTCGTGCGCCCGGCAGTGCGTTGCGCAGCGCGGGCAGAGCAAAAATCATCGCACCGAGGGCGCCGATCAAAGTAACTTCGATCCGGCGCACGCCGAGAAAGACGAGGCTGCTGATCGTCAGGGCGCAGACCATCATCACGAGCATCGCACTATAGATTGCGAGGCCGAAGAACGAGACCGCTCCCGTACGGCTGATCGCAAACTGAAGCTGAAGTTCATCGGGCTGTTGTGTCGCGATTGACTTGGCCTTGAACCGGGGTGACGTCACCGACCCGGTCGTACTCTTACCACGCTGAACGGCAAGTTCGACAATATTGCCACCCAGTGAAGTAACTCACTAGCTTGGGAAATCTGTGTGCAATTGAAGCAAGCGCGGACATAGAGTCTGTGCGTTGCGCCGTCACGGTCCGTTGACTCCGTGACTATCCAAAATCAGAAATCGTATCGCCCTACGGGTACAATGTCGCCAGTTCGCAGTTGCGCGATCACCGCAGATTTCGATCGGAGCATCGAAGTGCGCTTCTGGCCGAAGGTGTAGTTGAGGCAAGGCTTCGACTTTATGGTTGTTGCTAGTCTGCTGGGTGGGTTAGGGGCGGAGGCAAGGGGCCCTTAGCCGGAGGCGTCGGCGGCCGCGCGATCGCTTTGTCGTAGCAAGCGAGCCGTGTCGTCTCGTCGGTGACTGACATGCAATGTTGAAGCATGTCGCCAGTAGACGATGAGGCGCTTACTTGCGTGACATTGCTGGGGCCTGACAACAATACGCCTGCGCAGATCAGTCCTAGCAGCGTAAGCGAGATGGACAACGCAAGCGACGAGAACACGCGGGACATTTTTATCTCCGCCGCGTCATGTTTAATTCCATAACGCACAATGTGCGCATGGCCTCATATAGATTCGATTGGGAATGCATCGCGACTTTATAAGGACGGCATAAAGATCGTCACAAACCTAGCGGCCTGACGGGCGGTGAAGCGGTCATCAGGCGGAATCCACACAATGTGGATCCAAAGCGGAACCCGGCTCCCTAACGAGTCCAACCGCTCCGCATCTTCGCTTATCGCTTAAGGGGTCGGTCAGTACCGCCGTACATCCAGGACTAATTGCCATGTTGGCGAGGGGTTGATCGAGCTAGCCCGACGTCGGTTTGCGCGGCTTCCGCTGTGCTGCGGAGAGTCCGGTGGGGCCCAAAGCAGCCGGATCCATTGCAATGGACGGGCGGTGTCGTTATATAAGCGATGTTCGCGATTGCGCCTGCACTTGTAATCTTGGCCTTAACGGCCCTCCCAAGACACGCAAAAATCCCGGATATGAAAGCCCATGCAAATGGTTTGCATGGGAAACAACGCCTTTGCGCGTTTAATGAGGAGGCCATTCATGGCCACAGGTACCGTTAAGTTCTTCAATGCCCAAAAGGGCTTCGGCTTTATCGTTCAAGACGGCGGCGGAGCGGATGTGTTCGTTCACATTTCGGCGGTCGAGCGCGCTGGTATGCACAATCTCAACGAGGGTCAGAAGCTTTCGTACGATGTGCAGGCCGATCCGCGCAGCGGCAAATCCGCCGCCACAAACCTACAGGCGGTCTAACTTCCGAAAATGGCGCCAGCGCGAATAACGCTGGCGTTTCTTTCGCTGCGAAAACGGACACGGCGGAATGGCTTTATGTCTCCTACCACGTCCGGCCAATTGACTGCCGATCTTTGCCGAGCCAAGGCGACAGAGTGCCTTAATCTGGCGGAGCAAACAGTATCGCGTTCGCAGCATGTCATGTTAAAGCACATTGCCGAAACCTGGCACCGAATTGCCGACAGTGTCCCGGCCAATGATGCATAAATATTCAATCGGGCAGCTCGTGTACTTCGAGGGGTCGTTTCAGATCAATGCTGCGCGCGGTGAATACAAGATCGTAAGTTTGGTGCCTATCGAGAGAGACAACAAGGTCGTTTACCGAATCAAGCATCCGTCGGAAGCATTCGAGCGCACTGCCGAGCAACATCAGCTGACGCTTGCGCCCGCGTAATCTTTTCGCTGTCTCACATGAGTCGCCTTCAAATCGGACTGTCGTCTCATGACGCCGCCGCTCCTCTGATTAAGGAACATCAATTGCAGGTCTTTGTCCGCGATAACAATGTCGACCAGGCTCTTCGTGTGTTGAAGAAGAAAATGCAACGTGAAGGCGTGTTTCGTGAGATGAAGCAGCGCCGCTCGTATGAAAAACCTTCGGAGCGCAAAAACCGACAGAAATCCGAAGCAATCCGCCGCGCGCGCAAGGCTGCGCGGAAGCAAGCGCAACGCGATGGGCTCATTCCCGACACGCGCAAAAAGAAGCTGCTGGACGGAAGGAAGGACGGGCAACGCCCGGAATTACGGCGGCTGCCGTCAATCTAATGGGCGAATTTCCCGACAGATCAACCACGGATCACCTCGATTTCTCCGTCGTGGTTAAAAGCAGGGGTCGTCCTCCAAGCCCTTGGAAATGGGAAATTTATCGCGCCGGAAGAAAAAGCCCGATCAAACAATCTGACGTCTATTTCAGCACCGTATCTGAGGCCAATCGCGCCGGAAAGAAAGCGCTCAGCCTGTTCCTGAGCGAATTCCACGATGAAGCGGGCGTGGAACGGCTGCCTAGATTTGATCGATCAAAATCCAGCAAGTAGCATTCGCTGACTTTACGCCAACCC
>JANWKN010000182.1 GCA_025451355.1 Pseudolabrys sp. | reverse complement strand
CGCAACCGTTTGCGGTGCGGTCTGTGTTGGAGCCGCGGGAGCTAGGAAGGCAAAAAGCGGTTCGGCTTTTGCAGTACCGCACGACAGCGCAACGGCGCCGATAAACGCGGCAAGCGTGACTGACCTGAACATGACACCCTCGTCGATTCCACCCTCCCGCTCCGGTCGGGAAAATGACCGACAGGTTCAAAGGTTCCTCGTCGCCTCCGGGTAAATCCTGTCAGCGCACAGGAACGATTTGGCGAACATCGAGTTTGGTGCGTCAGTCTTTCCGTTTGTGCCAGCCGACGGTCGCCTCGGGCACGCTGTCGGTGGACGCGAAATATGGCTTGATGTCGAGGAGGGGCGTGCCATCCAGGCAGTCTAGCCCAACGACTGAGAGCCGGTTGCCGACGACACGCAACAATTTGACCACGCTCATGGCGATCGGGTTGGGGCGGGCAGGGGAGCGCAAGGCGAAAGTGCCGCGCTGAATGCCGAGGTGGCCGGGCACCTGCAGCACAAGATTTCGCGGCGACCGGTCCATCCAGTAGAGGAGGACAATGTGCGTGCAGGTCTCGACGTCCTTGAGGGCCTCGCGCCAGCGCGGGTCGACCTCGACCGTGCACACGGCCTCCGACTCCCGAGCGTTCTTCGGGCAGTCCTTGCGCTCTTTCCAGGGCGTGTGGATGCGGCCGATAAAATAGAGCCCGGCCTCAGTCTCTTGGGGCAGGTCGATTGTCTTTTCGCCCTCCCAGATGCCGAAGTCTTTGCCGCTCATGGCCACTTTCTCCGTCCACCTGCATTCGTGGTTACGCTGGAAGCTGCGTCAACCGCACCAAGATACAAGCGCAGGCCGGGCTTGCCGTCGGTCGTTTAAATGTATAAAGATATGCTTATATAGTGGGAACGTGCCCATACCATGAGCGGCTCTAGCACCCTGAGCTTCGATGCCCTCAACTCCGCGCTCAAGGCAGCGGGCGAGGAGACGCGCCTGCGCGTGCTGGCTCTTCTGGCCGAAGCCGAGCTGACCGTCTCCGATTTGACCGACATCCTGCGGCAGTCGCAGCCGCGCATTTCGCGCCACCTGAAGCTGCTGGCCGAGGCTGGTCTTGTCGAGCGTTTCCGGGAAGGGACCTGGGCCTTCTTCCGCCTCGCGGAGCACGGCAGCGGGGCGGACGTCGCCCGCGCTCTGATCGAGCGACTTAACCCTGGAGACCAGACCATCACGCGAGACCGCGCGCGACTTGCATCGGTGCGGCAGGCGCGCGCCGCCGCAGCGCAGGCCTATTTTCGCGCCCACGCGGCAGAATGGGACCGCATCCGGAAGCTGCATGTGACCGACGACGCGGTGGAGGAAGCAATCCGCGCCGCGCTCGCCGACAAGCCGTTCCGTTCATTGCTCGATCTGGGGACCGGAACGGGACGCATGCTCGAATTGTTCGGTCCCGAAATCGAGCGCGGACTCGGCCTCGATTTTTCGCTCGACATGCTGTTGCTGGCACGCGACCGGCTCGAGCGCGCCGGCCTCAAGAATTGCAGCGTGCGGCAGGGCGACATCTACGATCTGCCGCTCGCGGATGGTTCCTTCGACGTCGTCATTCTGCATCAGGTGTTGCACTTCCTCGATGACGGCTCGCGCGCGATCCATGAAGCAGCGCGCGTGCTGCGCCCGGGTGGTCGCCTGCTGGTGGTCGACTTCGCGCCGCACGAACAGGAATTCCTGCGTGAGCAGTATGCGCATCGGCGTCTGGGATTTGCGTCGGAGACGGTGACGCAGTGGATGACGGCATCGGGTCTTGAGTCGGTGTTGCACAAATCGCTCGCGCCGGAGCCCGGGCCCGAAGGCAAGATCGCCGTTTCGCTGTGGCTTGCGCGTGATACTCGCGCGCTGATGGCTGCGCCGCATCGACGGGAGGTGGCGTAATGAACAGTCCCGTCCGGCTGAGCCGTTTTACGCGCGCTAATAGCGGCCGCATCGGCGTGTCGTTCGAGTTCTTCCCGCCCAACAGCGAGGAGATGGACCGGATCCTCTGGGAATCGATCGAGCGGCTGGCACCATTGACGCCGGATTTTGTGTCGGTGACGTACGGCGCCGGCGGCACCACGCGCGAACGCACGCATGCGACGGTCAGACGCATTCTCACCGAAACGTCCCTGATCCCGGCCGCACACCTCACCTGCATTGCCGCAACGCGTGAGGAAATCGATACGATCGTGCGGGCTTATCATGCAGCCGGCGTGCGCCACATCGTGGCGCTGCGCGGCGATCCCATTAGCGGGGCGGGCGCAAAATACGCTCCTCACCCGGGTGGATACAAGAACGCGGCCGATCTTGCCGCAGGCATCAAGCGTATCAACTCCGATTTCGAGATTTCGGTTTCAGCCTATCCGGAGAAGCATCCCGACAGCCCGACGGTCGAGGCCGACATCGATATGCTCAAGGCCAAGGTCGATGCCGGCGCAACCCGCGCGATCACCCAGTTCTTCTTCGAGAACGACCTTTATTTACGATATCTCGATCGTGTGCGCGCGCGCGGGATCGATATCCCGATCGTGCCTGGAATCCTGCCGGTCCAGAACTTCAAAGCAGCCACCAATTTTGCCAAGCGCTGCGGCGCATCCGTGCCCAACTGGATTGCTGAACGGTTTCAGGGGCTCGATGACGATGCGGCGACACGCAAGCTGATCGCCGCTGCCGTTGCCGCCGAGCAGGTGTTCGATCTTGTCGATCGTGGCGTCACGACATTCCACTTCTACACGATGAATCGCGCTGACCTTGTTTTCGCGATTTGTCACCTGCTGGGTCTGAGGCCGGCCAATTCTCGCAAGAGCGTACGCGAGCGAGTAGCACAGTAATGTCCGAAAAAAGCCTAAGATCCGAGTTTCTCAACCTACTTCAGCAGCGCATCCTTGTGCTCGACGGTGCCATGGGCACAATGATCCAGGCGCTGAAGCTGAACGAGGAAGGCTACCGCGGAGCGCGTTTCGACGCGTGGAATCGCGAGGTGCGCGGCAACAACGATCTTCTCAATCTCAGCCGCCCGGATGCCGTGCGCGATATCCATCTCGCTTATTTCCGCGCCGGCGCCGATATCGTTTCCACCAACACATTTTCCTCCACCTCGATTGCGCAAGCCGATTACGGCATGGAGGGCATCGCCTACGAGCTCAATCAGGCAGGCGCAACGCTCGCGCGGGAGGCGGCCACACAGGCGCAAAAGGATGATGGCCGCCGGCGCTTTGTTGCGGGCGCGCTCGGGCCGACAAATCGTACCGCCTCGATCTCGCCTGATGTCGCCAATCCAGGTTTCCGCGCCATTACTTTCGACCAGTTGCGCCTCGCCTATGCGGAGCAGGCGAGGGGCTTGATCGACGGCGGCGCCGACCTTCTCCTGATCGAAACGATCTTCGACACGCTGAACGCCAAGGCAGCGATCTTTGCAATTTCCGAAATTTGCGAAGAACGCGGTGTCGATATTCCTGTCATGATTTCCGGCACGATCACCGACCGCTCCGGACGCCTGTTGTCGGGTCAGACTCCGGGCGCCTTCTGGAATTCGGTAAAGCACGCAAACCCGGTAACCATCGGCCTGAATTGTGCGCTCGGTGCGCGCGAAATGCGCGCGCACGTCGCCGAATTGACGCGGCTGGCGGATACATTCGTCTGCGCTTATCCGAATGCCGGCTTGCCGAACGAGTTCGGCTATTACGACGAGAGCCCGGCCTATATGGCGGACCTCCTGGGTGAATTTGCCGAAACCGGTCTGGTGAACGTCGTCGGTGGCTGTTGCGGCACCACGCCCGAGCACATCGAGGCCATTGCCAAAGTCGTCGCAGGCAAAACCCCGCGCGCCATTCCCGAACTGCCGCGACAGTTGCGCCTGTCGGGTCTCGAATCATTCACGCTCACGCCGGAGATTCCCTTCGTCAATGTCGGAGAGCGCACCAACGTCACCGGCTCCGCTAAATTTCGCAAACTGATCACGGCAGGCGACTATTCCGCCGGTCTTTCGATCGCGCGCGAGCAGGTCGAGAACGGCGCCCAGGTGATCGACGTCAATATGGACGAGGGCCTGCTCGATTCCGAGCAGGCCATGACCACGTTTCTCAACCTGATTGCCGCGGAACCGGACATCGCGCGCGTCCCGGTGATGGTCGATTCGTCGAAATTTACGGTGATCGAGGCAGGTCTGAAATGCCTGCAAGGGAAGCCGGTGGTCAATTCGATTTCGCTCAAGGAGGGCGAGCAGGCCTTCATCGATCATGCCCGCACCGTGCGCCGTTACGGAGCCGCTGTGGTGGTGATGGCGTTTGACGAAAAAGGGCAGGCCGACACGCTCGAACGCAAGACCGCGATCTGCAAGCGCGCCTACGACATATTGGTCGATCAGGTCGGTTTCCCGCCCGAGGACATCATCTTCGATCCGAACATCTTTGCCGTCGCGACCGGCATGCATGAGCACAACGGCTATGGCATCGCTTTCATCGACGCGGCTCGATCGATCCGCAAGGATCTGCCACACGCGCATGTGTCAGGCGGCGTATCGAATCTGTCGTTTTCGTTCCGCGGCAACGAGCGCTTGCGCCAGGCGATGCACTCGGTGTTTTTGTTTCACGCCATCAAGGCCGGCATGGATATGGGCATCGTTAATGCCGGCCAGATGGCCGTCTATGACGATCTCGATCCGGAGTTGCGCGAAGCCTGCGAAGACGTGGTGCTCAACCGCCGCCCCGATGCGGCCGAACGGTTGTTGAACCTCGCAAAAAAATTCCAGGGGGCCGGACAGGAAGCGAAGGAGGCCGATCTGGCATGGCGCGAGCAGCCGGTCGGGAAGCGGCTGTCGCATGCCCTGGTGCACGGTATTACGGATTTCATAGAAACCGACGTCGAGGAGGCGCGCACGGAGGCGAAGCGCCCGCTCGACGTCATCGAAGGCCCGTTGATGGAAGGCATGAACATCGTCGGCGACCTGTTCGGTTCTGGAAAGATGTTCCTGCCGCAGGTGGTGAAGTCTGCGCGGGTGATGAAGCAGGCTGTCGCCTACTTGATGCCTTTCATGGAGCAGGCGAAAGACGGCCGACAGCACGGCGGCTCAAGCGGCAAGATTGTGATGGCGACCGTCAAGGGCGACGTGCACGATATCGGCAAGAACATCGTCGGCGTGGTGCTTCAATGCAACAATTACGAGGTTGTCGATCTCGGCGTGATGGTGCCGGCGGCAAAGATTCTCGAAACGGCGCGTACAGAGCAGGCCGATATCATCGGCCTGTCGGGGCTCATCACGCCTTCACTCGATGAAATGTGTCACGTGGCGGCCGAGATGGAGCGGCAAGGCTTCGAATTGCCGCTCATGATCGGCGGTGCCACAACCAGCCGTGTGCATACGGCGGTGAAAATCCACCCGAATTACAAGCGCGGCCAGGCGGTCTATGTGAACGATGCAAGCCGTGCAGTCGGCGTGGCGCAGACGCTGATGTCGGTCAATGCACGCGCCGGTTATGTGGCCGAGCTGCGCGGCGAATATGCCCGCATAGCGGCGGCGCACGCGCGCGCGCAGGAGGATAAGGCGCGCCTTCCGCTTGCGGCGGCGCGCGCCAACGCTCTCAAGCTCGACTGGTCGGGCGCTTACCAGCCGCCGGAGCCAAAATTCATCGGCACTGAAGTTTTTAACGACTATCCTGTCAAGAAACTGATCGACTACATCGACTGGACGCCGTTTTTCTCGACCTGGGAGTTGTCCGGAAAATTCCCGACTATTCTCAACGATGCCAAGTACGGCGACGCCGCGCGCTCGTTGTACGAGGATGCGCGTGCCATGCTTGCCAAAATCGTGGACGAGCACTGGTTCAGGGCCAACGCCGTCCTCGGCTTCTGGCCCGCCAATGCCGAGGGCGACGATATTTTTGTCTACGGTGATGAAGTGCGTGATGAGCCGATCGCCGTTCTGCATTCGCTGCGCCAGCAACTTTCGAAACGCGAGGGCCGTGCCAATGCGGCGCTGTGCGATTTCGTCGCGCCGCGCGAGAGCCGCCTGGCCGACTATGTCGGCGGATTCACGGTGACCGCCGGCATCGGCGAGGACGAAGTTGCCGAGCGATTCAAGCGCGCCAACGATGACTACTCCGCGATTATGGTGAAGGCGCTTGCGGATCGGCTCGCCGAAGCGTTCGCCGAAAATCTACACAAGCGCGTACGGAAGGAATTCTGGGGCTACGCCGTCGACGAGACGTTCAGCAAGGAGCAGCTCATCGCCGAGAAGTATCGCGGCATCCGCCCGGCGCCTGGCTATCCGGCGCAACCCGATCATACGGAAAAGGGCACACTATTCAGCCTGCTCAAGAGTGAGCGCATCGGCGTCAAATTGACCGAAAGCTTTGCGATGTGGCCCGGCGCGGCCGTGTGCGGCCTTTATTTCAGCCATCCACAGAGCGCCTATTTCGGCGTCGGCAAAATCGAGCGCGATCAGGTCGAGGACTACGCGCGGCGCAAGGGCTGGACCATCGCAGAATGCGAACGCTGGCTGGCGCCAATTCTGAACTACGAAGCACATGCTTCGCCGAGCATCGTGGCGGCGTAGCTTTTTTCGAAAGAGCACACCACCAAAATCAAAACACCGGAGAGCGTGCGGGGCTCTCCGGTGTTGCAACTATTCTCCGGTCGGTTCCGGTGTTTTTGGTTAGCGTGTCGTCGGCCTCCTGAACTCAGAATGCTCCGAGCAAAATCGCGCCGACGAAAGCAAACACGGCGCATACCGTCAGCACATTGAGCTTCAAGGCAAGGTCCACGGCAAATGCCTCCCTTGTTGAAGAGTTAAATCTAGCACACAACAAACGATCCCCGAAGGTAGTTGCAGACTAGGTTCTCGCTATTTACGCATAAGGGCATGCTCGCAGGTCATAGCGACGCAACTGCTTGATTGCGGCTGAAAAAAAATTTTGTGCCAGAATAAATTTGGCAGTGCACAACTTCCGCAGCGGCCAATTTTGATGGCAAATTTGCGGCAAATCGCCGGCCTTGAAAACCTGCCGATGTCGCGCCTCCCGAAATTGCATGCGGGATGCGACAATCGGTGCATGAAATGAATTTATTCCGTTATTGCGTAATCGGCACGGTTGTGACGTGATTCCGCCGCCGCAATGCCGGGAGTGATCATGCAGCGCTTACGTACTTTGTTTTTCACGGGCTTATTTTGTCTTTCATCCATCGTCGCCGCGCTTCCTGTGCAGGCACAATCATCAGGCCCGCAATGGCCGCAGCGTCCTGTTCGTTTCATCATTCCACTCGGACCGGGTTCTGGCGTTGATATCACCGCACGACTGATTGCCGACAAACTTGCGGCGAAATGGGGCCAGCCGGTCGTCGTTGAAAATCGACCGGGCGGCGACGCTTTTCTCGCCATTACCGGCGTCCTCAGCGCGCATGACGATCACGTACTGCTGTTTGCGCCCGCCTCTACTTTTACGGCCCATACCTTGCTGCACGATAAGCTGCCTTACGATCCGAAAGAGCTTGTTCCCATCGCGCGCGTTACCAACACGCTCATCGCACTCGGCGTGCCTGCGGACTTGAAAGTTTCCACCCTCAAGGAACTCGCTGACAAAATCAGAGCTGAGCCGGGTAAATTAAACTATGCCTCGGTGACGGGGGCGAACGATCTGCTTTTCGCGGCGTGGCTGAAAACCGAAAAGCTCGACATGGCCAAGGTGCCGTACAAGGACACGGTGCAAGCGATCAACGATCTCGCCGAGGGACGCATCCATGCGTTCGTCGGCGCCTATGCGATCATGCGACCGCGGGTGCAGGCCGGTAAGGTCAAAGTGATTGCTCTGACCAACCGCCAGCACGCGAAGGCGTTGAACGATATTCCGACCGCTGCCGAAGCCGGTTTCAAATCGCTCGAGTTCGATGGTCTTGTTGGCCTGCTTGGTCCGCGCGAAGTTTCGCAGGCGGTTCGTGACCGCATTGCAGCGGACATCCGTCAGGTCGTCAGCGATCCCGAGGTCGAGAGCAAGCTCGCCGCAACCGGGCAAGTCGTGAATCCTGGAACGCCCGCCGAATTCACCGAAGCGCTCGAGGACCAACTCAAAACGGTGAGACAGATCGGCGACACGCTGGGTATCAAGCCGGCCCAGTGAGACGCTAGGCCTGCCCCTCGATCAATCGCACGATGGCCTCTGTCGCGCGGCGGACATAGGGAATCGCAAAAAACAAGTACTGCAGCGACGGGCCATCCGGTTACGAACGCCCTGAGCCAACGCGGAACGAAATCCGCGCGCAAACCGATATTTGCGAAGGTCACGACAGCGCTCACCACAAAAACAATAAGCGCGCCGATGATGACCGGAAAAATGAATCTAGCCTTGCCTTCCATCGGATTACCTCTAATTGGCGAGATCCTGCCGAAATCATGTCGTGATGTGACCCGAAAGCGCCGGGCGGTTCAAGGCCGCCAATTTCGTTTGGCAACGATTTCTTATCCTTAACGAAATCACCCGCACCGAACGTTGAAGCCTCGTTAAAGGAACTGCTCGCATTTTTGCGAGCCATGAAGTGTGGTTTGGGCTTCTATATCGTCGGCACCGGAATTTTGCTCGTCCTGGTCGGCTGCGGACGCGGCTTCATGTCCGGCGAACGCGCACCCTGGCGCCACGACGCCGAAGTGGCCTGCATGAAGTCAGGCTCCGTCAAGATTGGCACTGGCATCGTGCGCGTTGATCCGATCGAAGGCCCGGGCATGTGCGGCGCCGATTTCCCGCTCAAGGTCGCAGCACTGGGCGAAGGCAGTTCGGTTGTCGGTTATGCCGACGATGTGCGTCCGCCCGGGTCCATTCCGAACGGCTCGGCGCAGATGCCGCGCTGGCCGATCAATGAGCCGCAATACGCGCCACCAGCAGCAATCCCTTCCGTGCAGGGCGTGCCCGCGCAAGCGCCACGAATGCGCTGGGTACCTGGACCGCCGCCGGCCGAGCAACCTGGCTATACTGCGCCGAGCGGACAACCGATTTCGCTCAGCGCGCCCGGTGTCGCACCCGCTCAAACGCGTGCTGCTCCGCAGAGCACGCCTTCTTTGCCTGATGATATTCCCGACGATGCTGCGTTACCGCCTAGCCGCACGACGCCGACTTACGCGCCGCGCACTTACGGTGCTCCGGTCTATCAACCACAACCGCGTTCTTACGATACTCCGGTCAATCAACAGCGATCATATGAAGCACCTGTCTATCAGGCGCCGCAGCGCAGCGTGCCGCCGCTCGGCCCTGCACGCAGGCCGACGATTGGTACTGTCTCGCCGGCGACCCTCACGCCAGCCGCGACTCTGGCTTGTCCGATTGTCTCGGCACTTGACCGTTGGGTCAGCGACGGTGTGCAACCGGCGGCCATGCGCTGGTTCGGCGAGCCGGTCGCAGAAATCAAACAAATCTCCGCCTATTCATGCCGCGGTATGGTCGGCGCCGGAGGTTCGGGAATTTCCGAGCATGCGTTCGGCAATGCGCTGGATATTGCCGCTTTCACTTTCTCTGACGGGCGCCGCGTTACAGTACAGGACGGTTGGCACGGGACTCCGGAAGAGCAGGGGTTCCTGCGCGACGTGCATCTTGCGGCCTGCAATCATTTTTCGACCGTACTGGCGCCGGGCTACAACGCCGCGCACTACAATCATATCCACGTCGATCTGATGCGACGGGGCAGCGGCGATCGGCCGTGCCGGCCGGAGGCAATGACCGGTGAAGTCGCGGCAGCAAAGGCGCGGGCGACCTACGCCGGCCGGCAGCGTGGGCCGGCCTATACCGGCGTGGTGCGCAAAAATACCAAGTCGACACGTTTTCCGACGGCCATCCCCGGCGAGGACGGCCTGGATGATATTTTGATCGACATGCAAAGCCGTCAAGGCCCGGCGCGCGGTAACGACATCACAGGCGCGATTGCTCCAGGGTCAGCGCACACGTTGGTTCGCTAGACCGCCGCGTCGATCAGCATTGCGCCAGACAAAATCAGGCCGGCGTCGCGGTTGGATTTGAACAACCTCAGGCAATACGCCGGATCATCGATGTCAAGTCGTGTCACTTGCCAGGTAAGGTGTCCGGCAAACGCGATCACGCCGAGAGCGAAAACGACACCGCCACGGGCCATGAAGCCGGCTGTTGCAATCAGCACCACTGCGAAGGCGTAAAAGACGGCAAGCATCGAAGGCGTGCGCTCGCCGAATAGAAGCGCCGTGGATTTGATTCCGATCAGAAGATCGTCCTCGCGATCCTGGTGGGCATAAATAGTGTCGTAGCCGATCACCCAGCAGATCGACCCGGCATACAGCACGAGCGCGGGCCAATCGAGGCGTGCGAATTCAGCCGGCCAACCCATGAGCGCCCCCCACGAGAAGGCAAGCCCCAGGAAAATTTGCGGCCAATAAGTAATTCGCTTCATGAAAGGATAAATCACGACCACAATGAGCGAGGCGAGGCCGGTTACGACCGTGAAACGGTTGAACTGGATCAGCACCAGCAGTCCGACCAGAGCCTGCGCGAGCATGAAGGCGGTCGCCTGCGCGATCGTGACCTGTTTCGACGGAATGGGCCGCGACCGCGTCCGCTCGACGAGCCCATCGAGATCGCGGTCCACGAGGTCGTTCCAGGTGCAGCCGGCGCCGCGCATCGCAAAGGCACCGACAAAGAAAAGGACGATGTGCCATGCATTGGGGAAGTGGTCTTCGCGCATGCCGGCAAGACCGACCGACCACCAGCACGGTATCAGCAGCAGCCATGAACCGATTGGTCGATCGAGGCGCGCGAGTCTCAGATAAGGGCGGCTGAATGGCGGTGCGTAACCGTCGACCCAGTTTCCGGTCGCATCGGCGACGCGTCCGGAGCTTTCGCTCATTTGTTTCCGAGTGGGCTGCCGGTCAGAGTGTCAAACGTGCCGCGCCCGGTTTTGATGTTGTTTGAATCGGGGACGGGAGCACTGAGCGCGTCACTCAGGCTTGGCCCTTGCGGTCGGGGCGGAGCCGCGGCCACCTGACAGACTTTTGTACGGATCTCGGTCACCTTGGCAGTGCCTAGCTTGATCTGCTCGATGACATTCGCGGGAATGCCGCACCACGAGCCGTTTTCGTTGGCGAACTTGAGCATCTTGGTCTGTGAGTTCGCAAGTGCGGTGAAGAGCACGCACGCTTCCTTCGGCGGAGCCTTGCGGTCATTCGCTGCCTTGATCGCGGCCGCTTTCTTTTCGGCGTCGTCGCGCAGCTTGAAGAATTCCTGCACGCAGGGCGGCATCTGCTGCGGCCCGCCTTGTTGGGACGCGGCCGGGGCCTGCTGTGGGGAGGAGAATCCGCCCGGGGCGGCCGGCGCCTGCTGCGGGGTGGAGAATCCGCCCGAGGCGGCCGGTGCCTGCTGCGGGGAGGTCGGCCAGGGAGAAGGAGCTTGCGCAAACGCTCGACTGGCGCACAGTGGAACTATGCACAGGGCTAGCACTGCTCCGCTCAACTTCATGAACCGACCTCTCCTGTCCGCTAGACTATACCAGCTGAACCGCACCTGAAGGGGCTTATAGCAACGCGAATGCGTCGGGAAGGCGGCAAGATGCGCAGTGAGCGGTGGGCCATGCGAGGTCTCGGGAGGGCGCGCAAACGCAAACCCGCATGTCGCCTCTGTCATGGTTAGGCCATGCCGCGCTACGACTTCCGCACCCCCCGCCTTTTTGTCGACGCGCCATTGGCCGCAGGGGGCGAGGTTGCCCTCGACCGGAACCAGACGAACTATCTCCGTAATGTATTACGGCTCGGACAAGGTGACGCGGTGTTGCTGTTCAACGGCCGCGACGGCGAATGGCAGGCGAGCCTGGCATCGGCTCAAAAACGGACCCTATCAGCGGCGATAGGCACACGGCTTCGCGCGCAATCTCGGCCGGCAGACCTGCACTTTGTTTTTGCGCCGCTGAAGCATGCGCGCCTCGATTACATGGTCCAGAAGGCGGTTGAGATGGGCGCGTCGCTCCTGCAACCGGTGATCACGCGGCACACGCAGGTCACGCGCATCAACCTCGATAGGATGCGGGCGAATGTGATCGAAGCTGCCGAGCAATGCGGCATTCTGGCGGTGCCCCGGGTTGCCGATCCTTTGCCGCTGGAACGCTGGGTCCCTGAGCCGGATCGCCTGTTGGTGTTCTGCGATGAATCCGCCGACGTCGCCGACATCGGCGACCCAATCGCGGGGTTGGCTTCCGCGCGGTCCCGCGTGGGCGCGCCGATCGCAGTATTGATCGGCCCCGAAGGCGGTTTTGCCGAGGACGAGCGAGTGGCGCTGCTCAAACGACCAAAGGTGGTGCGGATTGCGCTCGGCCCCCGCATTCTGCGCGCCGATACGGCCGCAGTGGCGGCGCTCGTGCTGGCCCAGGCTCTTCTGGGTGACTGGAGGGGTCCGACGGGGTAGGGCGCGGCTGCCACAGTCGGCCAAAAGTTGTGATGAGGGGGTGAGACGGGCGAAAGCTATGCTAGTATTGGGTATCGCTCGGGGGAGCTCCTCATGACGGCTGGATCACATTTTCTGCGGGGTATTGTGGTTGCGGGTTACGTCGCGCTGAGCGCGGTCAACCCCGCTGCCGCCGCCGGTTGGCTGGAAAAAAGCATCTACCTGATCGGTCCGCGTTACGACGGGGTGCTGCCGCCATGCGAGGCCGGCCTGGGCTGGATTGCCTCCCGCTTTGCCCAGAAGGAAGGCCGGTTCTGGAATTCGGACTTACAGATCCTAGGGTTCGATAAAGTCCGGGAAATCGCGTACCGCCCTTGGGCACCTGAAACTATTCCGCGCCGGTTCTGCACTGCCGTTGCAGCTGTGAGCGATGGACGTCATCACACTGTGAATTACTCGATCGGAGAAGATACCGGAATGATCGGGATGTTCTGGGGTGTCGAGTGGTGCGTTGTAGGACTCGACCGCAACTGGGCCTACAACCCGGCGTGCAAGATGGCGCGTCCTTAGCAAAAGCACGTTCATCGATCACGGTTTATCCTTCTTTGTTCTTGAAGCGTTCTGAAAGAACGGTATCCTGTCGAGGGAACCGTTGTGCCATGCCAATTTCCGATTTGTTCTCGTCTGGTACGGGTACGTTGATGGGTCGTCTTCAGTTTAGTCGACTGGCTCACAAGGCCACGGCCGCATTTAGTTTCATTTTGATTTTTGGGATCGTCGCCTTCGCCCAAGAGCATCGACAAAGCGAGCCAGGCCAATTCGACTATTACATTTTGGCGCTGTCCTGGTCGCCGTCGTATTGCGAAGCGAGGCAGGATCGCGCCCGCAATCGATCTTCAGATCGGCAATGCGACGGTCGACCTTTTTCCTTCGTCGTACACGGGCTTTGGCCGCAGTATGATCGCGGTTTCCCGGCGTATTGTCAGGTTCCGGCGCCCCGGCTCGACCGCGCCATCGTCGGCAGCATGCTCGACCTCATGCCAAGCCCGCGACTCATCTTCCACGAATGGGATCAGCACGGAACCTGCTCCGGTCTTTCCCCCCGCACCTATTTTGAGAATGTCCGTAAAGCACGTGCGGCGGTAAAGATTCCGCCGGAATATGTACGGCTCGAACGGCCCATCACCGTCGGGCCTGGCGAAGTAGCTGAAGCGTTCCTCAAAGCCAATCCCGGCTTGTCGCCCCGCGCGATTTCAGTTTTCTGCGACAGAAAATGGCTTACTGAAGTTCGAATATGTCTCGGGAAGGATTTATCGGTTCGGGATTGCACCGAGACCCGTCGACACGCATGCCGTCTTGATAGAGCCAGAATGCCGGCAGTACGCGGCTGATGCGCAAGATTATTGGCCGGCGACTGTCAGAAATCGATGTTGTGCACGGGTCGAATGATCAACGGGCCATCGCTCTGGGCTGGCAGCACTTGTTGTGAACTATCAGCACGAATTCCATGCCGGGAATTTCGCCGACGTATTCAAGCACGTAGTGTTCTGCCGAATCTTGCATTATTTGCGCGAAAAGCCGGCCGCGTTTCGTGTGATCGATACCCATGCCGGAGCCGGTCTCTACGACCTCACAAATGAAAAAGCGATGCGCGGGGGTGAATGGCACAGTGGGATCGGCAAGCTCATGGACGCTCCAATTCCGCAGTCGGTCGCGACGCTGCTTTCTCCATATCTCGACGTCGTGCGAGCGGTGAACGAACGGGACCGACTTCGCGTATATCCCGGATCGCCGGCACTTGCGCGTGCATGGCTGCGGCCGCAGGACCGTCTCATCGCTTGCGAGCTTGAGCCAAAGGTGGCGGCGGCACTGAGCCGCAATTTGCACGGCGACAATCGTATCAAGACGCTGTTGGTCGACGGTTGGACGGCATTGAAGGCGTATGTCCCGCCTAAGGAACGACGTGGTTTGGTGCTGGTCGATCCGCCTTTCGAAGCCGAGGACGATTTTTCACGGTTGGCCAGTGGCTTGGCGGCCGCCCATCGAAAGTGGGCGACGGGTGTTTATGCCCTCTGGTACCCCATCAAAGGACGGCGCGAGGTTGATGCGCTTGCCAAGCGGCTACGGAGGCTAGCTTTGGCCAAAGCGCTCCGCGCCGAGCTACTTGTATCGCCTCTTGGGGACCCGACTCGCCTAAACGGTGCCGGGATCGTCGTAGTCAATCCCCCTTGGATGCTAGAAAACGAACTTTCCGTCCTTTTGCCGGCTCTAGCCGGACTTCTCGGGCGCGACGGCAAGGGCACTTTTCGGCTCGACTCGCTTGGCGGTGAAAGTCCCTCCCATTCGGTCTGATTCTCGAACCTCTTTCCACAAGGCCGCAGTTAGTGTGTAGTTCGCCACTGGCAGTGACGTTCCGCCTCCTGTGGGGGCCGGCGGAGTGACTGAGGCCTTTGGCTGATGCTTTCCCCGATTGTGAATGTCGAGCCGAGCTGTCGTGCGTGGGGCCGGCGGCGAAGCAGTTGGGGAGATTCCCGATGGCGCAAACGGGTGTTGTGAAATTTTTCAATGGCGAGCGAGGCTACGGCTTTATCAAACCGGACGACGGTGGACGCGACGTATTCGTTCATATCACTGCGGTGGAGCAGGCTGGCCTGAAGGGTCTCAACGAAGGACAGCGGATCAGTTTTGACGTCGAGCCGGATAAAAAAGGTAAGGGTCCGAAAGCTGTAAATCTGGTCGTGACGGGCTGATCGAAACGCGAAACGCGAACCGCTCGCGCGAACCGGAAGCCCGGCTGCGTGCTCGCGCAGACTATTTGCTTTTCGCGAACAGCGTGAAAAGTTGGGCGCGCGGTACGGATAACTGCCGGTTGTGAATCGCAAAAAGTCCCGGAGACGTCCGGGGCTTTTGTTCCAACAGTCCAGTGTTCGGGCGATTTAGAAGTGATAGTTCACGCCAAAGCGCAGGTTAGCTTGCCTGCAATCCGTTGTCGACACCGGTGACCGAAAAGGAACGGCTACCAAGATCCATGTACAGATACTCGACCTTTGGTGTCCAGTTAGGCGTGAAGCCAACTTCCATTCCGAGACCCCCGGCCCAGCCGACAAGCGTTTTGCTTTCCTCAAGGCCAGCGAGGTTTGCTGTGAGGTTGCCGTAGGCGAGACCGGCACTCGCGAACAGCAGGACATTGTTGATTGCATAGCCTGCGCGTCCACGCAGTGTGCCAAACCACGGGTTGGAGAATTTCCATGGCGCAAACGTATCGTCGGCTCCGCTGACTTGAATGTCGGTCTCGGCGCCGAACACAAATTGTCCGACTTGCCAGTTGTATCCGAGTTGTCCGCCACCGGCGATGCCACTTGGATCGCCGCTGAAGTTGGTCACTTTGTCTCACTCGTAGCCGAGGTTAAGGCCGGCGTAGAAACCGGTCCAGTTGTAGATGGCCGGTGGCGGGTAATAGTAAGGCGCCGGACCGCGCGGCAGATCGGCGGCGGCGGCCGTACCTGCGGCTGCAACGGCAGCCACAAGGATCGCCATGAACTTCGTTTTCATCTTACCCTCCACTCAATTCCACACGCCTTGCGATCGACGCCCAAACATCGGGCAGATACGGCTGGACGTCGGCGCAAATTCGATAGTTCGTGGAGGAATTTATCGGGCCTTTTAAGTTAAGCGGTTATGAATCGCTAAGCATCGACAGTCGTCATCACTAAAGAACTCTTATTTTTACGCGATTTCTCGTGCTTTTATTTACCATGCTCGCTCAGCTCTCATTTACTATGCCCTTGTGGGCGCCGGTGCATCGCAGACATTCGGCATGGCAGAGCATTTCACAGGGTTACGCTTCGGGTCGATGGATGACAGCCTCTGTTCTGGCGAATTGTCGACAGTGAAATTGCGGAATGACTCGGCGGCGCGTGAATCCGGAATGCGTGGAGTTTTCGGATAACAGAGTGCGCAGACCTGATCTGCTCACTATCTTGGTCTCATGAACGGCATCAATAAAGACATCGATCCGGCGAGCGAATTGCGCGAGGAAGACGAAGAGTCCTCGCTGCCGGAGCTTGAGCTTGAAGGCGCGCCAATTGGCACGCTTGCTGCGGGCCGTGCCGCGATCGCACGCTCCGCCAAAGTGGCGCCCTCAGCCCCCGGCGTATATCGCATGATCGATGCTCAGGGTGACGTGCTCTATGTCGGCAAGGCGAAGAATATCAAAAAACGGGTGACAGCCTACGCCCGGCCAACAGGGCACGACACCCGCATCAGCCGCATGATCGCGGCCACGGCGACACTGGAGTTCGTGACCACCAAGACCGAGACCGAAGCGCTGCTGCTCGAGGCCAATTTGATCAAACGCCTGCGGCCGCGCTTTAACGTGTTGCTGCGCGACGACAAATCATTCCCGTATATCTTGATCACTTCGGACCATTGGGCGCCGCAAATTCTAAAGCATCGCGGCGCGCGCAGAAAGCCGGGCCGCTACTATGGGCCATTTGCTTCCGCCGGCGCGGTCAACCGTACGATCAATGCTCTGGAGCGCGCGTTTTTGCTTCGATCCTGTTCGGACTCATATTTCGAGGCCCGCACGCGCCCCTGTCTGCTCTATCAGATCAAGCGCTGCTCGGCTCCTTGCACACGCGAAATCGACTTCCCCGGTTACGCGGAACTGGTGAAAGAGGCTAACGAATTTCTGTCCGGCCGCAGCCGGTCCGTACAAGGGCAATTGGCCGACGAAATGGACAAGGCATCTGCCGCTCTCGATTTCGAGGGCGCCGCAATGTATCGCGACCGGCTATCGGCCTTGTCGGCAATTCAGTCGCATCAGGGAATCAATCCCCGCAACGTTGAAGAAGCCGACGTTTTCGCCGTACACCAGGTTGGCGGGTACACGTGCGTGGAAGTCTTTTTTTTCCGGACCGGTCAGAATTGGGGCAACCGCGCATATTTTCCGAAAGCCGATCGGGCGATCGCGCCGGACGAAATTCTCGGCGCCTTTCTTGCGCAGTTCTACGATGACAAGCCGCCACCGCGGCTCATTCTCGTTTCGCACGAATTCGGCGAACGCGCCTTACTGGCAAAAGCACTAAGCGCTAAAAGCGAGCGCAAAGTCGAGGTCAGTAAGCCGAATCGGGGCGAGCGCAAGGAACTCGTGCAACATGCGCTAGCCAATGCGCGTGAGGCGCTCGCACGCAAGCTCGCCGATACATCCTCACAGCAAAAGCTGCTTGGCGCGCTGACCGAAGTCTTTTCGTTACCGCGCAAGCCACGCCGTATCGAAGTCTACGACAACAGCCACATCGGTGGCAGCAATGCCGTCGGGGCAATGATCGTTGCCGGTGCGGAGGGTTTCCGCAAAAATCAATATCGGAAGTTCAACATTCGATCGGCGGATCTCACACCCGGTGACGACTACGGCATGATGCGAGAAGTATTACAGCGTCGCTTCAAGCGTCTGCTCGAAGAAAACCCACGCACGGCGGCTGGCGATCTTGTCGCTGCAGCCTCGAGGGATGACGAAGATCCGCCTTGGCCGGACCTGGTGTTGATCGACGGCGGGCAGGGCCAGCTCAAAGCCGCCCAGGAAACGTTGGCCTTGCTAAGTGTTACCGATATCCCTCTGGTTGCGATCGCCAAGGGCTCCGACCGCGATGCTGGTCGGGAAACCTTTTTCGTGGCGGGTCGTGATCCATTCAAGTTGCCTCCGCGCGACCCTTTGCTTTATTTTATCGAACGGTTGCGGGACGAAGCCCATCGTTTCGCTATCGGTTCTCATCGCGTACGCCGGAAAAAGGACATACGCGAGGCCGGACTTCAGGAAATTCCAGGGATTGGACCGACGCGCAAACGCGCCTTGCTTCGGCATTTTGGCACTGTGAAAGCCATCGAGCGGGCCAGCTTGCCTGATCTTGCCCAAGTTCCCGGAATTAATGCGGAGACTGCCCGAAAGATATATGAGTTCTTCCACGAGTCGGCGGCTCAATGAATGGGAAGCACGAATGATTATTCAGCGGCAGCAGGACGTCACTAGAGTGGTGATGGAGGCCTTCAAGAACACGCAGCCTCCTCGGTTGCGCGAAATTCTCATCTCTCTGGTTGAACACTTGCACGCGTTTGCGCGGGAGGTTCACCTTACCGAGGAAGAGTTCGAGAAAGCGGTTCAATATATCGTTCGACTTGGACAGAAAACCGACGAGAAGCACAACGAAGTAGTACTGATGTCTGGCTCGCTCGGTTTCTCCACGCTGATCTGTCTTCTTAACAACGGCAACAACGGGCAGACGGAGACCACTGCCAATTTGCTTGGACCATTCTGGCGCATGAATTCGCCACGCACCGAAAGTGGCGGATCAATCGTGCGATCGCCGACGCCGGGGCCTGCGCTTTTCGTCAATTGCTGGGTCAAGGACCGGAAGGGCAATCCGATTTCGGATGCGGAGATTGACGTGTGGCACTCGTCACCGGAAGGATTTTATGAGCAGCAGGATCCCAAGCAGGCGCCGATGAATTTGCGTGGCAAATTCGTGACGGATGGCGAAGGGCATTTCAGCTTCCGTAGCGTGAAGCCGGCCGGGTATCCGATTCCGATCGATGGACCTGTAGGTGATTTGGTTCGAGCCACCGGGCGCCACAATTTTCGGCCCGCTCATTTGCACTTCCTGATTTTCAAGGAAGGTTTCAAGACGCTGATCTCGCAGATTTATGTCAACGACGACGAGAAGCTCGAGACGGATGTGCAGTTCGGCGTGACTCGTGCCCTTGTAGGCAACTACGTGCGTCACAATGGCGCGGAGCCGACGGGAGACGTCCAAGGCGAGTGGTATTCATTGGATCAGACTTTCGTGATGGAGCCAGGGAAAAGCCGTCTGCCCAAGCCGCCAATTCAATAATCTTTGAAACTATGCAGAATCAGTGGGGATTTGATCGAAGGCACCGGTTGACCTGTTCGCGTCACGGGTGTTCCTTTCCGGCATGAATGCCATCAGCTCTCGCCCTTTGCCAGCGCGGCCGCTCGCGCTGCCGAATATCCTAACTTATGCGCGCATCGCCGCCGTTCCGGTGGTGGCGGGACTGATGTTCTGGCAAAGCATTTTCGATGGCCCCTTGTGGCTCCGATGGGTGGCACTGACGATCTTCGTCGCCGCCGGCGTTACCGACATTCTCGATGGATATCTGGCCCGTACTTGGGGTCAGCAATCCTCGCTCGGTCGAATGCTTGATCCGATCGCTGACAAGTTGCTTGTCGCTTCTTGCTTACTAATGCTCGCGGCCGAGGAGACAATTCGCGGTTGGAGCCTGCTCGCCGCGGTGGTCATTCTTTGCCGCGAAATTCTCGTCTCAGGTTTGCGAGAGTATCTCGCAGAGCTGCGTGTGGGCGTCCCCGTCACCCGGCTCGCCAAATGGAAGACGACCGGGCAAATGGTTGCGGTTGGATTCCTGATCGCTGGCGAGGCCGGTGATCGCGTGTTGTCAACGATCACCAAGATCAACGTTCCTGTCGTGACTGAAATCGGCATCCTGTTGTTGTGGCTGTCAGCAATTCTCACGCTCTATACCGGCTGGGACTACATGCGTGCAGGCTTGCAATATATGGTCGATGAATGACTACACGGTTGCGTTATTTCGCGTGGGTGCGTGAGCGCGTCGGCAAACCTGAGGAAGTGATCGAGGCGCCTGCAGGCGTGCGAACGGTTGGAGAGCTAATGGCGTGGCTCGCGTCGCGCGGTGAAGAATATGCCCACGCTTTCGAAAACCCGAATGTAATCCGAGCGGCCATCGACCAGCGTCATGTGCGGCCAGATGCATCGATCAAGGAAGCTGGCGAAATCGCGTTTTTTCCGCCCATGACGGGCGGATAGCCTCGCCAGAGCGAGCGCGCTACATTAAGCGAATGAAAGCGACCGTACGGTTGCAACGCGAACCATTCGACGCCGCCGCGGTGACGGCGGAGCTTACGCGCGGCCGGACCGATGTTGGCGCGGTAGTGACGTTTGCAGGAATCTGCAGGGGAGACGAGCGCGGCGAGCCGATCGCGGCTCTCACGCTTGAGTACTATCCCGGCATGGCGGAAGCCGAGATCGAACGGCATGTCAAGGAAGCGGCCACCCGCTGGCCGCTGTTAGGCGTTACAATTGTTCATCGACATGGACGCATCGTACCTGGCGAAGACATTGTGCTCGTTGTGACGGCGTCGTCCCATCGTGAAGCGGCGTTTGCCGCCGCCGAGTTCCTCATGGATTATCTGAAAACCCGCGCGCCGTTCTGGAAACAGGTCGAGACGACAAGCGGAAAAACATGGGTTGATGCCACGGCCGCGGACGATGTGGCGGCCGCGCGATGGACTGCGCGCCGGCCCGGGCGTGAAGCGGCGGAATGATTCCGCGCGGTCGACAGCGGGAGACCAAAATGGTTCCGATACTCGTTGTAGCAATCGCGGTCGTAGCTCTAAGCGCTCGGCACGCGCCGGCGGCTCAGGTCAGATATTTTGAAGTACCGAACGGTGCTCATCCGCACGATGTTGCGCCTGCCCCTGACGGTACCGTCTGGTATACGGCGCAAAATCAGGGTGCGCTCGGGATTCTCGATCCGAAGACCGGCAAAGTCACACACGTATCGCTCGGGACTGGTGCCGCGCCACACGGTGTGATCGTTGGTCCCGACCGTGCAGCGTGGATCACCGAAGGGGGACAGAACGCGATTGCGCGCTTTGATCCTTCATCCAAGGTGGTGAAATTATTTCCGCTGCCCAGGGAGTTCCCCAACGCCAATCTCAATACCGCGACGTTCGATCGAAAAGGCATACTTTGGTTCACCGGCCAAAACGGTGTCTATGGCCGGGTTGATCCGGCGACTGGCAAAGTAGAGGCCTGGAAAGCGCCCAAAGGATTTGGACCCTATGGCATCACGACCACGCCGAATGGTGAGGTCTGGTATGCCTCGCTTGCGGGCGATCACATTGCCAAAATCGACACCGTGAGTGGTGACGCGCTGATGGTACCGCCTCCAAAGCCTGGCGTCGGTCCGCGCCGCATCTGGTCCGACTCCAAGGGCCTTTTGTGGGTGAGTTTCTGGAACAGCGGCGAGATCGGTCGCTACGATCCGATGAACAAAACCTGGAAGGTCTGGAATCTGCCGAAGAGCAAAGGCGGTTGCTACGCGGTGTATGTGGACAACAATGACAAGGTTTGGGTCACTGATTTCGTAGCCAATGCAATCCACCGTTTCGACCCGGCCACAGAAACATTCGAGAGCTTTCCAAGCGATAAGCGCGGGGCATCCGTGCGGCAACTGCTGGGTCGGCCGGGGGAGGTCTGGGGCGCCGAATCCGGCGTGGACAGGCTGGTCGTGGTCAAGGATTGACGGAGCCGGGTGGTCAATTGTCATCTAACGTGGTCGCAAACCGACGCTCCTTTATTCGCCTGTTTGTTGGCGCCGCCGGCGCACTGATCGCCAAGCCAACCCAAGCCCCAGCCGCAGAAACCCGCATCGGTCGGCTCATCAACGAGGCTCGCCAGAAGGGCACCGTCTCGCAAAGAATCGATTTCATTTCAGGTACCCTGCGTGGCACACCCTACCTGGGCTACACATTGATCGGTGGCCCGACGCGGCCGGAAAAATTCGTCGTACGTGACGACGCTTTCGATTGCGTCACGTTTTGCGAAACCGTGCTAGCCGCCGCAATTGCAGGCAATCGCAGTGAGTTCGATACCGTCCTGCGGAGTGTTCGCTATCACAATGGGACCGTGGCCTGGCGCGATCGCAATCATTATTTCTTCGAATGGTGCCAGCACAATGTCGATAACGGCACGTGTCACTGGGTGCGCCTGAACGGAGCGATCGAAATCAACAAGACTGTCGACTCCCAGCCCGGGCTCGGCAAACGGCGGTTCGCGATGAGCGTTATTCCTAGCACCATTTTTCTTGCCAGCAGCAGCAAGCTTGAACGCGGCGACATCGTCGGGTTTGTTAGTCGAAGGCCTGATCTAGACTATTTCCACACCGGCTTTGTCGCCTTCGACAAAAGGGGCGCATTGCTGCTTCGACATGCATCGCAAAGTCGGCGTCGAGTGCTTGATGAGCGGATGGACCTATTTG
>JANWKN010000181.1 GCA_025451355.1 Pseudolabrys sp. | reverse complement strand
TATATAATCGACCCGCCGCGGAAGCCTTTGAGGCCGGGATTCATGCCGCGGTGCTGCGCGATGAATTTCTCTTGATGGCGAGGCTTGACTCGACTGGAGCCTCAAGACCTCTAGGCGACCAACATCGAACTATCCGACCACAGTTGACCAGACCTAGATGACACCACAGCCTATGGAACCAAACAAACAACCGATCAACGCGGCGATCAAACTCTCCAAAAGGCGGCTTGTCCTTGCTTTCGCAATCGCAGGCATCTCCGATGCCATCGGCGCATTCGCCACCCCTTTGCCGCCGATTGTGTGGGTCGTGGACCTTGCAACAGTATTGCTGCTGTTCATGGTGCTGGGTCGGCAATGGCTGCTGTTGCCGGGACTAGCTCTGGAGGCGATTCCGGGCTTTGGGGTGCTTCCATTCTGGCTGCTGGTGGTTGGAGCGATTGCTGTCCTCGGCACTCCTCGGCCGACGTTTGAACGGCACTGATGAACTGGTGGGCGCCGGGTCTCCATAAACCTTCGCAAAAGCGTGTTTCCCTCCAGCAACCCAATCTTAGTACCTTCATATTGCACTTACGTATAGTTTTGCCTCCGTTTCGATGTTTGACAGCTACCTGCGTATCCTAGTGTAAGCGCCCAGCCACGCTCTAGGCTTTCCCTGCTGAAGACAAAAATCGAAATGCAGGGATCGACGTCATGACAAATACAAATGAGCGCGCAACTGCACAGGTGCTTAGTACCAGTGAGCACGGGACTGCACAGGCGTTTGGTCTGTCGCTGATGGCCATTTTTGTGGGCCTGTTGATCCTGAACAGCATTTCTTTCTGAAGCGAGCCGGGCGGCACGCGCCAATGCCAGTTCTCGCCTTTTTTGCAGTGGTAGGCACGATGCTGGTTGCATTGCTGTTCGCAGCGGATGCAACGCTGGAGAACAGTTCACCTGTGATAGTCACGAGCCAACGCACTGGTCTGCCAGTGCCCCAGTATCAAAATGCGATAAAAACTCACACCACTGCGCCAGCACCCGCACCCGACATGACCTCGCAAGCTGTGCTCGATGCTCAGCCCAAGTCGGTGCCTGAGGCTCTAACAAAGATCGAGCCTGCGGCGCGTGAGGCGCAGGCCGAAGCACCACCGAAAAAGGCGCGGATCGAAGCGTCAGCCAAGGCGCGGACTGAAGCAGAAAATAAATCCTTCACGCAACCCATCGATCACCAACACAACCAGTTCGATAGATTCTCTATTAAGGATTATTAATCCGGGATCAGAGGGCTCGCCAATGCGCATAAGCCACCTCATCGCGCCGTTGACCGCCGCCGCTATGTCGGCGCTACCGCTTGGCCAAGCCGCTTACGCCGAGCTGCTGATTAAAGTCGACAAGTCCGCCCAGCACATGACTGTCACAGTCAACGGCGAGCAACTTTACAACTGGCCGGTGACGACCGGGGGGAGCGGCTATGACACGCCAAGCGGCACGTTTAAGCCATTCCGCATGGAGATCGACCACTACAGCGACGAGTACGACAACGCGCCGATGCCCTATTCGATCTTCTTCACTCAGACGGGCAACGCGATCCACGGCACTTATGAGCAACGCAATCTTGGTCGTGCAGTGTCGCATGGCTGCGTGCGGCTGTCGGTAAAGAACGCCGCTACGCTGTGGAATCTGGTAAAGCAGGAGAAGATGGCTAACACCAAGGTGGTGCTGAGCGGCGCGATCCCTGATGCCGGACCAGTGGCTCGTGCCCGGCCGATGCCTCAGACCGCAAATAACCCAACCGGTGCACCGATGCCGCTGGCTGCAGATGAACCACGCTACCAAGCGCCGTCGCCGCAGTACCAACGGCGTTACGACGATAATCCGCTGCCGGTACTGTTCCCATTCCTCTTCGGACGCTAGGCGCTAGAGTGATACTAAGTCACCACCGCTTTTGACAAACTTTAGAGCCTCATGACACTAGGGCGACCTTTTCGCCCGAAGGGGCAGATGGTCGCGATCGAAGAAGCGTCGATCAAGAAGAGGTGCGGGATCACCAGCACGCGCCGCCGCCAGTGGCCCAAGCCCCCACCACCAGTGAGGTTCGCTGACACCCTCGACGCGGCGAGGGTCGTGACCAACTCACGGTGCATATCGGCGGTCCAAACGGCACCGACGCCTACAAGCCTTTCACGACCGTCGTCACCTGAAGCCCGTCGAGCATGGCGGCGGTAGTGACAACCGCAACCCCGCCGCAGCGACGCGAACAGACCACCGAAAGATAAGCGGTTAACTTAATTCATGAAGAAGTTAATTAAGCTAATCATGAATTCTTGGCGCTCGAGGAGGACCAAGACAGGGACAAGGATCGCAAACATCGCTCTCAATGATGCGATGATACTGCCTTATGATGCGAATCCACGCCGGATTAGATTTTCGGAAAGGACAGCCAACAACAGTAGGCAGGTGCCGCGGCTCGCGTCCTACTCGTGACGCGAATTCCGTCGTTTATGGATGCCCTTAATCGGCTTCCCCAACTCTTTGAAATCACGCTTGCGTGGCGATGATCGACGCCATGCAAGGACCACGATCCGATGGGCTCGGGCTTCCTAAAACGCATGAGCCATTTATCGGCCCGCAGTCAGCGACAAAGGGTGTTCTCCACGCCCGGCTTGCGCCGCCCCTTGGTAGTGCGTGAAGTCGCAATACGCGAAGCTCAATCCCGCGATCGAGCCACGGAAGCTATTGTCATTGGTGCGCTCAAGATAGAAGCACGGTTGCATCATGGCGCCGGGCATGTACGCGCAGACCCGGTCGCCGCCAACGCGCAAGGTGCCAAGCGGCATACGGCCATAACGGGTTAGGCCGGCGCCGCGAACTTGGATGGAGCCATCCACTGAACCGTCGGCATGAACGCGGGCCATCCCGCGCGTGCCGTCAAAGCAGGTGTAACTAAAGAGTTTGTCGACCACAAACTGCCGCGCCTCGCTTGCGGTCATCTCGCCAGCCATTGCGGGAAAAGCGGATGCCAGCCCGGCCACAACCGCAACTACACGGAGCATGACTCTAACTCCTGCCGACCCTGCCAACCTTCATTGCACTCGTGTCTAAAACGCGGCGTTCATTGGTGTGTTCCGGCCGCGAGCCATACCTAGAGAGAACTTTTGGACGGGATCGACAGCAGGGCAATTGGACCAAGGGGCAATAAATGCGACTAAAATGTCCCCGCCGAAATGGGCCAAATTCGCTGAGCCAAAGCGGTGACAAAAGTTTGAGGTCTCCATAACGCAGGGGGGCCGCTAATCGGGCGACGTTGTTGGATCGCTGACCGCTTGCCGGTCATCTTGTTGAATGCGGCGTTCGTTGGTTTCCACGATGAGGCGCTTGGCTTCACAAGCTTTTGGGTTGTTGGGGAAACCAGCCAGACATTTGCGATAGTCCGCGACCGAGCTTTGATAGTCCAATCTTACTTGTCCTGCGTCTACTTTGGCTGCAGTGCCGCAGCCCCCAACGCCCAGAACGCAAGCAACTGTGGCGGCAAACCGCATATCACTAAGAACTGGCATGGTCCGAACCCCCGTATACCCGCTTAATCGTACATTGAGCGAGCTTGAGGGAGGTAATTGATTTTTGAAACGAACAGGAATTGCCCTGTGCGGTCTTTGCCGTCTTGCGGCCGTACAGGCAAGGGGTCGCCGTAGCAAACGGTGACCCAATCAAATCTCGCAGCCAGAGACCTCGCTGCGCAATCAAGGCAGTGGCACTAGCTCCACCGGGAAGGTCTTCATGTCACTTGGTAGCGCGACATAAAGGCCTTCGACAATCACGTGGGTTTCTGTCGTGTCCATCACGGCGGTTGTCTTGCTCGGTGATGCCATCACACAGAAGATGCCGGCGACGGCCAATATAATCAGTATTCTTCGCATGTGGGCCTCCTGTGCAGATGCCTCATGCGGATAATCGCGCTGGTCGAGCGAAACGTTTGTGAGCTGGCGCACACAAATTCTGTTTTTTGCGCGGATGCTCCCACAACTAGACCCGCGCAAGGGGGTGCGCCACGGCTGTCGACGCTGAGATGGGTCGACGATGCAAAGGGAAAACTGTTGAGCAAGTCGGTGACCAAAATTGAGGTCTCCATAAACCTTGGTCCGCTTTACCTCCAAAGCAGACTTTGACGCCGCGCAAACCGATGTCTGCTTTGTGCCATTATTGGACATCCGCTAAGGGCCAAGAGCGGATCTCGGCAAGTGCCATTGCCCCTGTCATGGCAGCAAGTGTAGCCTGATCTCAAACTGTGGGGGTTTTGTTTCCGGACGACAATTTTGTTCACCTTGTGGGCGAACGGAAACGTTTATGCTGGGCATTACACGTTGGCATGTGTTCAAATTAATGGCGGCGATACTGTGTATCGCCGTTCTCACCTGGCTTGGAGTGGCGTATCTTATTCCCACCCCACCGTCTCAGATCACAATCGCGACCTCGCCCCAAGGTGAACATTACCATGTTCTCGGCACCCGCTATCAGGGCATATTGGCGGGAACCGGAATTAAGGTGGATTTGCGCGAGACCGGTGGTGCGAAAGAAAACCTCAGACTTTTGAATGATCAAAATTCCGGCATTCAGATCGGATTTATGCAAGGGGGCATTTCGAACAGCAGGCTCGCATCTGAACTGATGTCGCTCGGTCGTATCGACCATCAGGTTTTTTGGCTTTTCTCAGTAGGCGACACGCTGACCGATCTTTCGCAGCTCAAGGGCAAGCGCATTGGGCTCGGCGCTGAAGGCAGCGGCGATCGAGCCGTGTGCGAAAAAATTCTTGCCGTTGCGGGCATAACTTATGACAACACGACACTTGTGAGTGTCGCGCCGGAAACTGTCATCAATAACCTCGACGGCGGAGCCATTGATGCGGTTTTCCGCAACTTTTCTCAAGAGTCGCCCGTCCTCGACGCGTTGCTGAGAGATTCACGGTACAACCTCATGAATTTTTCCGAGGCGGAGGCGCTAACCCGGATTTTTCCTTATTTGGTTCGTGTGGTGTTGCCGAGAGGTACAATTGATTTGCAACGGAAATTGCCGACTTCAGACACCGCTCTCATTGCGACAACGAACGTCTTGATGGTGCGCAAGGGTGTTCACCCTGCAGTCGTCGATCTCTTAGCAATGGCAGTTTCTCAGGCACACGGCGCGCCGGGACTTTTTCACAAGGTAGGTGAATTTCCGACGGACACCGATCCGGAATATCCCATGCCCCAAGGCGCTCGTGATTTTTATAAAAATGGCCCCTCATTCTTGAATTGGTATTTGCCTTTCTGGATGACAAACTATGCGCAACGAGTCATTGCGGTGCTCGTCGCAGTGATAGCAATCGTGGTGCCTGTATTTAATTATGTACCGAAGCTTTTTCTGTGGTTCATCCATGACCGCGTGCGGAGACTATATCGCCGCCTTAGAATTGTTGATTCGGCATTGTTGTCTGGCCCGGATGCTTCCGGGATTGAGGCGCTACAGACTGAACTGGAAACCATCGTAAGGGCGGCAAACATCGTTCCGATGCGAAGTTCTGAGCTCTTTTTTGAGCTAAAGTCACATATCGATCACACCCGCAGCAACTTGGCCTCTGCCGAAGCGCGAAGCCGGATAGCGAGAGTTGCCTGATGTCCGCTTTAGGTCAAAGCGGACATGTGCAGCGCACAAGCCGATGTCTGCTTTTGACCCAAAGCGGACATCAAGCGGCGCCACTGGTTCCTTCATTATTTTCTCAACGGCCCTTGAGCCTTTGTCGCTGCCTCCCATCTCAACAGGCCCTAACGATGGATATACAGCGCTTTCTCACCGGGTTGGGACTAGTCATCCTGGCGATCGGGATTGGTCGCCCGCTGTTTCTTTCTAGTTATTCACCCGCTGCGTTCCCCGACGCTGTCGCCGGATCAGACGAAGTGCGAGCCACAATATCAAGATGACCACCGCGAACGCGGCGAGCGGCGCCGCCAAAGCCAGCAGCGACAACAGGACCGAACCACCGAGCTCCCCCGTTGCGATGACAGGATTGCCGAAGCCGCCCGTGAAGACGGTCGATTTCGCCCTAAGTATTGCGGTAACGCCCTGTGTAAAGCTGGCGGTGCCGCCCCCCGCAATGACGGCCGCCATCCATTTCGCCATCGGCGGCAGGTCGGTCATGACTGCCGCTGACACGATCGTGCCTGCGACAAATGCAGCGGGAGTGGCCACGGCGTCGAGCAGGTTGTCGACACCCGGAACGTAATAGGCCAGTACCTCTACGAGCGCCGCTACGCTGAGCATTGTCAGCGCAGAAGGCGTCCCAAGCCATGCGAAGCTATTGTCCAGCGATAGATGACCGGTATAGGCCGCCCCGCTCACAATGAGCATCGGCAAAAACACCCGAAAGCCGGTCGCAGCGGCCAACACGACGCCAAGCACAATTGATAGTGCGAGATCGGAGCCGGTCATAATAACAAACCTTGTTAAGCAGCATACTCTAGGGGCTGACCGATTGCGTTCGTCTTATGACGATGGTTGCCAAGGAGGCATCGTCGCGAGGCTGGGCGTTACCGAATGTCCGCTTTGGGTCAAAAGCGGACATGTGCAGTGCACCAGCCCATGTCCGCTTTGTGCCATAAGCGGACATCGGGTCACTTATCGATGACTTCGTCGGCGCGGGCTATCAGTGGCGCTGGCACGGAGAGCCCGAGCGCTTTTGCGGTCTTGAGGTTGATCG
>JANWKN010000180.1 GCA_025451355.1 Pseudolabrys sp. | reverse complement strand
GCGGCTCTTGTGAAAACGCAGGGCCCGCAGCGTTTCAGCGAGACGGCGCTGACCAATCCCTCGGGTTTTGCCGGCATCGACGGCGTATTCCGCTTCCGTTCCGACGGCACCAATGAGCGAGGCCTGGCCGTGTTGCGCGTTACGCCCTCGGGCGGTCAGGTGCTGAGTCCGGCGCCGCAATCGTTCCAGCCGGGCACGTAAATCTAGGCCGCCAGATCCGCGACCACTGCGTCGAGCAGCGGGAAGCCGCTCTGCGTCACACGCAGACGACCGTCTTCCGTTGTCTCCACGGCGCCTTCCTCGCGCAGTATCGATATCCGCCTCGGATCGAGTGAGCGACCGGCGAGCGCGCTGTAGCGCGCGGGATCGATCCCTTCGACAAGACGCAAGCCCATCAGCAGATATTCGTCAGCGGCCTCGCCCGGAGTGAGCTTCTCCTCGACGGTGAAGGCGGTGCCGCTGTCTTCAACGCGCATGAGCCAGGTCTCAGGCCGTCTCTCGGTAGCGGTCGCGACGCGGCGGCCATCGATCGTCAACCGCCCATGCGCACCGGGGCCAACGCCCGCATAGTCGTGTCCGCGCCAATACACGAGATTGTGTCGGCACTCCGCGCCGGGCCGCGCGTGATTTGAGACTTCATAGGCCGGTAACCCCGCCTCGGCGCAGATCGCGCGCGTGAGATCATAGAGATCGCGCGCGCGATCCTCGTCAGGAATGATCAGTTTGCCTGCTGTGTGCAGGCCGAAGAACGGCGTATCGGGTTCGATCGTCAATTGGTAAAGGGAAAGATGTTCGGCCGCTTCGCTTATGGCGCGCCTAAGCTCTGCCCCCCACGCGTCGAGCGTTTGATGCGGTCGTGCATAGATGAGGTCGAAGGAATAGCGAGTGAAGATCGAACGAGCCACTGCGACAGCGTCCAACGCCTCTTGCGCGGTGTGCAACCGACCAAGTTCCTTCAGCGCCGCATCATCGAGCGCCTGTACGCCGAGCGAAACGCGATTGACGCCCGCAGTACGGAAGCCGCGGAAACGTGCGGCTTCCACGCTAGTCGGATTTGCTTCCAGGGTAATTTCCGCATCCGGAGCGATGGTCCAATGCTTGCCGATGCAATCGAGAATCGCCTGAACCGACGCTGGACGCATCAGCGATGGCGTTCCGCCGCCGAAAAAAATGCTCGAGACGGTGCGGTCCGGTGCTCGCGCGGCTACTGAAGCGATCTCAGTTTCGTAGGCGCGCACGAAACGCGCCTCGTCGATACCACCATGGCGGACGTGACTATTGAAGTCGCAATACGGACACTTCGACAGGCAAAAGGGCCAGTGCACGTACACGGCAAAAGGTGCACTTAAGTTCATATTGGCATCATAGGCGGGACGGCGCGCGCCAGCCAGTGTACTTGCGATCTGCCGGCGACAGTTGATCAAAATTGTAACGATCGGAGCCAAACTCAAGTCTTGGAAAGACACGCGTCGGCGAGTTTGATGAACGCCCGGGCACGATGCGAGAGCCCCTGGCCTTGCGGTGGCAGCCCGTGTTTTTCCTCGGCGCTCATTTCGCCGAATGTCCGATCGGAGCCGTCAGGACGGAAAAGCGGATCGTAACCGAAGCCTTTGTCGCCGCGTGGCGGCCAGACGGCGATGCCGTCGACGTGGCCTTCGAATTCCTCGACATGACCATCGGGCCAGGCGAGGCACAACGCGGCCACGAAATGCGCGCGACGCCGCTCGGGAATTTTCGCGCCGTGTTCGATCAACAGAGTCTGAATGCGGTTCATGGCGGACCGAAAATCCTTGTCTGGTCCGGCCCATCGCGCGGAATGAATACCGGGCTCGCCACCGAGCGCGTCGATCACCAAGCCGGAATCATCGGCGAATGCCACCACACCGCAGGCCTGCGCCGCCGCGGCAGCTTTGGTGCGCGCATTCGCGGCGAAGGTCTTGCCGGTTTCTCCCGGTTCGGTAAGACCGAGTTCGCCCGCAGCTTGTGTGGCGATGCCGTAAGGCGCGAGCAACTCCCGCATTTCCTTCAACTTGCCCGGATTGTGGGTGGCGATCACCACTGGGCTTGTGAGTTTTCTGCTCACATCACGGCCATTTTCTGCAGGCTCACCAGTTTCTCGATGCCTTTGCGTGCGAGGGCGAGCAACGCAGCGAATTGATCTTCGCTGAATGGAATTTTTTCGGCCGTCGCCTGGATTTCAACGATGTTGCCGGCGCCTGTCATGACAAAATTGGCATCGGTATCGGCTTCCGAGTCTTCGGCATAATCGAGATCGAGAACTGCCGAGCCCTTGCACACGCCGCAAGAGACAGCGGCGATGTGATCGCGCAGCACGTCGGCTTTGACCATGTCGCGCGCCTTCATCCAGTTAAGGCAGTCAGCCAGCGCGACCCATGCGCCGGTGATGGACGCTGTGCGTGTGCCGCCGTCCGCCTGGATCACATCACAATCAAGCGTGATTTGCCGCTCGCCGAGCGTCGGCAGGTCGACTACCGAGCGCAAGCTGCGCCCGATCAGACGCTGGATTTCGACCGTGCGGCCGCCCTGTTTGCCCGCACTTGCCTCGCGACGGGTGCGCTCCGCGGTGGCGCGCGGGAGCATGCCGTATTCAGCGGTGATCCAGCCTCGCCCCTGGCCCTTGAGCCACGGGGGGAGCCGTTCTTCCAGGCTGGCGGTTACCAGGACGTGTGTATCGCCAAACTTCACGAAGCAGGAGCCCTCGGCGTATTTGACCACGCTGCGCTCCAGCGATACGGCACGGAGTTCATCGGCTTGTCGGCGGCTGGGACGCATTGGGCTTTACTCCCATACATTTCGGCCGCACACCTTAACCATACGCCCGACTTGAACAAGGCTGCCCCGATGGTCAATTCTTGCTTGGTTTCGAGGAGTTGAGCCTTGGCGTCCCACGACATCCCGATTGGTGCGACACAGGTCAGTCTGGCAGCGCTCAACGAGCGTTCGCGCGAGATTTTCCGCCAGATCGTCGAAAGCTATCTATCGACCGGTGAGCCGGTCGGTTCACGCAATTTGTCCAGACTTTTGCCCATTGCGCTGTCGCCGGCCTCCGTTCGCAATGTGATGTCGGATCTGGAGCAACTCGGCCTGATCTATGCTCCGCACACGTCGGCGGGCCGCCTTCCGACGGAACTGGGACTTCGCTTCTTTGTCGACGCGCTGATGCAAGTGGGTGACCTGTCGGAACAAGATCGGCGTTCGATCGAGGCACAGGTGGCGGGCGCTGGCACATCCAAGTCACTGGAAGCCGTTTTGACCGAGGCTTCGCAAATGCTGTCGGGCCTCACCCGGTCGGCCGGCGTCGTGCTCACCGCGAAAACCAATGTTCGGCTCAAGCACGTCGAGTTCGTGCGGCTCGAGCCTGAGCGGGCGCTGGCAGTTATGGTGGCCGAAGACGGGCAAGTCGAGAATCGTGTGCTCAATATTCCCGCCGGACTGCCGATGTCCTCGCTCACTGAGGCGGGCAATTTCCTCAACGCCCGCATCCGCGGCAAGACGCTGGCTGAGCTGCGGGGTGAAATCGAAAAAGCAGTCGCGGAAGGCCAGGCGGAACTCGATCAATTGACACAGAAGGTCATTGCAACCGGACTTGCGAGCTGGTCCGGGGGGGAAAGTGACGAACGTCAGCTGATCGTACGCGGTCACGCCAATCTTCTGGAGGATCTTCATGCCCTTGAAGATCTGGAGCGCGTTCGGTCTCTGTTCGATGCGCTGGAAGCAAAGCGGGGCGTGATTGACTTGCTCGGCCGGGCCGAACGGGCCGACGGTGTGCGCATTTTCATCGGTTCAGAAAACAAACTGTTCTCACTCTCGGGTTCCTCGACCATTATCGCTCCCTATCGCGACAGCCAGGGACGCATCGTCGGTGTGATCGGCGTGATTGGACCCACCCGCCTTAACTACGCCCGTGTTATTCCCATGGTGGATTATACGGCACGGGTGGTCAGCCGCCTGTTGACGCCTTAAACGCTTGATTTTTCACGCCGGAGCCCTGATATGCGAGGCATCGGGATATTCCGAGGATGGATTGACCACGATGACGGACCCCAACGCCCGCCAAGCCGAAGCGATGGCCGCCGAGGACGCGACCGCTGCCGAAACAGGTGATCTGGTCGTCGAGGCCAAGCGAGAAGCGGCGGAATTTAAGGATAAGTTGCTGCGCACGCTTGCCGAAATGGAAAATCTGCGCAAACGCACGGAACGGGAAGTTCTCGATGCGCGGGTCTATGGTATTGCAGGATTCGCGCGCGACGTACTGGCGGTCGCCGATAATATGCATCGCGCGCTGGAAGCGATCGGCGCAGATCTGCGCGAAGCTGCCGACCCCAAAGTTAAAGCGCTGATCGAAGGTGTCGAGCTCACCGAGCGCGAGCTCATGAAAATCCTGGAGAAGAACGGTGTGCAGAAATTCTCGCCACAGGGCGAGAAGTTCGATCCGAACTTCCATCAAGCAATGTACGAAGTGCCGACGCCCGATCAGCCTCCTGGACAGGTGGCCCAGGTCATTCAAGCCGGTTATATGATCGGCGACCGTGTCCTGCGTCCGGCTCTTGTGGCGGTCAGCAAAGCCGCTGCGAAGGCGCCGGCATCCGCCAATGACAACCCGCGGCCGGCCCAATAAGTCTCAGCGCAAAGCAACGCCGTCGCGGACCGTTCGGAAACGCGTGAATGCTTGATCCCATTTTTCGGCGGGGCTTACGCCGACGACGCGCAAAAAACCACCAGGACTGAAGCGTATCCATTGCACCAGGGACACCGCATCGCCGGCCGGACCTTTACCATTTGCGCGGATCTCATGACCCGGCGCACCACCGACCCGCATTGCCTCCGATGATTGTATCGAGAGTTCGCGCACCGGCGCGCTCGACAACAGATTGCGAGCAAACTGCGCGCGGTCGGCTGTCTCGGGTGGTCCGCCACGATCGACCGATACGATCATGAAAGGTTGGCGTTCATTGCTGTCTGAAGGGCCTTCGGCCAGGATAACCGTACCTGTCGGCATAACCTGCATGACTTGAAAGCCAGACAAATCGTCGATTTTAAAAGGTAGCATGCCGAGTTGTTCCTGAATCGGCGCTGGTCGGAGCGTGACGCTTGCCAGCGCCTTTCGGACGACCGCATCCGAGTAAACCGACAACGCGCTTTCCGGCACCTCCACATTGACCAGCATGGTCAGATTGGGCGCGGAGGGGCCGATCCCCATCGCCAGGAGGGACCAACGATGCACCTTGGCGCCGTTCTGTTGCGCGACGCCGGTGATTAGAAAGCCGATGCCGCTCTCAAACGGGAAGCTTTCCCGCTTCAATTGATCGAGGTTTTGCGGGGTCAAGCCGAAAGCCGAATTTTCGAGGTCGCGGTACGCGGAGGCCGGAAGATCGAGGATCGCGATGACGGCATTTCGCTCGGAGTCTTCGAATCCCGGGAAGCGTGTGCTCACTTTCATGTCCTGGGGCGGGTCGAGGCCAATCCGCAGGCCGGGCGGGAAAGCCGTCTCGGCTGGTACACTGAGAGTGGTGCTGGTCAAAACGGCCCAGGCCGCGAAGACGAATACAGAGTGGCGGCGGAACATGCCTTGCGGACTCCAAAAGATGCCGAACCGGAGGTCTGCCTAGCCGGGCCTGCCTGCGGCGGCAATGGCCCGATAACCATTGACGAACCCATGACCCCGCAAGCTCGCGATTTCGTGACCGACTGACTTGCGGCCCCCCCGCGCCCTCCTATATGAGCCATTGAGCCGCAGAAATGCGGCGAAACGAGTATCCAGGGGGCTGGATCGGGGGTCTGCGGATGAGCCGCCGACAATCCCATTCGGGCGCCAAGCGGCCCGGCCGGCCTGCCGCAATTTGAGAGGAAGAACCATGGGCAAGGTCATCGGCATCGACCTCGGCACCACCAATTCGTGCGTTGCCGTCATGGAAGGCAAAACGCCGAAAGTTATTGAGAACGCCGAAGGCATGCGGACGACGCCTTCGATTGTCGCCTTCACTGATGATGGCGAACGTCTCGTCGGCCAGCCGGCCAAGCGCCAGGCGGTCACCAATCCGGAAAAGACTATCTTCGCGGTCAAGCGCCTGATCGGACGGCGCTACGACGATCCGATGGTCGAGAAGGACAAGAAGCTCGTTCCTTACAAGATCACCAGGGCCTCGAACGGCGACGCATGGGTCGAAGCCGACGGCAAGGCATATTCGCCGTCGCAGATATCCGCCTTCATTCTTCAGAAGATGAAAGAGACGGCGGAAGCCAATCTCGGTCAGAAGGTCGACCAGGCCGTCATCACCGTTCCAGCCTATTTCAACGACGCGCAACGTCAGGCCACCAAGGATGCCGGTAAAATTGCCGGCCTTGAGGTGCTACGCATCATCAACGAGCCGACGGCTGCCGCGCTCGCTTACGGGCTCGACAAGCAGAAAACGGGAACCATTGCTGTCTACGATCTGGGCGGCGGCACATTCGATATTTCGATCCTAGAGATCGGCGACGGTGTTTTCGAAGTGAAGTCCACGAACGGCGATACGTTCCTGGGCGGCGAAGACTTCGATATGCGGCTCGTGAACTATCTCGCGGACGAGTTCCAGAAAGAGCAGGGCATTGATCTGCGCCGCGACAAGCTCGCACTGCAGCGTCTCAAGGAAGCTGCGGAGAAGGCGAAGATCGAGCTGTCGTCGACTACGCAAACGGAGATCAATCTGCCATTCATCACGGCAGATGCTTCGGGTCCGAAACATCTGACGATGAAACTCACCCGCGCCAAGTTCGAGGCGTTGGTCGATGATCTCGTTCAGAAAACGATTCAACCCTGCAAGCAGGCGATCAAGGATGCCGGCATCTCGGCCGCGCAAATCAACGAGGTCGTGCTGGTCGGCGGCATGACGCGCATGCCGAAAGTGCAGGAAGTCGTGAAGCAGCTGTTCGGCAAGGAGCCGCACAAGGGCGTCAACCCGGACGAAGTGGTTGCCGTCGGTGCGGCTATCCAGGCGGGCGTGCTGCAGGGTGACGTGAAGGACGTGCTATTGCTCGACGTGACTCCGCTGTCGCTCGGTATCGAGACGCTGGGCGGCGTGTTCACCCGGATCATCGATCGCAATACGACCATCCCGACCAAGAAGAGCCAGGTCTTCTCGACCGCCGAGGACAATCAGAACGCGGTTACCATCCGCGTATTCCAGGGCGAGCGTGAGATGGCGGCCGACAACAAATTGCTCGGCCAGTTCGACTTGGTCGGCATTCCGCCGGCGCCACGTGGCGTGCCGCAGATCGAGGTCACGTTCGACATAGACGCCAACGGTATCGTCAACGTCCAGGCAAAGGACAAGGCGACTGGCAAGGAGCAACAGATTCGCATCCAGGCCTCTGGCGGCCTGTCCGAGGCCGACATCGAAAAGATGGTCAAGGATGCGGAATCGCACGCCGAAGAGGACAAGAAGCGCAAGGCTGCGGTCGAAGCCAAGAATCATGCCGAGGCGCTGGTGCATTCCACTGAGAAGGCGCTCTCCGAGCACGGCTCGAAAGTTGGCGATTCAGAACGCAGGGCGATCGAGAACGCCATTGCTGATCTGAAAGAAGCTCTCAAGGGCGACGATGCATCCGCTATCCAGGCCAAGACCAACACGCTGGCCCAGGCTTCGATGAAGCTGGGCGAGGCGATGTACAAGCAACAGCAGGAAGCTCAGGCCGCTTCCGGCTCCGGCGGTGAGGGCGGCACGCCCGGAGAAAAGAAAGAAGATGTGGTCGACGCGGAGTTTACCGAGGTCGACGACGACAAAAAGAAATCCGCCTGATCGTAAGGCGTAAGCCATGCGCAGGCCGACCGCGAAAAATGCCACCCCCGGGCACGTGTCCGGGGGTGCATGTTTACGGGGGCCAAGTGAGCCCGAATCAAGTACGGCTCTTCCAGCGTGGTGAATCTGGGGCGGAACCCGAATGTCTAAGCGCGACTACTACGAAGTCCTCGGTGTTTCCCGCACCTCCACCGAGATTGAGCTGAAAGCGGCGTTCCGCAAGCTTGCGATGCAGCATCATCCGGACCGCAATCCGGGTGACAAGGAATGCGAGCATCGTTTCAAGGAGATCAACGAGGCCTATGACGTCCTAAGGGACGGCGACAAGCGCGCTGCCTATGACCGTTTCGGTCATGCGGCTTTCGAGCACGGTGGCGTGGGCGGCCACGGTTTCGGTGCTGACTTCGGTTCGGCGTTTGCCGACATTTTTGAAGGCATCTTTGGAATGGGATCCACGCGCGGCCGTGGGTCCGGTCGCGAGCGCGGTTCTGACCTGCGCTACAATATGGAAATCAGCCTCGACGAGGCCTTTACCGGTAAAACGGCGCAAATCCGCATTCCGACGTCGGTGACCTGCGAGGCCTGCTCAGGAAGCGGGGCCAAGGCCGGCACCAAGCCAAAACCGTGCTCAAGCTGTGGCGGCGCGGGCAGAATTCGACATGCGCAGGGCTTCTTCACGCTCGAACGCACCTGCCCGACCTGTCATGGCCGCGGCCAGGTTATCGACGATCCGTGCAAAGTGTGCAGTGGCGGAGGCCGGGTGACCCGCGAGCGCACTCTTTCGGTGAATATCCCGACAGGCGTGGAAGATGGGACCCGCATTCGGCTCGCCGGCGAAGGTGAGGCGGGCTTGCGGGGCGGACCGCCAGGCGATCTCTATATTTTCCTCGAAGTGGCAGCGCACGAGTTCTTCCAGCGCGATGGCGCGGACCTGCATTGCCGTGTGCCGATCTCCATGGCGAGCGCGGCATTGGGCGGGGAGTTCGAGGTCCCGGCGATTGATGGCAGCAATGTGCGGGTCAAGGTTCCGGGGGGGACACAGACCGGACGCCGTTTCCGACTGGCCGGAAAAGGTATGCCGGTCCTGAGGTCGAAACAAACAGGCGACATGTACGTTCAGGTAGCGGTGGAAACGCCGCAAAATCTCACGAAACGCCAACGTGAATTGCTGGCGGAGTTCGAAAAGCTGTCGTCTGACGAGACCCAGCCGGAATCGGCCAGTTTCTTCAGTCGAGTCAAAGAGTTTATTGACGGTCTTGCCAGCCGGAGCAGCCAATCGGGGCGACCATCTTGACCCTCCGCGTCGGTCCCTATACCCGTTTATGTTGCGGCTGGGCTCGCCGCGTGTACGCGTGACCTCGCATCAATGACTTCACCTTCATTCGCCCGTGTCGAAAAAAAGAGTCTGCGTCTCGACGACGAGGTGCAATTCATTCGCTCGTGGATAGAGAAGCCGTTGTCAACCGGCGCAGTCATGCCATCGAGCAAGATGCTTGCGCGCGCTATGGCGCGTTGCGTCGATCCGCAAGCGCAAGGTCCGATCATTGAACTTGGTCCGGGCACCGGTCCGGTCACCGCGGCCCTCGTTCGCCACGGCATCGACCCCGCGCGGTTGATTCTTGTCGAATTCAATCCTGATTTTTGCAGATTGTTGCGTACGCGTTATCCGGCGGCGACCGTCGTGCAGGGCGACGCGTACCGCTTGCGTCGACTGCTGGAAAATTACGTTGATGAGCCGGCTGCCGCGGTGGTTTCGGGACTGCCGCTTGTCACCAAGCCGCTGCGCATACGGCTGCGTCTGATTTCCGATGCCATGACACTGCTCGCTCCCGGCGCGCCATTCGTGCAATTCACTTATGCGATGCTCCCGCCAATTCCGAAAAAGCTGCCGGGCATGCGCGCGCAAGCGTCGGAAATGATCTGGATGAACCTGCCGCCGGCGCGCGTGTGGGTCTATCGCGGCCGCTGACGGTGTGGTGTCATGGCCCGCGAAAGCGGAGCCGTTGATGCCGATCCCCAAAATTCTCGTTCTGCCCGGGTCGACGCGCGCCGGCTCGCACAATGTCAGGCTAGCCGCGCTGGCTGCGAAAGAACTCACGCTGCTCGACGTCGATGTGACCCGCATTTCGCTCGCCGATTATCCTCTGCCGCTCTATGAGGCCGATCTCGACGCGCGTACCGGGCAACCCGCCAATGCCCTGACGCTAAAGCAGATGATTATGGCGCATCAGGGTATTTTCATTGCCAGCCCCGAGTACAGCGCATCGGTAACGCCCATTCTGAAAAATGCCATCGACTGGGTATCGCGCGTGCGCGAGCGAGGCGATCCGACTTATGCCGCCTTCAAGGGGCGCGCATTCGCGATCGCTTCGGCATCTCCTGGGCGCGCGGGCGGATTGCGCTCGCTGATGGCTTTGCGCCAAATTCTCGAGCTCGGATGCGGCGCACTGGTGATACCGGAGCAGTTGGCGATCCCGCGTGCCGACTCAGCCTTCGACGAGATGGACAACATCGCTGACACCGGCGTCGCCAATCTCTTTCGTGCACAGCTTGAACGTCTCGTGGAGATGTCGCGGCTCATGGCACATGGAGCATGACATGGCGCTCGAATCACGCGAAAGGCTGATCGTTGCTCTCGACGTGCCGTCGGCGGCAAAAGCCGAGACCATGGTAACGCAGCTCGGCGACTCCGTGCGCTTCTACAAGATTGGGTATCAGCTCGCTTTCGCCGGGGGCTTGCCGTTCGCCAAGGAATTGATCGCGGCTGGCAAGCAGGTTTTCCTTGATTTAAAACTTCACGATATAGGCAATACCGTCGCCAAGGGCGTCGAGAGCGTTGCTCAACTTGGCGCGACATTCCTCACTGTGCATGCCTATCCGCAAACGATGAAAGCGGCGATCGAGGGCAGGCGCGGATCGAAATTGCGTATCCTGGCGGTGACTGTGCTCACGTCATATGACGATGCGGATCTTGCTGCCGCGGGCTACGAGATGGATGTCAAGGAACTTGCCTCCGCGCGTGCGGCGCAGGCCCGCGATATCGGTATCGACGGATTGGTTTGCTCCGCCGAGGAGGTTACGGCCCTGCGCGACATCGCTGGTGCCGGAATGGTGCTCGTGACACCCGGTATCCGGCCCGCAGGCGGCGATGCCGGCGACCAGAAGCGGATCGTCACGCCGGCCCGAGCGATCAAGGCTGGCGCCGACTATCTTGTGGTGGGTCGGCCAGTGGTGGAGACGGCGGACCCAAGATCGGCCGCCGATGCGATTGTCGCGGAAATCGATGCAGCGATTTAAGAGGACGATGGATGCTTAAAGGTTATTGGGTTGCGAACGTCGATATTTCAAATCTCGACGAATACAAGAAATACGCTGTGGCCAATGCGGTGCCGTTCAACAAGTACGGCGGCAAATTCCTGACGCGCGGCGGAAAGTCGGAAATGGTTGAAGGCAAATTTCGCTCGCGAGTGGTTCTCATTGAATTCCCGAGTTTTGAGGCAGCGCTCGCCTGCTATCGGTCGCCAGAATACGCGGCTGTGAAAAAGCTGCGCGAATCCGCATCGGTCGCGGATATTGTCGTGCTGAAGGGCTATGACGGCCCGCGACCGTAAGAACACTTGGTGCTTTTAGCGATCCGTCACGCTATACCCACGCTCGCGTTTCTGGAGTTGGATCCATGTCGGAAATGAGGCTCGTGGTCGCCGGTGCCGGCGGGCGGATGGGCCGCACGCTGGTCAAGGCAATTACAGACAGCAAGGACTTCGCGCTTGCGGGCGCTCTGGAAGATGCGCGTTCACCGTTGATCGGCTGGGACTCCGGCACGCTTGCTGGCTTGCCCGAGAACGGCATCAAGCTGGCAGGGGATGCGGCGTCGCTGCTGTTTAAGGCTGACGGGATTATCGATTTCACCGCGCCGGTCGCGAGCGTTGCCTTTGCTGCACTCGCGGCAAAGGGTGGCAAGGTTCACATAATCGGAACCACAGGCTTGAGCACGGCCGACGAGGCGAAGATCAAGGAGGCGGCAAAAACCGCAGTGATCGTCAAGTCGGGCAACATGAGTCTCGGCGTCAATTTGCTGGCTGCCCTCACCAAGCGGGTGGCGAAGACGCTTGACGGATCGTTCGACATCGAAATTCTGGAGATGCATCACAATCAGAAGGTCGATGCCCCATCGGGTACAGCCTTGCTGCTTGGTCGGGCGGCCGCGGAGGGGCGGGGGATTGAACTCGACAAACAGTCGGTCAAGAGCCGCGAAGGCCACACTGGCGCGCGCATGTCCGGCGATATCGGCTTCGCTACTTTGCGCGGCGGCAGCGTGGTGGGCGAGCACAACGTTATCTTTGCCGGACCGGCAGAACGTCTGGAGCTGACACACAAGGCAGAAGATCGGATGATTTTCGCGCGCGGTGCTTTGCACGCGGCGCGTTGGGCACACAATCAGAAGCCCGGGCTCTATTCGATGATGGATGTTTTAGGATTGAAGGACTTCTGAGTATGACTGACCGACTTCTTGTGCTCGTGCGTCATGGCCAAAGCGACTGGAATCTGAAAAATCTTTTCACCGGCTGGCGCGATGTCGACCTGACCGAAAAGGGTATTGCGGAAGCGCGCGAAGCGGGCCGCAAGTTGAAGGCGCAAGGGATAAAATTCGACGTCGCCTTCACATCGGTGCTCAAGCGCGCGCAGCGCACGCTAGACCTGATGCTTACGGAGCTGGGCCAGACTTCCATTCCGGTTTTCAAGAACCAGGCCCTCAACGAACGCGATTATGGCGAGCTTGTGGGACTCAACAAGGACGACGCCCGAAAAAAATGGGGTGAGGAGCAGGTGCATATCTGGCGCCGTTCCTACGACGTCGCGCCGCCCGGTGGCGAGAGCCTGAAGGACACGCTCGCGCGCGCCTTGCCTTACTACATCACGGAGATTCTGCCGCGGGTCATGCGCGGCGAGCATGTTCTCGTTGCGGCGCACGGCAACTCGCTGCGCGCGCTTGTGATGGTGCTCGACAAGCACACGCCGGATAGCATCACGAAATTGAATCTCGAGACCGGAGTTCCGATGATCTACCGGCTCAATGCCGATTCGACGGTGGCTTCGAAACTCGACCTGGCCGCTTAGCCTACGCGGCTGTCGTCATCCCCGCCTCCCAACCGAGCATGGCCCGCTTTCGCGTTATGCCCCAATGGTAACCGGTCAGGTCGCCGCTCTTACCGATGACCCGGTGGCACGGGACTACGAAGCAGATCGGGTTTTTGCCGACGGCGGCGCCGACGGCGCGCGCCGCTTTTGGCGAACCGGCGCTGGCGGCGAGGTCCGAATACGTGGTGACCGCGCCCATCGGGATATCGAGCAATTTTTCCCAGACGCGAACTTCGAAATCCGTACCGATTAGGACAACGCGCAGCGGCCGGTCCCTACGCCATAGTGCCTGATCAAAGATGCGTCGTGCGGTGGCGGCGGTCGCTGCGAAGTCCTCGACATAGTGAGCTTTCGGCCAGCGGCCCCGCATATCCGTGAGTGCTGCCCGTTCCTTGCCGGCATCGGCAAGTGCAAGGCCCGCGAGGCCTCGCGGCGTCGTCATCACAAGTGCCATCCCGAATGGGCAGGGGTGAAATCCGTAGGTGATGGTCAGGCCTTCGCCCCCTGTCTTCCATTCACCCGGCGACATCGCCTCATGCGTGACAAACAGATCGTGAAGCCTTCCGGGGCCGGACAGGCCGACTTCGTACGCCGTGTCGAGAATGCTCGCCGAAGAACGCAACAGTTCCCGCGCGCTGTTGAGCGTCAGGGCCTGAAGGAAGGCTTTCGGCGTCAGCCCGCACCAGCGGCGGAACAGATGGTGCAGATCGGTTGCAGATACTCCGGCCGCATCTGCAATCACATCGATCTCCGGCTGAGACCGCCAGTTTCCGCGAATGTGAGCGATGGCGCGGCGCACGACATCGTAGTCGGCCGCCGCGGTCGAGAGTGGGGCGAATTCGGCGAAGCGTTCGGTCAGCGCTGACTTTGCAAGGTTCATGTTCATGACCCGTATCTAGGAGAACCGAGAGCTCCAAACCACCCGATTTCTGGCTAACTAAACACGGTTCTTGTTGGTCCGCGACGAGCTTCGTTGAGCGCTTTCATAAGTTCCCTGGCGAAACCTGCCTTCTCGTCGGGACTCAGAAAGCTTGCGATAGACAGCTTCTTCCCACGCGAGATCAGAAACAACCGATCTATTCCGAACTCTTCGCTTTCAACCTTGTCGAGTTTGACCCAGAGCGGATTGAGCACCCACTCTCTCACGCGGCCGAGATGGCTGACCTTGCGGACCTTGAGCACGGAGGACGTAACTATCACCTGCTCATAAGCTTTCGCGTGGCGATAGTTGAGTCGGAACGCCCAATACAGCAACAACACGTCAAGACCGAAGAAACCGAGGACCGGCCAGGCTCCGACCACCAGAAAAAGAATGCCGGTAATGAAACTGACGCTTCCGAACAGCAGCATCAGGATGAGAAACCCGACGCGATTGAGCGAGCGATGCGGTGTCAACGTCGCTGAAAAGATCGTGGGTTCGAGGTCGTCGGCGTTGTCGGTGACCATTGTCCTCAGTATACCAAAAACATGGCAAAAAGACCTGCGCGCAAACGTCCGGCCAAAGCGCCAATACCCAAGACGCGAAAGCGTGCGAAGGTCAAGTCAACGCCAAAGCGCGTAGCGGCCGACGCAAAAGCCGCTATAGGCGTACTTCCACAATGGACCATTGCGGAGATTGAGGAGGCGTTCCGCCGCTTCAAGGGCGCCAATCCGGAGCCGAAGGGAGAACTCCAGCACCTCAATTCATTTACGCTCCTGGTGGCCGTTGTGCTTTCAGCGCAGGCCACCGATGCCGGCGTCAACAAGGCAACCCCTGCGCTCTTTGCACTCGCCGATACACCCGAGAAGATGGTGGCGCTTGGCGAAACTCGTGTGCGCGAGCTGATAAAGACCATTGGCCTATTCCGGACGAAGGCAAAGAACGTGATTGCACTGTCGCGGAAGCTTGTCACGGAAAATGGCGGACAGGTACCGCGGTCGCGCGAAGCTTTGGAAGAATTGCCCGGCGTCGGCCGCAAGACCGCGAACGTCGTGCTTAACATCGCCTTCGGCGAACCCACCATTGCCGTCGACACGCACATCTTTCGCGTCGGCAACCGTACCGGAATGGCCACCGGCAAGACGCCGTTCGAGGTCGAAACGAAATTGGATCAAGTCGTTCCGGCCGCGTACAAGCGCCACGCCCACCATTGGCTTATTCTGCACGGGCGTTACACTTGCGTGGCGCGCAAGCCGCTGTGCGAAAAGTGCATCATCAGCGACCTGTGTGAATGGCCCGGAAAAACGATCACATAAGGTCGTCTTGGGAGAGTGCATATGGAAGGCAGCAGAACCGGCAGGAGCACAGGTGTCGCGCCCGCTGACCCAAGGGCCTGCTTCGAGCGCGCCGGCCTTCCGATAAATTCGGCCGTCGCATGGCACAAGTCCGGTTTTCGCGTCACCGGGAGTTTCAAGCGCGACGCCGCAGCGAGCGCCAAATACTGGCGCACCGGTGCTATCCTGATCGCGAAGCTTCCCAGTAAGCCCCAACGCAACGTCGAACAAAAACGCGCAGCCGACATCATCATTTCGTCCTGCCGGCGCGCGCGGGAGGGTTTCCTTCAGCGGCACGCCGACACGGTCTATCGCAAGCTCACCGGAAATCTCGCCAAGTTTGTACGCATTGACGACCTTGCCTATGACGCTGGAAAGCTCGTTCCAGGGCTGACGCCCACGCGCAAGCAGGTCGATGCCGAATGCACATTGATGCAATCCGATAAAGACGGTGTCGAAGTCGACCAGGGTATTTTTCTCGCTCAGGTGCTTGCCGTTCCTGCCGCCGGAATGCACCTCTGCAAGTCGATGCTGCTTCCGAAACCGGAAGCGATCGAGCGCAGCGACGAATTTGCCAAGCACGGGGCGATCAATTTCGGTCCGACCAAAATCGAGCGTCAGGGCAAGGCCGCGGTCGTAACCGTCTGCAATCCGCGATTCCTTAACGCGGAAGACGACGACACACTCGACGATACGGAAACCGCTGCCGACATCGCCATGCTCGATCCGGCGAGTGAAATCTGCGTTTTGCGCGGCGACGTTGTCGATCACCCTAAATATCGCGGTCGTAGGATTTTTTCGGCCGGAATCAACCTCACGCATCTCTATCGCGGCAAGATTCCGTATCTTTGGTACATCCGTCGCGATATGGGCATCGTGAACAAGATGCTGCGGGGGCTGGCAATCACCGACGCAAATCCGGACGAGGTATACGGCGGTACGCGCGAGAAACCTTGGGTCGCCGGCGTCGACGTTTTCGCGATCGGCGGCGGCTGCCAGTACCTCTTGGCAATGGACTATGTCGTGGCCGGTAGCGATGCCTACATGACGTTGCCGGCGCGCAAGGAAGGCATCATTCCGGGAGCGGCGAATTTACGTTTGACGCGCTTTGTCGGCGCGCGCGCAGCGCGGCAGGCGATTCTGATGGGTCGGCGCTTTGAGTGCGACAGCGCCGAGGGGCGGATGATATGCGATCTCATCGTGCCGCCCGGTGATATGGATGCGGCGATCGCGCGCGTGGTTGAGGATTTCACCGGCTCGGGCGTTGTGAGCGCGGCGGGCAACCGGCGTGCCTTTCGTGTCGGCGAAGAACCGCTTGATTCCTTCCGCCGCTACATGGCCGTGTATTGCCGCGAACAGGCCTATTGCCATTTCAGTCCGGCGCTCATTGCAAATCTTGAAAAACATTGGAACGCCGCGCGGCGGAAAATCTGAAACAGGCATTTCAGGGGAGACGTATGCCGCATCTGCAGCTCAAGGGAGCTAATCTTGCGCCGCGCCGGGAGACCTTCGAGCCGATTGAGATCGCTTCGCGCGATGAGATTGGCGCGCTTCAGCTCAAGCGGCTGAAGTCGACGCTCAGTCATGCCTACGGCACGGTCGCGCACTACAAGAAGGCCTTCGACACGGCGGGCGTCCATCCCGACGATCTGAAGTCTCTGGATGATCTGAGAAAATTCCCCTTCACGCGCAAGGATGATCTGCGCGCCCATTATCCATTCGGCATGTTCGCTATTCCGCGCGAACAGGTGCTGCGCGTGCATGCGTCGTCCGGTACTACGGGGAAGCCTACGGTCGTCGGCTACAGCCGGCGCGATCTCGACACCTGGGCCGACCTGATGGCGCGCTGCATGCGCGCGGCGGGATGCCGGTCCGGGATGCTGGTGCAGAATTCGTACGGTTACGGCCTCTTCACTGGCGGCATCGGGTTTCACTACGGCGCTGAACGGCTGGGCATGACGGTCGTGCCGGTGTCGGGTGGCATGACCGAGCGGCAGGTGCGGTTGATCGCTGATTTCAAGCCGGACGTCATTTTCGTCACCCCCAGCTACATGCTTGCAGTTCTCGATGAATTCCATGCCCAAGGCGTCGATCCCCGGCAAAGCTCGCTCAAGATTGCGATGTGCGGCGCGGAGCCGTGGACCAATGCTATGCGGACAGAGATCGAGGACGCTTTCGACCTGCACGCCATCGACAATTACGGGCTGTCCGAGATCATCGGACCCGGCGTCTCCTGTGAATGCATCGAGAGCAAAGACGGTCCGCACATCTGGGAGGATCACTTTTACCCGGAGGTCATCGACCCTGCGACCGGAAAGGTTTTACCGGATGGCGAGGTCGGGGAGCTCGTGTTCACCACGCTGACCAAGGAGGC
>JANWKN010000179.1 GCA_025451355.1 Pseudolabrys sp. | reverse complement strand
CTCCGATACACCGTTTACGCGCGGCTACAATGCCGGCCAGGTTGTCCGGGTGCCGGTTGCGCACGGCGAGGGCAACTACATCGCCGACGGTGCGACAATCGCGAAACTTGAGGGCGAAGGTCGCGTGTTATTCCGCTATTCGTCGCCCGACGGCATGATCGATCCAAATTGGAATCACAACGGTGCGATCAATGCCATCGCTGGGATTGTCAACGAAGGAGGTAATGTTCTCGGCATGATGCCGCATCCGGAAAACCATGTAGAAGCAGCAATCGGTCCGACCGACGGGCGTGGGCTGTTTGCTGGCCTGGTCGAAGTGCTCGATCGGGCGGCGTAGACTGTGAATCGCAACGAACCTCGCATCACGCCCGAAATGGTCGCCGAGCTCGGGCTCAAGCCCGACGAGTACGACCGCATCTTGAAGTTGATCGGGCGCGTGCCGTCACTGACGGAGCTCGGCATTTTTTCCGCGATGTGGAATGAGCACTGCTCGTACAAGTCTTCCAAAGTGCACTTACGGACACTCCCAACCAACGGGCCGTGGGTGATCCAGGGACCGGGTGAGAATGCTGGGGTCATCGATATTGGTGACGGGCTTGCCTGCGTATTTAAAATGGAAAGCCACAACCACCCGAGCTACATTGAGCCGTATCAGGGCGCGGCAACCGGTGTCGGCGGAATTTTGCGCGACGTGTTCACCATGGGCGCGCGGCCGATCGCCTGCCTAAACGCGCTATCTTTCGGCGCACCCTCGCATCCGAAGACGCGTCATCTAGTCTCCGGTGTTGTCGCCGGTATTGGCGGTTATGGCAATTCCTTCGGCGTCCCCACCGTCGGTGGGTCGGTCCGCTTCCACCAACGTTATGACGGCAATTGCCTTGTCAACGCGATGGCGGTCGGTGTCGCGCGCAAGGATCAGATTTTTTATGCAGCCGCGTCGGGCGTCGGCATGCCGATCGTTTATCTCGGCTCCAAAACGGGGCGCGATGGCATCCATGGCGCGTCGATGGCATCGGCGGAGTTTGATGAGGACTCCGAAGGCAAACGTCCGACCGTGCAGGTCGGCGATCCTTTCTCGGAAAAGCTACTACTCGAGGCCTGTCTTGAGATCATGCAGAAGGACTGCGTCATCGCCATTCAGGACATGGGTGCCGCCGGCCTTACTTGCTCGGCCGTGGAGATGGGCGCAAAGGGCGATCTCGGCGTTACACTCGACCTCGATAAGGTGCCTTGCCGCGAGGAGAGCATGAGCGCCTACGAGATGATGCTGTCCGAAAGCCAGGAGCGTATGCTCATGGTGCTCAAGCCAGAAAAGGAAAAAGACGCCGAAGCGATTTTCCGCAAGTGGGGGCTCGATTTTGCGGTGGTGGGAGAGACGACCGCCACGAAGCGTTTTATCGTGCGTCACGGCGGCGATGTAATGGCCGACTTGCCCATCAAGGAGCTCGGCGACCAGGCGCCTGAGTACAAACGGCCTTTCGTCAATGCCGCGAAACCGGAAGAAGTCCGTGCCGAGAGCGTTCATGCGCCCGTCGGTACTATTGAGGCTTTAGAGAAATTGCTCGCAGCGCCCGATCTTTGCTCGAAACGCTGGGTTTGGGAGCAATACGATCACGTCATTCTTGGCAACACGGTACAGCGCCCCGGCGGTGACGCCGCTGTAGTGCGGATTGAGGATGGCCCGAAAGGTCTCGCCCTCACTACCGACGTCACGCCGCGATATTGCGACGCAGATCCATTCGAAGGCGGCAAACAAGCAGTCGCCGAGTGCTGGCGCAACATAACCGCGGTTGGGGCAAAGCCTCTCGCCATTACCGACAATCTCAATTTCGGCAATCCCGAACGGCCGGAGATCATGGGACAGTTCGTTGGCTGCGTCCGCGGGATTGCGGAGGCCTGCAAGGCACTCGACTTTCCGGTCGTGTCCGGCAATGTCTCGCTCTACAACGAGACGAACGGCCGCGCGATTTTGCCTACCCCCTCAATCGGTGGCGTGGGTCTCATCGACGATTTCAGAAAGTCAGCCACACTTGCTTTCAAGCGAGCGGACGAGACCATACTGCTGGTCGGCGAGACGACAGGCTGGCTGGGACAATCGTTGTATTTGCGGGAAATCTGCGGACGAGAGGAGGGGGCACCTCCGCCGGTTGATCTCACCGAAGAGCGCGAGAACGGCGACTTTGTCCGCTCGCTGATTCTTGATGGCATCGCGACGGCCGTGCACGACCTCTCCGACGGTGGCCTGTTGGTAGCAATAGCGGAAATGGCAATGGCCTCTGGGATCGGAGCCGTACTATCCGCAGCGCCATTGGATATTCCGGCCCATGCCCACTGGTTCGGCGAAGACCAGGCGCGCTATCTCGCCACAGTACCGGCGGCCAACGCGGAAACCGTGTTGGCGCGGGCCCGGGCCGCCAGCGTACCCGTGTGGACTATCGGGAAGACGGGGGGGGATGCATTGACGCTTGCCAACGAGCGTCCCATCCTAGTCACGATTCTGCGCAAGTGTTTCGACTCCTGGCTGCCGGCCTATATGGCTGGCGAGCTTTAGGTGAGGTCCGGCGATGGCGATGCAAGCCGGTGAAATCGAGCGGCTAATCAAGGCGCATATCCCTGACGCGCAAGTGACAATCCGCGACCTCGCCGGCGACGGCGATCACTACGCAGCGACGGTCATTTCTGCCTCGTTCAAGGGCAAGTCGAGGGTCCAACAGCATCAATTGGTCTATGAGGCACTCAGCGGTCAAATGGGCGGCGTCCTGCACGCTCTAGCCCTTCAGACCGGCACGCCCTGATGAGTTTGAGGAAGGGCGTTCGCGTTCTCACACCCAACGGTGCGATCGCGCCAACTGGCACCTGGAGCGTGGGGGCGCGCGCTGGTGATTTCCTATTTATAGCCGGCATGCGTGGCATCAATCCCGCAAATAACTCGTTGGTTGACGGTGATGAGGCGCGAATTCGTCAAGCCTTCTTGAATATGAAAATGATTGCAGGGTCCGAAGGTGCCGATTTGCCCGATTGCGTGCGTTTGACGGTTTTTGTCACCGATATGCAGAGGTTGCGGACTGTCGTGAACAAGATTCAGGAGGAGCTTTGGTCCGGCGGACCATACCCGCCGCGGACGATTGTCGAAGTCGCGGCGTTGAACCAGGACGACTTTTTCGAAGTGGAAGGCACTTTCTACTCACCAAAAAGTCGATAAACCCCGAATGTCTCTTGGGTTGGCGGCACCTTCTGGGATACATATATCAATAAACGCGGCGGCGTGCGCCGCCCAACAGGATGGGTTCCATGGGCATCGAACAATTCATCGACAACGAGGTGAAAGGCAACGATGTGGTGTTGTTCATGAAAGGCACGCCGCAGTTTCCAATGTGCGGATTTTCGGGGCAGGTTGTTCAGATCCTGGATCATCTCGGTGTCGCGTACAAAGGCATCAATGTGCTTGAATCCGACGAAATCCGAAATGGGATCAAGAGCTACTCGAACTGGCCAACAATCCCGCAGCTTTACGTTAAGGGCGAGTTCGTCGGCGGGTGCGATATCGTGCGCGAAATGTTTCAGGCCGGAGAGCTTCAGCAGACTTTGAAAGACAAAGGCGTTTCAGTGCGCCAGACTGCCTGACACGACGCTCCCGCGCGTGGTGATATTCCTGCTTGTTATTGCGATGGTCGTCGACGGCGCGCTTGCGGCGCTGTTGATTGGCGTGTCTGGCTTTCTGTTCGGCGGGGGGCCGGAAAGTTTGCACGCAGGCGCCTTGGCGGCGGTGGCTTTCTTTGCCGCCGTGATCGCCTGTCTGGTGGCGCCGGTCGCGGGGTTCATTCTGAACAAGAAGGGCAAAGCTGGTCCGGCTTTGGCGGTGGCTTGGCTGCCCTCGGTCGGAGCCCTGTTAGCGCTTGTTATCCCAGCCCCCTATTAAGTCACAGGCACGAACCGGTAGGCGCTATCCTTGCGGTCGACCGTTCCCACCCCCGGATAGGGCAAGTGGAAGCCGATAAATTTCGAACGGTCGCTGGCAAGTCGGTCCAACAGCTTGCGGCGGGTCGTTATCGCCAGGTCCGGCACGTGATCCGCGATGGGTTTCCATTCGGGGTGCTCGAAAGAAATGAGCGGGTGGGTGAGCACGTCACCGCCCACAATCAGACCGTCGCCGCCTGCAAGTTCGAACGAGATATGACCTTGTGTGTGGCCCGGCGTATTGATGACGCGTAGGCCGGCAACGATTTCATCGCCGGCTTTGATCATTTTCACCTTTTCCTTAATCGCCGCGTAATTGCGCCGCGCGCCGGTGACAAAGCCGGCCCGTTCCGCCGGGAGTCCGCGCGTTGCATTTTCGCCGCCCCAGAAATCCCATTCCGCGCTTGCAACGAAAAACGTCGCATCTGGCAGCACCAGCTCATCGAGTTCGTCGACAACGCCCCAAAGATGATCCGGATGTCCGTGAGTGAAAATCACTTTCGTGATCTTCGTCTTTTCGATGCCGGTGGTTTTCAGATTCTCCCACAGCTTGCCTGCAGTCGGCATAAACCGGTCGCCCGATCCCATATCGACAAGAATGAGATCTTGTCCGGTGGCGATCAGGGTCATGTTGGTCGGTGAGTTAAATTGTTCGCCGATTTGCCCAGCGGCCTTGAGTAGCGGCTCGCGCTCGGCCGCTGGGGCATCCGGCGCGAGGAAACTTGTCGGCAGTAGGAGATGGCCGTCGCTGACGATCGTCACATAGAACGTACCATGGTCGAACGCGAAAGAAGACGCTGCGAAGCCGGGCAGGGTGCTCGCGGCGACGCTTGCGGCAGTGGCTGCAAGGAGCGTGCGACGGTTCAGCATAACGTGGCCGCTTTCCGTGAAGACTTGCGTCTTCTACGCCAAAGCCGACCTTACCGCTACCCGAGCGGGGCGGTTCGATTTATGTGAAAAGTTTCGACTAACGCGTGCGATTCAGGCGATTCATCATCAGGTAGATGAAGGCCAGGACCAGCGCCAGTCCGATCAAGCTTTGCGTTGGCACGCCACTCGCGAACTTCGTGACGTTGTCAACCACCGATGTCACGAATACCCCAGAGCCTTGCCCTAGGATCAAGTAGATCAACATGATCGCGAGGATGGTGACGAAGCCAAGCTCGACGAACTCCCACAGGATCACTTTTGCATTAGCCATGAATTTGCGCATGGCAGAACCCCTTGATGACACATACAGCTTGTAGGTGGGGAGCTCGGCCCCCCACCTCGATTGCGTCAGCAAAGCTGATCAGGCTAGCCGGACGCGGGCGTCAGGCCATTTTCCGGTTCGAGAACAGCCAGAGGACAATTCCCAGAGTGATCAGACCGACGAGACCGTTCCCGCCCATGTCTTTCACCCAGGCCATAATGTTCGCCGTTACAGCGCCGAAGAACGGCAAGTTGGCGCCGACCAACAAGGAGAGCACAATCGCCAGTGCCAGCAGCATTAGAGCTAGTTCCGTCAACGCCCCGACCCACTCTTTAATGGTATCGATCCCTTTCATTGCGGAGTCTCCCTAGGCGAGCCCTCTGATTCGAAGGCCGCGCAACTTAATAGCGCGTTTTGACCACTAAATGTAGAGAATTGTCGCAGCCCAGGCACAAAATAAGCTGTGCACTAGTCAGGGATAACCTTTCGGCGCACCTAATCTGGCACGGCCGAAACGAATCGGGTTGGGACGCTGCCGGCACGACTGCACCGGCCCGCAAGGACGCCAGGCTAACGCGAGTAATATTCGACCACCAAATGCGGTTCCATCTGAACCGCATAGGGTACGTCCGAGATCACCGGAATGCGCGAAAGCTTGGCGGTCAATTTCGAACTGTCGACATCGATATAATCGGGCACGTCCCGCTCGGCCAAGGCTTGGGCTTCTAACACCAGCGCCAACTGCTTCGACTTTTCCTTGACCTCAACCACATCGCCGACCTTCACGCGGTAGCTCGGGATCGTCACGCGCTTGCCGTTCACGCGGATGTGGCCGTGGCTAATGAACTGGCGCGCCGCGAATACAGTGGGAACGAACTTGGCGCGAAAGATCAATGCATCCAACCGGCGCTCCAAAAGGCCGATCATATGGGCGCCACTATCGCCCTTGAGACGTCGGGCTTCCTGGTAGATTCCGCGGAACTGCCGCTCGGAAATGTTTCCGTAATAGCCGCGCAGCTTCTGTTTGGCCTTGAGCTGCACACCGTAGTCGGAGAGTTTGCTCTTGCGCCGCTGGCCATGTTGGCCGGGGCCATACTCCCTCCGGTTCACCGGGCTTTTCGGTCGGCCCCAAATGTTCTCGCCCATCCGGCGATCGATCTTGTACTTTGACTCCATGCGCTTGGTCATTCGCGTCCTCGATTGTCTTTGCTGTTTCTGAGGATCGCGCCCTCCTCTGTCCCGGCAGGGCCCGGAACCGACAGGCAACACCTCGTAAGCGCAAGGCCTTGCCGCGGGTCGCGAAACGCCCGGCGAACATGACATCCGCCGGGCGCGCGGGTTTTAGGAGCGATCGTGGCGTCTGTCAAACCCTGTAGCGGGTGGTATCGATATACGGCTGAACCTCTTAGTCGCAGCTTTGATGCTTGCCGAACCGCGACCTATGGGTCATCTAACTGACCATCAGGCCGGGCCCCTCTGGCAGCCAATGGGCTGCGATGTCGGACTGATAGGATCCGCAGGAGGGCCCAATGCGCCGAACATACTTCGTCGAGAAATCTCCGCCCAGAGCCCCCAACGGCGAAAACGCACGTTTTGTGATCGTTACTTTCATCGCGACTGTGACAGTTGCGCTGGCCACGCTGATCGTCACGCTCCCGCGGCAGGTCGTGCTTCCGGCCTTCAGCATTTGCGCGCTCGCGGCAGCGGCCTGTCTGGCGCTGGTGGCCAGCTTTCGCACTGGCCGGGGTAGGCGACTTTCCGCATGGAACCTCGCAGGCGCGTTTACTCTTGTCGGCTGCGCTGCTGCCATCCTCGGCGAGATCGAAGCGATCGTTGAATATACACGGATGATGCCGCCACGGAGCAGAGCGGATGATTGATCTCGACATATTTTCGCAAGGCGCGATCGCCGCGCTCATCCAGGTGATCATGATCGACCTGGTGCTGGCTGGCGACAACGCCGTCGTGATCGGTCTTGCCGCGGCGGGCCTGCCTCCGGAGCGCCGCTCGCGCGCGATTCTCGTCGGCATCATCGTCGCAACGGTGTTGCGAATTGTTTTTGCCAGTATTGCGGTCGAGTTGCTCGAGATTGTGGGTCTTCTCCTTGCTGGGGGCATTCTGTTGCTTTGGGTCTGTTGGAAGATGTGGCGTGAACTGCGCAGTCCTGACCACAAGGCAACAGAGGCCGCGCTGTCGGCAGGCGAGAGCGGCGCACCACGCAAAACATTAGCGCAAGCAGCTTGGCAAATCGTAATCGCGGATATTTCCATGTCGCTCGACAATGTTCTCGCGGTGGCGGGAGCGGCACGCGATCATCCAGCCGCCCTGATCTTCGGTTTGGTGCTCTCAATTGTACTGATGGGCGTGGCTGCGACCTTCATCGCGCGGCTGCTCAATCGCCACCGCTGGGTCGCCTACGTCGGGCTTGCAATCATTCTCTACGTTTCGTTCGACATGATCTGGCGCGGCGCGCTTGAAGTATGGCCGCATGTCTCTGGCTAGAAACCGAACGAAGCCAAGGCTTGTGCAAGCGCCGGTGACGGTGTTCGTCCAGACGTGAATTCGATCGTCTGAGCGGCGGGCGCCGAGTGCAACGGCCGCTCGCGAAGTAGTTCAGCGACCCGACGGGCGATTGCCGGTGCTGGGTCGAGCCAATCGACAGTCCACGGTGCAACGGTGCGGAAGCGTTCGAGCAGCAACGGATAGTGCGTACAGGCGAGCACGATCGTGTCGGTACGGCGCGCGTCGGCGTCGATGAAGCAACCCGCCGTCTCGCCTTTTATGGCATCGTCGTCGACCGCCACACCGGCGAGTTCTGCTTCCGCGTACCTCGCGAGCCGCGGTGAGCCGACCAGGTGCACGTCACAACCGCTCGCAAATTCCCGGATCAGCGCGCGGGTGTACTCCCGTCCAACCGTGGCCTGTGTGCCGAGCACGGTAACGCGCTTACTCTTTGATTGGGCGCAAGCCGGCTTGATCGCCGGTACAGTGCCAACAAAAGGCACCGCAAAGCGCGATCGCAATTGCGAGAGGGCGAGTGTGGACGCCGTGTTGCAGGCCACGACAACCAGGTCGGGTTTGTGTCTGGCAATGGCCTCGGCGAGGACCTCAGTGACGCGATCCACCAGTTTTTCTTCAGCTAGATCGCCGTAAGGAAATTCTGCGTCATCGGCGAGATAAACGAAGCATGCGTCCGTTCGCGCAGTCTTCGTCTCGCGGAATACCGTAAGGCCGCCCAGTCCTGAATCGAAAACCAGAATGGTCGGGGCATGCGACATTGCTCGGGCGAGGTCACGTGGCTCCGAACGCGCGCTTGAAGATAGTGTCGACGTGCTTGAAATGATGATCGAGGTTGAAATTGGCCTCAAGCTCTTTATCCGAGAGCTTCGCGCTCACGTCTTTGTCGGCTTTGAGCAGCGAGAGGAAATCGCTTTCGCCGCTCCAGACCTTCATGGCGTTGCGCTGGACGAGACGATAGGCGTCTTCGCGCGAAACCCCTTTTTGCGTAAGCGCGATGAGAATGCGCTGCGAATGAATAAGCCCGCCGAGCCGGTCGAGATTTTTTTGCATGGCAGCGGGGTACACGATGAGCTTATCGATGATTGAGGCAAGTCGCGCCAGCGCGAAATCAAGCGTCACTGTTGCATCGGGTCCGATCATGCGTTCGACCGAGGAATGCGAAATATCGCGCTCGTGCCAAAGCGCGACATTCTCCATCGCAGGCAGGGCGTAAGCCCGTACCATACGTGCGAGTCCTGTGACGTTCTCGGAAAGAACCGGATTTCGTTTGTGCGGCATCGCCGAGGAGCCTTTCTGCTTCTCAGAAAAAAACTCTTCGGCCTCAAGTACTTCGGTACGCTGCAGATGGCGGATTTCGGTGGCGAGTCGCTCAATTGAAGACGCAATGACCCCCAAAGTAGCGAAGTACATCGCGTGGCGGTCGCGCGGGATGATCTGGGTTGAAACAGGTTCAACCGCGAGGCCCATGGCCTTGGCCACATGAGCTTCAACGCGCGGATCAACTTGCGCAAATGTTCCGACCGCGCCGGAGATGGCACAAGTTGCAACCTCCTTTCGAGCCGCCACTAGGCGTTCGCGAGCACGCGAAAACTCGGCATAGGCGTATGCCAGTTTAAGGCCGAATGTGGTCGGCTCTGCGTGAATACCATGTGAGCGCCCAACGGTCGCAGTCAGCTTGTGTTCGATCGCCCGCCGTTTGAGCGCCACAAGAAGATTGTCGACATCCGCGATCAGGATGTCGGCAGCCCTCACGAGCTGCACGTTGAAGCAGGTGTCAAGCACATCGGAAGATGTCATGCCCGCGTGCATAAAACGTGCTTCCGGTCCGACAATTTCCGAAAGATGAGTCAGGAAAGCAATGACATCATGCTTGACCTCTGCCTCGATCTCGTCGATGCGAGCGACATCAAACTTCGCAGCGTTCCCTTTTTCCCAGATTTTTTTTGCCGCTTCTTTTGGAATGGTTCCGAGCTCCGCCATGGCGTCTGCCGCGTGAGCTTCAATTTCGAACCAAATACGGAATTTGGTCTCCGGTGACCAGATTGCGGTCATTTCCGGACGGGAATAGCGCGCGATCGTCACGCCGCTTCCCCGCGCGCCAGCGCCGCCGCCTGGCGGATCGCTGCGATGTTGCCCCTGTAATTGCCGCCCTTGAAGACGGCTGATCCGGCGACCAGTACATTTGCTCCCGCCTGAACGACACGCGCGGTGTTTTCTGCTGTAATTCCTCCGTCTATCTCGATATCGATTGGGCGTGCGCCGACGAGCGCACGCACCTCGCGCAGCTTGTCGATGGCGGCGGGAATGAAAGTCTGGCCGCCAAAACCCGGGTTGACTGACATAATGAGAACGAGATCAACAAGATCAACCAAATGCTCGATACTCGGCACCGGTGTCGCGGGGTTTAGGGTAACTCCGGCCTTCTTACCGAGACTGCGGATTGCTTGCAGCGACCTATGAACGTGCGGGCCGGCTTCGACGTGAACCGTAATGATGTCCGAGCCGGCTTTCGCGAAAGCTTCAAGGTACGGATCGCAGGGCGCGATCATCAAATGGACATCCAGCGTCTTCTTCGTAATCGGACGGATCGCCTGAACGACCGCGGGACCGATCGATATGTTCGGGACGAAGTGGCCATCCATGACGTCGACATGGATCCAATCGGCCCCGGCAGCTTCGATCGCGCGGATCTCATCCCCCAACTTGGCGAAATCGGCGGAAAGTATCGACGGGGCAACCACTAACGGACGGGGCATCGGAGCCTCCAGACGCCGTTTCGCCTAACACGAGGCGGGTAAACGGGCAACGCCGCAGCCGCGCAAATACACCGGCTTATTAACGATTGGCCGACAGCCGTCTGGCGAGCGGCTTCAGCAGGTGTGGCAGCAGGTAGATGGGAAATTGCGCCAGCGCGAAATAGAGCCATGCGATGTCCGGAATCACAAATCCCGTGGCCGCAAGCATCAGGCCGACATTCCTATTTCCGGCGATCAGCCCGATCGCAAAGGCTCGCGCTTGCCCGGCACGCCGGAACACGATCGCAGTGACGGCAATCAAGCCGAGCGCGAGCAAAAATGCGAGCGCGGTGAGCTTGATCACAAGCATGGGATCCGCGCGGATGTGGTCTAGTACGCCTTCCATGGCGGCTATGGCGAACATGGACATGGCGATGACGCTCAGGCCGTCAATCGCCTCTCTCTGTGCTTCGATGAAGCTCCGTCCGGCAATGAGACGAATGACGGCCGCAGCGAGGGCGCAGCCCGCAATAATCAAAAACAGCCTGAACCCGAATTCGAGTGGGGAGGCGAGCGCAGTTCCTAGAAAGACGTGAGTGAACAGACTCGCTGTAAACGGAGTTACCGCAGTTGCCGCAATCAGTGTTGCAAGCGTGAGTGCGACATCAAGACCAAGCAGTGCCGCGAGTGCGGGAGATGACATCAGGCCCGGCGCCGACATCTGCAACAACAGCATGAAATACAATCCAGGTATCCTTTGTTGGAGATTGAACGCCAGAAACAGGCTCCCTAGCACGGCGGGAACGATGAACATCGTCCAAATGGTCGCGGCGGCGATCAGGCGAGGCTGTGTCCAATGACGGCGTAACTCGTCGGGATCGACGCGTAGAAAGGCAAGCGTAAGCATGAGCACGATTGCTTCGCCGAGATGCGGTCGGAATGCCGCTGCGAGTGGCGGCACTGCCAGACCGACAAATATTGAGCCGGCCGCTATAAGGGTCCCGTGGCGGCCGCAAAGGGCGAGCGCGGCCGCTAGGGCGCCAATCAATTTCATTTGTGGAAACTCCGGCCGCGGTCCGTATCGCTGTTTGATAGCGCCCCCTGGTCCTGCAATCCATATATAAGAAGAAAGTTTCTGGAGGTGGGAGTGGCCCGTACTGACGCAATCGTTCTCGGTGCCGGCATAGTCGGCACGTCGGTAGCGCTTCATTTGGCCAAGCGCGGCGTAAGTGTTGCCTTGGTCGACCACGCAGGGGTCGGCGAACAGACCTCCTATGGCAACGCCGGCATTATCGAAGGCAACACGATATTTCCCCCGACATTTCCCACTCACGCTGACGCATTACTACGCATCGCGCTCAAGCGCGCCTCCGAAGCCAACTACCATTTGTCCTTTTTGCCGCACGTAGCGCCATGGCTTCTGGCATTCCGCGCGGCCTCGCGGCCCGACCGCCTTATAGAAACGGCGCGGCTCATCCGGCCTTTGTTTTCGCATGCAGTGTCCGAGCACGAGGCGTTGATGGCGGAAAGCGGTGCAACGCACTACCTGCGCAAGACCGGCTGGCTCAAGGTTTATCGTGGCGAGAGGAGCTTTGCGGAACTTGCACCCGAATTCGACCTCGCGGCGAAATTTGGCTTGCCGCTGAACGCGCTCGACACTGCAGGAGCACAAGAACTCGAGCCGTCGCTCAACCCGGTATTCGCGAAAGCCGTCTTCTGGCCGGAGGCGGCGAGCATCAGCAATCCACTCGGGGTAACCCGAGCCTACGCCGCGCGCTTTGCTGCCCTCGGAGGTGTGTTGGTGGCGGGCGATGCACGATCGCTGCATCGGACTGGTGATCGCTGGCGTGTGGACACTGCGGAAGGTGCGCTCGATGCCCAGGAGTGCGTCGTGGCACTAGGGCCTTGGGCAATGGACCTGCTTGAGGCGCTTGGGCTGCGCCTACCGCTCGCAGTCAAACGGGGCTACCACCGGCATTTCCGCCCTCAGCGGAATGCCAGCTTGTCACGACCGGTCCTTGACGCCGACGTCGGCTATTTGATCACGCCGATGGAGCAGGGGATGCGCATAACTACTGGTGCCGAGTTTGCACCACGCGACGCACCGCCCACTCCAGCACAGTTTCTCCGTATCGTGCCGCGGGCGCGCGAGCTATTCCCATTGGGAGAGCAGGCCGACGGGAGGACGTGGTTAGGCAGCCGCCCGTGTTTTCCGGATTCTCGGCCCATTATCGGTCGGGCGCCCGGACATGCCGGGCTGTGGCTGGCCATCGGCCACGCGCACTGGGGCCTCACACTAGGTCCCGCCACAGGACACATGATCGCGCTGATGATGGCCGGTGAAACGCCTCTTTGCGATCCGACGCCTTACCGTGCGGAACGATTCGGCTAGTGCGGGGGCGCGATCTCCCGGAAATCGTACCGATCGCGAATATAGCCGTTGAAGAAGACGCCTTTTGAAAATGCCGATTGAAATGAAGCTGCCACCTCGGGAGGCACATCAACATATTCATAGGTTCGGCCGGTCACTAAGGTAACCATTAGCCGCTCGTTGTCCCGATTATAGTGAATATCGGCGATGGTGGTCGATGGCATAACTGGATAACGCTCAGCCCACCCATTGGGTTTCTAGATTTCATCCGAACCGATCGCGCCAACTCGATATCGAACCGGGGAATGACAGTGCGGTCGCTTCATAGACGCCGCGCGCAATGGCACGCGCGAGCACGTGCGCTGCAAGCGTGCCGAGTTCACTCAGTGCGAACACAGGATCGGGCAGGGACTTTGTGCCTATGCCAGCCGCAAACACTACGTCCCCGTCGAGCGGGGTATGTACGGGATGGATCGCACGCGACAAACCGCTTTGCGCCATTACGGCCACTCGCTTGGCTTGTGCTTTCGTAAGTTTAGCGTCGGTCGCGACAACCGCAAGGGTCGTATTCTCGCCCAAATAACCCTTACTGCGAAATGCTAAAGCGTCGGAAGGCAACGATCCTGGCCAGCCGCGACCACCGAATTCAGCGTTCTGCTCGAATGGGGCGGCCCAGAAATGCGCGGTGTCACCAATTGTCATGCTTCCCGCAGCGTTGGCTGCGGCAAGCGCACCGACAGTAATCCCATTGCGCGTGCTCGCGCTGGCTGAACCGATGCCACCCTTGAGGTTGGCGGTTGTGGCGCCAAGCCCCGCGCCAACGCTTCCAAGCGAAAAATCGGCACTGGCGTTTTTTGCCGCTTCGTACCCGAGCTCGCGGTAGGGGGGATAACGTCCCCAATTCTTGTCGCCGCCCGATAGCAGGTCAAACAAGATTGCCCCCGGCACGATCGGCACGCGAGCGTCGCGAACGTGAAAACCACGACCCTGCTCGCGCAGCCACGCTTGTACCCCCGATGCGGCGTCCAGTCCGAACGCGGAACCGCCAGACAGCACGATAGCGTCGATGCCCTCCACGGTTTGCGCCGGGTCGAGCAGTGCGGTTTCACGCGTGCCCGGGCCGCCGCCGCGAACGTCCACACTGGCGGTTACAGCGCTCTCGAATACGACAACCGTGACACCGGAGCCGAGTTTGGCGTCGCCGGCCTGACCGACACGAATGCCAGCAACATCGGTAATCAAATTGCGCGCCATATCGCCTCCCGGCAGAAACCCTATCACGCCAGATCACGTTTCGGCGAAGCGCCTGTAAGGACTTGCAAGCAGGCGCATTGCGTCGCATCTAGTGGCACCATGAATAGCGAAGTCACTTTCCTGGCTGCTCTGATTGCGGGTCTCGTCAGTTTTCTTTCTCCGTGTGTGTTGCCGCTTGTGCCGCCTTATCTTGTGTTTATGGCCGGCACCTCGCTCGAACGTTTTGCGGATAAGGAAGCAAAACCCCAGGTAAAACGCGACACGGTCCTTGCCGCGGCGTTGTTTGTCCTGGGGTTCTCCACGGTGTTTGTCGCACTCGGTGCTAGCGCCAGCGTCATCGGCGCGCTCATCCGCGCCTATTCGGGACCCTTGGCAACGATTGCCGGCATTATCATTATCATTATGGGTTTGCACTTCCTCGGCGTTACACCAATCGCCCTGCTGCATCGGCAAAAGCGACTTGAAGTCGCAAAGCCGGTCGGACTTTGGGGGGCCTATCTGATTGGTCTCGCGTTCGCATTCGGCTGGACGCCATGCATCGGCCCGATCTTGGCCGCGATCTTGGCCGTTGCCGCGTCCGAGCAAACGGTAAGCAAAGGCGCGGGCTTGCTCGCAGTCTACTCGCTCGGCCTTGGTATTCCGTTTATCGTCGCCGCCTTCGCGATAGAGCCTTTCGCGGTGTTTCTGTCTCGTTTCCGAAACTATCTCCATCGCATGGAGCAAGTGATGGGCGGGCTGCTGGTGTTGACAGGAATTGCGTTCCTGACCGGAAGCATCAATCAGATGAGCGTGTGGCTGCTCGAAACATTTCCGGTTCTCGGAAAAATAGGATAGCCAAAAGAAAAGCCCGCCAGTCGGCGGGCTTTTCTATTCCTGCGTGATTGATCACTTGACCTTGCTGCAATCGGAGCCGGGACACTCTACATATGTGATCTTTCCACTTGGGTCTTTTTTCCAGATGTACATCACATAGTCGAGCTTCGTGATATCACCCTTCTTGTCGTAGGAAACATCGCCGAGCACCGTCTTGAATTGCATACCCGAATGCATTTTTTCGGCGATCTTCTTTGGGTCAAGTGATTTTGCCGCTTCCGCAGCCTGTTTGATGATCTGCACACCAGCATAGCTGTACAGCGTGTAGGCTTCCGGTTCGAATTTTTTGGCACGGAATTCTTCGACCACTTTTTTGGCATCCGGCTTGTTGCGCGGATCGGGACCATAGGTCATCAGCGAACCCTCAACGCCCGGACCACCGATTGATGCAAATTCATCCGACGTGATGCCGTCACCGCCCATCAGCGGCGCCTTCACGCCTTGATCGCGCATCTGGCGGACGATCAGACCACCTTCGGTGTAGAGTCCGCCCCAATAGATCAAGTCGGCGCCGGACTGCTTGATTTTGGAAACCAGCGCTGAGTAGTCCTTTTCACCGGTGTTTACGCCTTCGTACAGGACTTCCTTCATACCGGCTTTGCTGATTGTCTTTTTCGTTTCGTCGGCAAGACCTTTGCCGTAGGTGGTCTTGTCGTGAACGATGGCGATCTTTTTGCCTTTGAAGTGTTTCACGATGTATTCGCCTGCGACTTGTCCTTGCTGGTCGTCACGGCCGCAGACGCGGAAAATGTTCCACATCTTGCGCTCGGTCACCGTCGGGTTCGTCGAGGCAGGCGTGATCTGCAGGATGCCGTTTTCCTGATAGACCTCCGACGATGGAATAGTGACACCTGAATTGTAGTGACCGATGACGAACTTCACTCCGTCGGCCGCAAACTTGTTGGCAACTGAGACTCCTTGCTTTGGATCGGAGACGTCGTCGCCGTACGAGACGCTTATTTTCTGGCCAAGGATACCTCCGGCCGCGTTGATGTCGGCCGCGGCTTGGTCGACGCCATTCTTCATTTGAGCTCCGGTCGCTGCACTGGGCCCGGTAATCGGCCCGCCGACGCCAAATTTAACCTGGGCTGAAGCAGCTCCCGCAGCAGCGACTGCGATGCTCAACGCGAAGCCGAACGTAGTGATCTTTTTCATCTAAATTCCCCCTCGAACTGAAGCCGGCAATTTTCTCCACGCAATATTACGTCAGGCGACTTTACGGCGCCAGCGCATTGGGCCTTCGGATTCATTGAGCCAGCGATATTGTGTGATCATTTGGCTGGCGCGTGCGGCCCTGAAGCCAAGGAACCCGAAGAGAATGCAGAAGATAGCATCGACAAAATAGTAGTGGGCCGACAAAAAAGTGCCGCCATAAAGGCTGAAATGGATGAAACGTACGGCCCCGCCTAGGACGAAGCCATACGCGACAACTTGCCACCATGGCCGCCAGGTGCCGGCAATGGCACGGCCGGCCAGCGTTGCCGCTCCGCCGCCGAGAATGAGGGTTACCAGTACGAAGACGCCGAACGAACCTTCTTCGTAAAGAAACTCGGGTATCGAGAAAGTCGCGGCAATTTCAGTCAATGCCGACCTCCCTCGAGATAGGCCGATTTGATTTCTGGGCGTTCCAGCAGTTCGTGACCCGTGCCCGACATCGTGATGAAACCATTGACCATTACATAGCCGCGATGCGCGAGCTTCAGGGCATGATAGGCATTTTGCTCGACCAGAAATACGGTCAGACCATCCTCGGCATTGAGCGTTTTGATCGCATCGAAGATTTGCCGCACGACCAGCGGGGCGAGGCCGAGCGACGGCTCATCGAGGAGGAGTAGACGCGGTTGCGCCATCAAGGCGCGAGCGATCGCCAGCATTTGCTGTTCGCCGCCCGACAACGTGCCGCCGCGTTGCGAGATGCGTTGTTGCAACCGAGGAAATAACGTCAGCACACGATCGAGGTCGCGCTTGAAATGTGATGGGTCGGCAGTTGTGGCACCCATCTGCAGATTCTCAAGCACTGTCATCCGCGAGAAAATGCGCCGGCCCTCGGGCGACTGTGCGAGTTTTAGGCGTGCTATCTCGTGTGTTGGCATGCGGGTGATGTTTTGGCCCGCGAAATCGATCATGCCTTCGCGCGCACGAGGATTGCCGCACACCGTCATCATTAACGTCGATTTTCCGGCGCCGTTGGCGCCGATCAAGGTAACGATTTCTCCCTCGTTGACGTCGAGGTCCACACCCTTGAGTGCCATGACGCGGCCATAAAAAGTTTTGACGCTGCGTACCGTGAGGAGGGGTGTAGTCATAGACCAACCTCTGCCTCGACTTTGGCGACGTCCTTGTCGGCAACTCCGAGATACGCCGCGATCACCTTCGGGTTGTCTCGGATTGCCGCCGGAGTTCCGTCGGCGATCTTGACGCCATAGTCGAGCACGACGATGTGGTCCGAAATTTCCATCACCACGGACATGTCGTGCTCGATCAACAGGATCGAAATGCCGTAGCGCTCGCGCATTGCGAGCAGGAGATCATTGAGTTGGGCGCTTTCGCGCGGGTTGAGGCCGGCCGCGGGTTCATCCAGGCAGAGCAGCACAGGATCGGTGCACATGGCGCGCGCGATTTCGAGGCGGCGTTGCGCGCCATAGGGCAGATCGCCGGCGGCATCGTCGGCACGGTCTGTCAGGCCGACTCTGTCCAACCACTCCCGCGCGCGTTCGATCGCGGCGCGTTCGGCTTTTGCAAAGGAGGGAAAGCCGAGGACACCAAGAAGGGTATAACCCGACGCCAGCATCAGGTTGTTGTGCTGGGCGACCAATAGATTTTCCAGCACAGTCATTCCCGGAAAAAGGCGAATGTTCTGGAAGGTGCGGGCGACCCGCGCCAGCTGCGCTACAAGATAGTCGGGCATTCGTTCGAGCAGAAAAAGTCCGCCCGCCGCACGTCTGACAGAACGTTCGCCGCTGTCCGTGAGCGTCTCAAGCCAGTCCCAGGCCACGGCATCACCATGACGAAGTGCGATGCGGCCCTCGCTCGGCTTGTAGAAGCCGGTGATACAATTGAACACCGTTGTTTTCCCCGCGCCGTTCGGTCCTATAATGGCGGTGATCTCACCTTGTCGCGCGGAAAACGATAGATCTTCAACGGCGACCAGCCCGCCGAAGCGCATCGTGAGATGCTCGACCTGCAAGAGCATGTCGTGTGCATTGGGCATCAGCCGTGGCCTTCCTTCACGAGGTCGCTGGCAATTGCCTTGCGTTCTTTCAGAACAACCGACGGCTGGCGCGTCGTGATCAGGCCACGTGGTCGCCAAATCATGATCAGCACCATCGCGAGCCCGAACAGAAGCATCCGGTATTGGGTCGGATCGAAAGTGGATCCAAAAACCAATTTCAGGAAATCGAGTTCGCGCATGATTTCGGTGCCCCCGATCATGACAACGGCGGCGATTGCCACGCCGATCTGGCTGCCCATGCCACCAAGCACGACAATCGAAAGAATTGTTGCAGACTCCAGAAACGTGAACGAATCCGGGGAAATGAAGCCCTGTCGCGCAGCAAAAAACGAGCCCGCAAAGCCGGCAAACATCGCTCCCATGGCAAAGGCGGTTAACTTGGTGTTGGTCGTATTGATGCCGAGTGAGCGGCAGGCGATCTCGTCTTCGCGCAACGCTTCCCAGGCGCGGCCGACCGGCAGGCGTCGCAGGCGCATCGTGACGAATGCGGTGAGGAACGCGAGCGCGAGTATCAGATAATATAGAAAAATGGTGCGGTATATCGGCGAATATTCCAGTCCGAACACGGCCGCAAAGCCATCGTCATCGGCATTGAACGGGATGCCGAAGAATGTCGGACGTGGGATGCTTGTAATGCCAGCATAGCCATTGGTCAGGTCGACCCAGTTGATCAGCACGATGCGGATTATCTCGCCGAAGGCGAGTGTGACGATGGCAAGGTAGTCGCCGCGAAGCCGCAGCACCGGAAACCCAAGCAGTATTCCCCAAAATGAGGCGAGAGTTCCGGCGAGCGGCAGAAGGATCCAAAACGAAAAGCCAAAGGTCTTAGCGAGCAACGCATAGGAGTAGGCGCCCACCGCGTAAAACGCGACATAGCCAAGGTCGAGGAGTCCGGCGAGGCCGACAACGATGTTCAGGCCCCATCCCAACATGACGTAGATAAGAACCTGAATTCCGAAATTATCGATCCATTTGACCGCACGGCCAAAGCCTGCAGTGGCAAGAACGATTGCCGGATAAGCAACGACAAACCCGATGGCAAAGGGAATGATCCATCTGGCGACCTTCCCACGCCAAGCCGCAGGTTCTACTGCGGGCTTCAGCGCGCGGTTCTGCAACCACGGCTCGATTGCAAACGAGTAGGCGAGGCGGCTGAAGCCGACCAGGGCAACGACAGCAAACAACAACGGCCATCGTGTATTGAGAATCAAGTCATTGCGGACATCGGTAACCGTCTGAAATCCGATCAGGGGTAGGAAAAGGCCGAAAGTAAGCAGTGCGGTAACGCCCGCATCTCGTAAAGCGCGAACCGCGTCGACGCGCTTGGCTGGCGCGCCGCTCGCCATGTCAGACTTTCTCGACATCCGGGCGGCCAAACAGACCTTGCGGCAAGAATATCAAGGTTATCGCGAGGACCGAAAAAGCGGCGACGTCCTTGTAGTCGATTGAGAAATACGCAGACCACATGGTCTCGATAAGGCCGATCAATATGCCGCCAATGACCGCGCCGGGCAGAGATCCGATACCGCCAAGGACGGCGGCGGTGAACGCTTTCACGCCGGGCACGAAGCCATCGGCGAAACTCACGACGCCATAATACATCAAATACATTGTGCCCGCGACGGCGGCGAGTGCCGCCGCGATGACGAAAGTCATCGAAATAGTCCTGTCGACATCGACGCCAACCAGAGCCGCCATCTTTTGATCCTGCTCGCAGGCGCGCTGTGCGCGGCCAAGCCGAGTTCTTGTGACGAGATACCAAAAACAGACGAGCAGCACTGCGGTGACGATCCAGATGATAAGCTGCTTGACGGAAAGCGTGACCGGATAGTCGTTTTTCGTGAAGAGCACGAAATCGCCCTGAACCATTGGTGGGATAGATTTGTTGCGCGGCCCCTGTGTCACCTGCACAAAATTCGACAGGAAGATCGACATCCCGATTGCTGAAATCAGGGGGGCCAGCCGAAATGAACCACGCAACGGTCTGTAGGCAAGGCGTTCAATCGTCCAATTGACCAACGATGTGAACAACATTGCCACAATGAGCACGACAAACAGAACGAGTGCAATCGACGAGCTTCCGAGGAGACTGACGAGCAGCAGGAACGCAACCAACGCGATAAAGCTTGACACCATGAACACGTCGCCGTGGGCGAAGTTCACCATGCCGATAATGCCGAACACCATCGTATATCCGATGGCGATTAGGCCGTAGATTGAGCCGAGCGTAATCCCGTTGATAAGTTGCTGCAGGAAGACTTCCATTTCGTCCCCACGCTTTCGTCCGGTCAAAGACCGATCACCCCGATACTAGAGGCTTAACAGGGCATAGGGGGAGCGGCAACGCGGCACAGCGGGTGTTATCAAGCGGAATGATGTCAGTGGGTTTTTAATCGAGTCAGCGTTGCTGAGACGGGCCGGGAAAATCGCGCCTGTCTCGCAAACTGGCGGCGCGGCTAGTGTAAGCCGCCAAAGAGCCAGATCAGGACCAGAATAGGGATCGGAATCCCGAGCAGCCACAACAGTAGATATCGTCCCATCGTCGGTTCTCCTCTCGCTTAGGGAACACCTCCCGCCGCGCGAGGTTCCGACCGCCTTTTCTACAGATTGAACCGGCACTTGATAGGAACAAAAACGGGCGCTCACGCATTATTACCAGTTACGGAGCGCACGTGATCAACAGCGCTTCCAAACCCACGTGGAGTGTAATAAAATGAATCAAAATCAGAATCCGAACCAGAAACCTGGCCAGCAGCAGCAAGGCGGTCAGCAGCAGGGTGGCCAGCAGGGCGGACAACAGAAGCCCGGCCAGCAGCAACAGGGTGGTCAACAGGGTGGTCAACAGGGTGGCCAGCATAGCCGCTAACCCACCAGCAGAACCGCTAAGGTTGCAAACCAGAAATAAAGAAGCCCCGCCGTCAGGCGGGGCTTTCTTTTTCCCACCACAACTGTTGGCCTCGGAGGCTCGCTCGAATATGCTGGCTACATGGGCACCGTGTCGGCGTTGCCGCTGTTCCACTTGTACGGCGATCCGCCGGACGACTCTGCTTTTGACTTTATCCATATCGAAACGATTGCATCGCGATCGTCTATTCACGATTGGACAATCCGCGCACATCGCCACCGCAACCTGTTTCAGGTGCTGCTCATCGAGAAGGGCGGCGGCGAGTTAAGCTTCGAAACAGCAACGGCACGGTTCTCTGCACCTGCCTTAATCCTTGTGCCGGCGACCACTGCGCACGGTTTCCGCTTTACGCCGCAGGTCACGGACGGGTGGGTTGTGAGCTTCACCGAGGATGTTGCCGACGCGCTCGGCGATCAGTCTGGTGAGGCGTTGGCGCGGCTGAAGGCTGTGGCCACCGAGCCACTGTTGCCGCTTGCCAATGCAGGGGAGGCAAAACGTCTGTCCGCGCTGTGTGCCGATTTGCACGAAGAAAGTGCGGTTGCGCGAGAGGGCTACCGCCTCGCAATGCGCGGTTTGCTCGCTCTGATTGCCATCGAAGTGGTGCGGCTCGCCGTAAGCCGGGCACGCACCGGCAGGGTCACGCTGTCCCGCTCGGACGCCCGAGTCGATGAATTGCGGCGGCTCGTCGACGAGTATTTCCGCAAAGAACGTCTTATCAGTTTTTATGCCGGTAAGTTGGCGATGACGCCCGACAGACTCAACGATCACGTCAAACGCGCAACCGGTGTCACGGCTGGTCACTTGATACGGCAGCGTGTTCTGATGGAAGCGAAGCGACAACTCGTTTTTACCAACCAGGCGATTCATGAGATCGCCTATGATCTCGCTTTTTCGGACCCATCGCACTTCACAAGGTTTTTTCGCAAACAAACCGGCATGACGCCGCAGGCGTTTCGCGACGGACGAGGTTAACGACCGAAGTATCAATCTG
>JANWKN010000178.1 GCA_025451355.1 Pseudolabrys sp. | reverse complement strand
TGTAGTGCTGGCCGGCATTGTTGAAGAGCCCTGCATTCTTTCCGAAAGATCCTTTCACCACTTCCTCGAGCGACTTGTTCTCCAGCCCGCTGCTCTCGAGAAGTTTGTTGCCATTATCGACATAGGCCTTGTGGTGCTTGTCGTGATGATATTCGAGCGTCTCGCGCGACATATATGGCGCAAGCGCGTCATGGGCGTACGGCAGGTCGGGCAGCTGGAACGGCATAAGATCCTCCTCGATTCACAAAATGATGAATGCGGAATATTCGACGGTTAGATGAAACCCGCTCTGTCCCGCACGAGTTCCTCAATCAAGCTAGTTAGGCGGTGCCGCGGTCTTGGGCAACGGCTGAGAACCGGGGCCGGTTGCCACCCAAACGGGACAAGTCCGCGGGGTTCCACATTAGGTGTTGCCGCCAGCGTTTGAACAAGCGAGAATTTAGCATTGCCAGAAGAATTTAGCCTGCCGCTTTAGGGCGAAAGTCGCTGGTAACTGGAGAGGATCGGAAAAAAGCATGCCGGCTCTGTTGTATGGGATCGGAGCGTTTGCCCTTTTTACAGGCCTGCTGATGATCGGTTTTGGCATTCCGATCAATGAATTCAGCTTTGGAAACACGCTGATCGGCGCGGGTACGACGGCGAGCGTAGGGGGCCTCATTATCATTGGCCTCGGCGTGGTCGCGGGGCAATTGCGGCGGGTCGCCGAGGCGCTGGCCATGCCGTTACCGGGCCGGCCCGTGCAGCCACCCGAGCTATCGGAAAGTGCCGCCGCACCGCGTCCAGCACCCGGTCGGACTCCATACCCCGCCAAGCCTCCATCGGCTGCCCTCGATCCAATGCATGCGCCAGCCGCTAATCCGTACGAGGACAAGTTCGAAGAGGTTTCCGCGCCCAGGTTGCGCAATCCGGACATTTCGGAGGTTGAAGAAGAAATTTCTCTGTCGCCCCCGCGTCCTGCAATGGCTCCGGTCAAGCCGCCTGCCAATGATTTGTCCGCGTTCGGGCGGCCTTCAGCAGGTCCGCCTCCCACTGTTGCCACAAGCGCGGGTGAAAAAAACCGCGAGGCGGCCTGGCGATCCCCGCCACCTACGCCTTCGGCTCCTCAGACGCGACCTGGAGCAAACTTCGATGCAATGTGGCCCGCCGAGGCAAAGCCAAAAGTCCCGCCGTATCGTGAACCGCAAGCAGAGACAAAGGTTGAATCGATATCACGCGATCCGCTCGTAGCGACCAAACGCGCTGAACTGGAAACAAAGTCGCGTACGGTTGCCGTCCTAAAATCCGGTGTCGTCGATGGGATGGCCTATACCCTTTACATCGACGGCTCGATCGAAGCGGAATTGCCGCAAGGGACCGTCCGCTTTGCCTCGATCCACGAGTTACGCAACCACCTTGCAAAGAACTCGTAGTGTTCGCGGGCGTTCGGCATCGTTTTTAATACCCGATTATTCCAGTTTTTCTTGTATTGGTCGCATTTTACCAATATTTGTCGCATCAGGCAGCCACGTTTTTCTTGCGGGTTGTGAAGTTGCACAGTAGTTTTTAAATATGGGTGTCGACGACGAGACTGGACAATTGCGGGGGCAATTGAATAGGTCTTTCCAGCAGTACGGTCGCGGCGCAACAGGGGCAGCGTCCATGAGTGGCAGCGCAACGGATGGGAATTTCATCGAATTAACCGCGGAAATTGTGTCCGCCTACGTGAGCAACAATACGGTGCCCGCCGGGGAGATCCCCGGTCTCATCAACCAGGTGCACCTCGCACTCAGCAGGGTGTCCGGCAAATCGGCCGATGGGCCTGCGGAACCGCTCAAGCCTGCGATCTCGGTGAAGAAATCGATCACGCCCGAGTTCATCGTCTGTCTAGAGGACGGAAAGAAATTCAAATCGCTCAAGCGCCACTTGCGCACGCAATACAACATGACGCCCGAACAGTACCGGGAGAAATGGGGCTTGAGCGCCGACTACCCGATGGTGGCGCCAAACTATGCGGCCGCGCGCTCGCAATTGGCGAAGCAGATGGGTCTCGGACAGCAGCGCCGGCGGCGCGCAAAATAGTGAATTCCTAAAAGTTGTTGATATCCATGTCTGCTATTTTAGCGGGACTCAATTTTTTTTGCCGTGATATAGGTAAATAATCCTAGGTCAAGGAGACTGTCCAATGAACTGTGCCGAACAACGCCCGCCTCGTTCACCACGCCGCCGTCGCCATAGCAAGCGTCGAAAATCGGCAAATGATGCCCCAGGCGCAATACCCGATCGTCGGCGCTTTTCGCGCTCAGCACCTGGTTTTGTCAAAGCGACAGATCGTCATCGATCTTGGCCGCGTTAGCGTCGTTGTCGATGAAATTGAAAGTCCGATCAGTTGGCTCGCGCGCCGGCGAGGCCGCGATGGGCGGCCATTGATCGAAGTCCATCAACTTCAGTCGGGAGAACGGCTGCGCGCCGACTTTACGCGTACACTGCTTATGCCGCGCACGACATCCAACTGGTCAAATCCGTTGGCGGCCGCTCGCCATGGTGGCGGGACCGAGCGGGCCGATTCGCTGACGGAAACGATAGTTGCCGCTCGGCAGCGCGTGCGTCACGCGCTGGACGCCGTAGGCCCCGAATTTTCCGGCTTGTTGGTCGATGTTTGTTGTTTTCTAAAAGGTTTGGAGGGCATCGAACGTGAACGTGCGTGGCCGGCGCGTTCCGGCAAGATCGTGCTGCAACTCGCGTTGGATCGACTGGCTCGCCACTATGGTTACGCGTCGCAAACGCGCGGGCCGGTGCGCGCAAAAGTCAGAACATGGCTCGCGGATGACGCGGCATCTGGCATGGAGAACGCCTGACTATGCGACGGCGGTCAATGCCGCTTTCGCTTCGGTGCGGATACGCTCCACCATGGAGCGCAAACCGTTCGAGCGCTGCGGCGTGAGGTTTTCGCGTAGACCGATACGGTCAAAGAGCGCAAGCGCGTCGGTTGCCAGAATGTCTTGCGCGTTCTTGCCTGAATAGAGCGCGAACAAGATTGCGATCAACCCGCGCACGATATGTGCGTCGCTGTCGCCCTCAAATGTGAGGATCGGCCCCGACGACCCAATCGGCTTCACGTGCGTGAGCAGCCAAACCTGACTGGCGCACCCCTGGACCTTGTTGGCGTCGACATGACCGCTATCCGGCAATGGCGACAAAGTGCGCCCCAGCTCGATGACGTAACGATAGCGGTCGTCCCATTCATCAAGCAGCGCGAAATTCTCAACGATTTCGTCAATCGTGGTCATGACGTCCCATATATAAGCTGGGTAGCGGTAAAGGCCAAAGAATCACCGCCGGCGAGCCACTAAGCCGGCAATATCTAGGCCGCAGGCCGGCCGTCACGCGTGTCCCGGCGCGGGGGCAACGGAACCGGCGGGTGCCAGGCTGGGGCGAGATCGGATGGGGTCAAGGTACCCTGCACGGAACCGGTCTTGTCGCCTGAGTTTGCCTTTTCGCGAAGTTTGCTGACGAAGTCATAGAGCCTGCGAGCGCCCGCTTCGGCCTTTTGGCCGAGCGCGACCGCAACCTTGCCCCCGGTCACGCAGGCGTCAGGCTGGCGTTCGCAGAATCCGCGTACATCGGAAACCGCGGCGGTTGCCAGTGTGACGGCTTCCGAAGGGTCGATTTTTGCGTTCGTCGACGTCGACTTGTTACCGCTTGGCAGCAGTATGCAAACGACGCAAAGCCAGAACGCCATCCGCAAAAGAAAGAACATGACCCAACCCGTAATCCTCCCCGGCAGCCTATTGCTGCCTTTGAGCTAAATCCTACCAGACATGATTGAAGCTGTTGTTGGAAATGCAGTGAGGTTTTTGGACAAACTCGACAAAATTTTTCATCAAAGTTGAGAAACTCAAATTTGACTAAAATTTTAAGCATCTCCGGTCAACCGAATGTTCGTCGCACGAAAACGGGCCTCGGTATGGTTACCGCATCGGTAACGAATTAAAGCGCAGCTCGGCTTGCGGCGCCGTGGCAACCGAAATTTCACCATGCGCGTCGAATGGCGTGAGGATCGGGTTTGGACGGGCCGCCGTGAACAGCGATTGGGCTCCTGCGACGGCGAAACTTAGCGTTCGCTTAATCGGCTGTGACCTAAGGTTTGCAGCGAGTTAGGGGCGCGTCTGTTCTGCAAAGACGTGAGACGGGACCGTGAGTTTTCTCACGCCGGTATCGAGTTATGTCGATGCGCTTGTGCATCCTGCGGCGCAGCAGGATGTACTCACAACCGCGCGCCACCGCGCCTTCATTGCGCCGCGTCTCCTCGGCAGTTTTGTCGTCATCGCAGGCCTCCCGGTATACATCGCCATTCGCGGCGTGCTGACTGCGCTCGAAGTCGGAATCTTCTCCTGGTTCGTGGCTCCGATCCTGATTGCCTATTACCTGTCGCGCACTGGCCAGTATGAGAGAGCGCACGTCCTGTCATCACTGTCCGTGACTGGCCTCGTGATCTCAGTGGCGATTTGTACGGGCGGCATCACGTCCTTCGCCGCGGTCTGGCTCGCACTGGTTCCTCTGGAAGCTGCGTTTTCCGCCTCGCGACGTGCAATCGCGTTGGCTACTCTTTTTGCGCTGATTGCTGTCGGTATTCTGGCAGCGCTGAGCGCCGTGGGTACGCTCCCGCAATCGATGATCGAGCCTGGATATCACAGCGCGCTCGTCGTGTTCGCCATCATCGCTGCCACGCTCTATGGCGCAGGTCTTGCGCTCGGTGTCGAGCATCTCGTCAGTACGTGCCAGTCGTCGCTTCAAAACGAGAAAAATCGGTACCGCTTGCTGGCAACCGGCACGACCGATGTCATCGTACGTCACGATAGACATGGATCGGTGCTGTCAGTCTCTCCCTCCGCAGAAATGATGGTCGGGGGACCGGCCAATGCGTTACTTGGCAATGGCCTTTTCGACCGCGTTCACGTTGCTGATCGGCCGGCATACCTGATTGCGCTCGCCGACGCCGCAAGCGAGAACGAGGAACGCCTGGTCGAATTCCGCCTCCGTCGAGACGCACAGCCTGGGTGTGCTGTACAGTTTTTGTGGGTCGAAATGCGCTGCCGGCCGCGCGATCCTGCTGGCTGCGAGACTGTGGCGACGCTTCGTGATGTCAGCGACCAGAAATCGCAGAGCCGCGCAATCGAAATCGCGTTGTCGGAATCCGAGCAACCAAATGTCGCGAAGAGCCGGTTTATTGCGACGATGGGTCACGAGCTGCGAACGCCCCTCAATGCGATTATCGGCTTCTCGGACATGTTGAAGAATGAGTCTTTCAAGCTCGATGCCGGCCGCAAAACCGAATACGCTAGGCTGATCAACGATTCCGGCCGTCATTTGCTGTCGGTCGTCGACGGGATTCTCGACGCTTCCAGGATGAGCGCCGGCAAATTCGAAATCAAACCAGAGTCCTTTGCGCCGACGCCCGAAATCGAAAGTTGCGCGAACTTGCTCGCGCTCAAGGCGCGCGAAGCAGGAGTCGAACTTCGACTGAATATCGGCACAGACCTGCCCGCGGTTGTGGCCGATAGGCGCGCCTTCAATCAGATCCTTATCAATCTGATATCGAATGCGATCAAGTTTACACCACGCGAAGGACAAGTGGTGGTGAGCGCCACGCGGGAAAGAACGAAATTTGAACTAACAGTAGAAGACAACGGGATCGGAATTGACGAATCCGATTTATCACGTCTGGGGGAGGCCTTCTTCCAGGCCGGCGCGTCGCGTGAGCATCGCCATGACGGCTCCGGACTTGGCCTGTCGGTCGTCAAAAATTTAGTGCATCTGCATGCGGGCGATGTCGCTATCCAAAGCCGGCTCGGGAAGGGGACGCGAGTGACGGTGCGACTGCCTTTTGAAAGCGCGGGTAGTGGCAACGCCGGCGACCTCATCAAATTTA
>JANWKN010000177.1 GCA_025451355.1 Pseudolabrys sp. | reverse complement strand
CGAGGCAGGCTTTATGACCAAGGACCTCGCACTGCTCGTCGGAGCCGACCAGAAATGGCTCTCCACGACCGGTTTTCTCGACAAGGTAGATGCAAATCTCAAAAAAGCGATGGGCGCATAGCGAAGCGGCTTAACCAAGTAAAGTAACACCGGGTACGCGCATGTTGCGCCGATTTTTTTGGAGGCTAGAGCCGATAGACCGCGATTGCTCCATCGGCCAGCCTCGTCCGGTAGAAGATGAGCATCGACCGGCACCGTTCCTGGCTAGCCAGTTTCCCCACTCTTCTCTTCGATTTCACGCCTGACCGACGCGGCGCCTATCCGCTTGCCGATGCGTTTTTCGACCACGTCCTTGATTCGCTCGGCAATCCGAGGATCGCGCTGCATCAGAGCGTGCAGGTCATGAGCATCAAGCCCCAGTAGGTTGGTCCGGGTGATCGCCGTAACTGTCGCCGTGCGCCGGGTCCGGCGCAGCAGCGCCACCTCGCCGAAAAATTGGCCGACGCCGAGCCGGATGTGCTCCTTTTTGCCCTTAATCTCAATCTCGACCTCGCCGGCAGCGATGAAATACATCGAACGCGCAGCTTCGCCCGCTCGCATGACCACTTCGCCGGCCTCGACTACTTGCGCACGGAGCAGTTCCATGACGTCTGAGATTTCCGTGGCGTCGAGCTCCGCGAATAACGGCACGCGTGAGATCATGCCCCAGGTTACAATGAAGTCCCGACGTTGAATTTGCTCGGCGAAAGCGGTAGCGATGATGCCGACCGGCAGTGCCATGAGAACAAGACCGGCGAAGATCGTGCAGGTCGCAATCAGCTTACCGAGCGCGGTCACGGGCACCACGTCGCCATAGCCGATTGTGCCGATCGTCACGATCGCCCACCAGAAGGCCTCGGGAATCGTTCCGAGCTTGATGGGCTGCACGTTTGCTTCGGCGAGATGCATCAGCGAGGCGGCAACGAGCGCGGTACCAAGCGCAATAACAAGGCAGCCAAACAATGCGCGCCTCTCGTTGTAGAGGACGTCCAGCAGAGAGCGCATCGCCGGCGAATAACGCGCGAATTTGAAGAAACGCACCATCCGGAAAACCAACACCACCCGCAGATCTCCGGGGAGCACCATCGCAAACCAGAACGGCAACACCGCGATGAGATCGATGATGCCGGCTGGGCTCAGCACATATTTGAGCCGCGCTTGTGTCGCGGACAGATGTTGATGTGGGCCATGCTCGACAGCGGACCAAAGCCGCAGAGCATATTCGATCGTAAAAACCACGAGCGAGAAAAATTCGATGAGGGCAAAGGCGGTGCCGTAACGCTCTTCATATTGCGGTATCGATTCGAGCGTGACCGCGATCAGATTGATAAGGATCAGGATGACCAGAAACCGGTCGACCCTCTTGCTCACGCGGTCGCCCACCGGACCCTGTTCAAGGATCCGATGAACACGTCGGCGCACGTCCTTGAGGCGGTTGCGTGCCATGTCCCGGTGACCCTGTCCTAGGCCTGACGTGACCCAGTAAGCGCTGGTTTTCTACTGAAGCTGGCCCGCACCCCTTAGTCGGCTGGCCTTTCGATTTGGGAGCCGGTCCGGCCCGCGCCAGCTTAGCGTCTCCCGGTCAATTTTCGCTATTGGAGATCGTCGACACCGGCTGCACCAGCTGCTTTATCTCGTCACGCGCTTTTTTTGATCCACTTGGATTGGTCCCGCCGCCTTGAGCCAAATCGGGCCTACCGCCCCCTCCTGACCCACCTATCGACGAAACGCCAATTTGAACCATTTTAATTGCGTTATTTGACGGGGTGAGATCAGGAGTAACACCCACAACCAGACTGGCTTTCCCCTCATCAGAACTCGTGGTCAGAATTACTACGCCGGAACCGAGTTGCTTTTTATAATCATCTGCAATGCCTCGAAGATCACTAAATTTGACTCCGGGGAGTTCCTTTGACAGCACTTGGACGCCTCGGACTAGCGTAATCTCGTCCTTTGCGGCCGCCTTGCCGCCACCGCCCATCGCCAGTTTCTTTTTGGCGTCGGACAGGTCGCGCTCAAGTTTTTTGCGCCCATCCAAGAGAGCCCCAATACGTCCAGGCATCTCTTCAAGCGGCACTTTAAGCTCTGCAGCCGCAGCCTTAACGACCTGAAGCTGTTTGTTCGCGGCCTTGCGGGCTGCCTTTCCGGTCAGAGCTTCGATCCGTCGAACGCCGGCCGCGACGCCCGCTTCGCCGACCACCGAAATAAGCCCAATATCGCCAGTTCGCCGCACATGTGTGCCACCACACAACTCCACAGACCAACCCATCGTGTTGCCGGTGCCGTCGCCCATCGCCACAACGCGAACTTCGTCACCATATTTTTCGCCGAACAGGGCGCGCGCGCCCGAGGCGATCGCATCGTCGACAGCCATAAGACGGGTGGTTACAGGAGCGTTTTGAAGAACCACTTCGTTGGCGATATCCTCAACTTTTTCAATTTCTTCGGGCGACAAGGGCTTCGGATGTGAGAAATCGAAACGCAGTCGATCCGGTGCAACCAACGATCCTTTCTGCGCGACGTGATCCCCCAACACCTGTCGCAATGCTTCATGTAGTAGATGCGTGGCGGTGTGGTTCTGTCGAATGGCGCCACGGCGCGCTTGGTCGACCTCGAGCAATAGTGGATCACCGACCTTGATCGTCCCCTGCTCCACTGTAACCATGTGAGCAAAGAGATCGCCGGCTTTTTTCTGAGTGTCGCTGACGGTTACCCGCACGCCCTCGCGCCGCATCTCCCCGGTGTCCCCGATCTGGCCGCCACTCTCTCCGTAGAACGGTGTCTGGTTCATCACCACGGCGCCGCTCTCACCTTTTTTCAGCTCGGAAACCTCCTTGCCGTCCTTCATAAGTGCCGCGACGACGCCTTCCGCGCTTTCGGTTTCGTATCCAAGAAATTCCGTAGCGCCGGTTTTCTCGCGCAACGCAAACCACACGGTTTCCTGGGCGGCCTCGCCGGAGCCGGCCCAGGATGCCCGCGCCTTTTCTCGCTGACGATCCATCGCATCGGTAAACGATGCGATATCGACCGAGATGCCGCGCGAACGCAGTGCGTCCTGGGTTAGGTCAAGCGGAAAGCCATAGGTGTCGTAGAGCGTAAAGGCTGTCTCGCCGTCAAACATCGCACCTTTTTTGAGGCTTTTGCTTTTTTCGTCCAGAATTGCGAGGCCGCGTTCGAGTGTCCGCCGAAATCGCGTTTCCTCAAGCTTGAGCGTTTCAGTGATCAGTGCTTCGGCGCGCAGCAACTCGGGATAGGCCTGTCCCATTTCGCGTGTGAGCGCAGGGACAAGCTTCCACATCAACGGCTCTCTTGCTCCGAGCAGTTCAGCGTGACGCATCGCGCGTCGCATGATGCGGCGGAGCACGTAACCTCGGCCTTCGTTCGAAGGCAGTACGCCGTCTGCTATAAGAAAAGCCGATGCACGCAGATGATCGGCGATAACCCGGTGCGATGCTTTCTGCGGACCTTCGGGGTCGACACCGGTCAATTCGGCAATGGCGCGGATCAGCGTTGCGAACAGATCGATAGCGTAATTGTCGTGCGTGCCTTGCAGTACGGCGGCGATCCGCTCAAGCCCCATTCCGGTGTCGATCGACGGCCGCGGCAGGTCAACGCGCTTGCCGCGCTCGAGTTGCTCGTATTGCATGAAAACAAGATTCCATATCTCGATGAAGCGGTCGCCTTCAGCGTCAGACGATCCGGGCGGACCCCCCGGGATGTGCGGCCCGTGATCATAAAAAAGCTCGGAGCATGGTCCGCAGGGTCCGGTTTCACCCATCGCCCAGAAATTGTCGTCGCCAGCGATGCGCAGGATCTTGCTGTCGGGAAGACCGGCAATTTTTTTCCAAAGCCTGAAGGCGTCGTCATCGTCGATGTAGACGGTGATGAGCAGCTTGTCCTTCGGCAGCGCATATTCCTTGGTGATCAGGTTCCAGGCAAGTTCGATCGCTCTCTCTTTGAAGTAGTCTCCGAAGGAGAAATTGCCGAGCATCTCGAAGAAGGTGTGATGGCGAGCGGTATAGCCAACATTGTCGAGATCGTTATGCTTCCCGCCGGCGCGCACGCATTTCTGTGCGGTCACGGCACGGGAATACGGCCGCTTCTCAAGACCTGTGAAGACATTCTTGAACTGCACCATCCCCGCATTGGTGAACATCAAGGTCGGATCGTTGCGCGGCACCAGTGACGAAGACGCCACCGCCCGGTGATCGTTCCGCGCGAAGAAATCGAGGAAGCTTTTGCGGATATCGTTTACGCCGCTCATTTCAAAACCGTGCGAGCCTCTTTTGCCGGCGCACGACCCACCCAGAAAGGGGTCTCATGCGTCTTTACGGAGCCTAAATCCCCGTCTGACTTGTTGTTTTCAGAGGCTATTTACCGGCGGGGGTGACGTAAGTCTAGGAAGGCAGTGCGCAACAAACAGGCTTCCATCTCAGCGCTTGGCCCCGTGAATCGCTTAAACGTCCCCGCTGGGCGTGGTGGAACGGAATGAGCCTGTTGATTTCCAGCCGCAAAACGCCTTCGCCCCCGTCCTCGGTGGCGGCCGCTCTACGCAGCCGGGTGCCGACGGGGGCGAACGCCTAACGCACCACAAGAATGATACGCGTCACCGGAATGGTGCGGCGGAGAACTCAGGCGCCGCCGCCTTACTAACCTTCAAGCCACTACTGGCTTGCCTTTCCTTTGCGCTTCGAGCCCTTCGCCCTCGACCCTTTGGCTCGGTTCTTTGCTCTGGGCGGCCTTGGCATTGCCACTCATAGTTCCGGCCTTTCTCGGTTTACCGGCCTTTGGTTCAGTGATCGGCTTGGCAAGCTCGGCAATGTCGTCAGGTCTGGTCGGCTTGGGCAGGACAGGCGGCGGTTCTGATGCCACCTCCGCCGGCGCTTCGCTCGTGAAGGCTATGCCCTCCTCACGAAACCCGGCTCCGGACGGTAGCGTCGCAACAACGCCGTCCGGCGGCCCATCATCCTTTCAAGCTTCGGCGGCCTCCTCGTCGTCGTCGTTCTTGTTCTTATCGCCGCCTGCCATGATCGCTTCCGCAATCAAACCCGCGTTCTGGCGCACGGCGGCTTCGATTTTGGCAGCGACGTCGGGGTTCTCCTTGAGAAACTGCTTAGCGTTTTCGCGACCCTGCCCAATGCGCTGGCTGTCATACGAGAACCATGCGCCGGATTTCTCGACAACATTGGCCTTGACGCCGAGGTCGACCAGCTCTCCGGTCTTGGACACACCCTCGCCGTACATGATGTCGAATTCGACCTGCTTGAACGGGGGGGCCAGCTTGTTCTTGACTACCTTTACGCGCGTCTGGTTGCCAATCACCTCGTCGCGTTCCTTGATGGCGCCTATTCGGCGGATATCGAGACGCACCGAAGCGTAGAATTTCAATGCGTTGCCGCCTGAAGTCGTCTCCGGCGAGCCATACATGACTCCGATCTTCATGCGAATCTGATTGATGAAAATCACCATCGTGCGCGAGCGCGAAATCGACGCGGTAAGTTTGCGCAGTGCCTGGCTCATCAGCCGGGCCTGCGAGCCAGGCTGCACATCGCCCATCTCGCCTTCAAGCTCCGAGCGCGGAACGAGAGCGGCCACCGAGTCGACCACCAGCACGTCGATCGCGCCCGAGCGCACCAACGTGTCGGCGATTTCGAGAGCCTGCTCACCGGCGTCCGGTTGTGAAATCAGAAGGTCATCAACGTTCACACCAAGCTTGCGGGCATAGATTGGATCGAGCGCATGTTCGGCATCGACGAATGCGCAGATGCCGCCTTTTTTCTGGGCCTCTGCGATGGTGTGTAACGCAAGCGTGGTCTTTCCCGACGATTCCGGCCCGTAGATTTCCACCACGCGACCACGCGGAAGGCCCCCGATGCCGAGCGCGATATCGAGCCCAAGCGAGCCCGAGGAAATGGCTTCGATATCCATGGCCTTATCGTTTTTACCAAGCTTCATGACCGAGCCCTTGCCGAACTGGCGCTCGATTTGGCTCAGCGCAGCGGAAAGGGCTTTCGATTTATCCATGGAAGATCCTTCGACGAGACGCAGGGCAGGCTGACTCATGATGTCGCGCTCCTTATGGCCGGGATTCGACCCCCCGACAACGCGGCCCCGCCGCACCGTCGGAATCGACTGAAGACAGGCAATGTACACTATTTGTTCTCTGTTCGCAATATGTTCTTTCCGCGAATTTGCTAATCTCAGCCGCGCCGCCTCGGTTACCGGAACGAATTTGGCCTGAACACTTTCGCGACCGGGGAACGGCATAAATTCCGTGTAGCCGACCGCGGGGACATTCAACTTGAGGAAATTGCACGAATACCTTCAACACGCTGCGGAATGTAGGGACATGGCGCGAACTGCCTCCCCTTCCCATCGCCAACACTTGGAGCAAATGGCTGAGACCTGGGAGCAACTTGCAGAAGCTCGCAAGCGCAAGTTGGAAAAACAGGGAAAAACCGCCGAAGATGATTATCCCGACGCGGACACCCGCATCGGACACTCAAATCGGCGCCCCTCGCCTGACCGGGAATCGACACCATGATTGGCAAACGCGTCCAGTTTCACGAGGAGACCTGGCAGCAGCTCCGGCTGCTCGCTTCCGAAAGCATGAAGTCCTTCCAGGAATTGGCTGACGAGGCGTTCAACGATCTCTTGAGAAAGCACGGTCATCCCGCCAGCCTAGAAGAAGCGCTACGAAGAAGTGCGGGCGAGAGCGCGAAGATCATCCACCTCAAGAGCAAGACGCGCGAGACCCCGAAGAAGCGATAGCTCCCTACCCGTCGGAGCACGCCGAAGGCCTTCGCCTTGGGCGGCCAGTTTAAGCGCCAAGAAGGAAACCAACTCGGCGGCACGCGTTATCCGATTGGTCAAGGCGTTCAGCTGATTTGCCATTTTGCAGTGCAGTAGGCTACTATTGCACTGCGATAGTCTGTTGAATGCTGCGGGGACCGAGGCGCGGCGGAGTGTGTCATGAAGTTCTTGCGGAAGTACACCGCGATCCCGGCGGTGAAATATTCAGTGATTGCGATTGCCAGCCTGCTCTGGTTGGTTGGGTTTGCTGATCAGTTGCCGGACGTAACGCAGACTGCGAAATACGTTGGCATCTCACTGCTGATGGTGGCAGTGGCCGCGATGGCGTGATGCGAGCCGGCCGGCTGAGTCTTTACAAGGCTAGCGCCGACCATGTCACGTGGCGCCTAAGCGCCGAGATGACGTTGCAGGATTTCTGGCTCGGCCGTGATCTCGTGCAGACGCCTTAAGCTTCATCCAGTTTCAGTCTGAGCAGAGTCTCTAGCTCAGGTTTAACTCCTTGAAGAAGTCGTTGCCCTTGTCGTCGATCACGATGAAGGCAGGAAAATTCTCGACCTCGATCCTCCAGATCGCCTCCATTCCGAGCTCAGCATATTCGTGCACCGCAACTTTCTTGATGCAGTGTTCTGCGAGATTAGCCGCACTGCCGCCGATCGACGCCAGGTAAAAACCGCCGTGCTTTTTGCACGCCTCGCGCACCTGCGCCGAGCGGTTACCCTTGGCGAGTGAGATCATCGAGGCGCCGGCCGCCTGAAATTGGTCGATGTAGCTATCCATCCGCCCGGCCGTCGTCGGGCCGAACGAGCCTGACGCATAACCCGCAGGCGTCTTCGCTGGCCCGGCGTAGTAGATGGGATGGTCCTTGAAATAGTCAGGCAAACCTTTGCCCGCCTCAAGACGCTCACGCAATTTTGCGTGGGCGAGATCGCGGGCAACAATCATTGGACCTGTCAGCGAGAGCCGCGTCTTTACCGGGTACTTTGAGAGCTGCGCGAGGATTTCCTTCATCGGCCGTCGCAGGTCGACCTTGACCACCTGCCCGCCGAGCCTTTCCTGGTCGATCTCCGGGAGATATTGCGCGGGATGGTGCTCAAGTTCTTCGAGGAACACGCCATCGCGGGTGATCTTGCCGAGCGCCTGCCGATCGGCGGCACACGATACGCCCAGGCCGATCGGCAATGAGGCGCCGTGGCGCGGCAGACGGATCACGCGCACGTCATGGCAGAAATATTTGCCGCCAAACTGTGCGCCAACCCCAGTCGACTGGGTCATCTTCAGAATTTCCGCCTCCATTGCGAGATCGCGGAAGGCGTGTCCGTCCTCGCTGCCCTTCGTCGGCAACTCGTCCAGGTATTTTGTCGAGGCAAGCTTTACAGTTTTCATCGTCAGTTCGGCGCTCGTCCCGCCAATGACGATCGCAAGGTGATAAGGCGGGCACGCAGCGGTCCCGAGCGTGAGCACTTTTTCCTTAAGGAACGCCAACATGCGATCGTGTGTCAGAATCGATGGTGTCGCCTGAAACAAGAACGCTTTGTTGGCCGAACCGCCGCCTTTCGCGATGAACAGCAACTTATAGCCGTCTTCACCTTCCGCATAGATCTCGACCTGCGCGGGCATGTTCGACTTGGTGTTCTCTTCCTCGAACATGGAAATCGGCGCGAGTTGCGAATACCGCAGGTTACGCCTGAAATACGCGTCGCGCGCACCTTCCGCGAGCGCTGCCTCATCGTCGCCGGCAGTGAAAACCATGCGGCCTTTCTTCCCCATGATAATGGCGGTGCCGGTGTCCTGGCACATTGGCAGGACGCCACCGGCTGCGATATTCGCATTCTTCAGAAAATCGTAGGCGACGAACTTGTCATTGTCGGACGCTTCAGGGTCATCAAGAATCTTGCGTAGCTGTTTCAGATGCGCCGGTCGGAGCAGATGATTGATATCTGTGAAAGCAGCCTCGCTGAGCGCACGCAATGCTTCGCCCTCGATCACAAGCATATCCTTGCCCATGACCTTCTCGACCTTCACGCCGCCAATATCGAGCTTGCGATACGGTGTTTTATCCGGACCGAGGGGGAACAGTGGTGTGTGCCTGTAGAGCGGGACGACATTGGCAGGGGCGTTCATGGAAAACTCCGGTAGATGGCCGGTTTGGCAGCGGTCATAGCGCCGGTTCGGGCCAATGGAAAGCCGTTCAATTTCTGCACTAGACCTTCCGCGGTTTCCCCGCTTGCCCCAACCCGCACTCCAACGATTTTCGATCCCATTTTGCCAGGTTCGCTGCCGCGTCGTAAGTGCTTTGCAGGAATTCCATCAGCACGGCATCGGGATCGCGACCGCGGCGCACCGCGTCGTACGGCAACAAAAACTCGCCCAGGTCCTTGCTGAAAAATGCCTCTGCCGGCTTCACGGTCGCCGCCCCGAAGCCGTCGGGGGCCGGATACGCGTAGGAATAGAACGCCGCGTAGTCGACCGGCCCGCCCCCGCCCGGCCAGAATCCGGCGCTCGATACCTCGTGCGAATAGGCCTCTCGTGCGACGGCGTTCGGCAGGTGCGGGACGCCGCCCGGATGGCGCGGCGCGGGGCGTCCGGAAAAGCGCGTCACCGCCAGATCGAAACTTCCCCAAAAGAAATGAACAGGGCTCGTCTTGCCGAGAAACCCAGTGCGGAAATGAGCGAAAACCTCTTGAGCGGCGAGTAGCACGCGCCAGAAGCGATTGGCATAGTCGGCATCGTATGCCGCGTGCACCGTATCCTGCTCAAAGGGGATGCAGTCGGCAATTTCGCAGGGCATCGTCTTGATCGGCGACTCTATACCCAACTCGCGCAATGCGATCATGATGTCCTCATAGAATTCCGCCACGCTCATCGGCTTAAGCATCACTTGTCGAAATTGTCCCTCGCTAAGCCTGATCCAAAGCACATGGTCAATGAAGTCAAAGTCGACCTGGAAATTGCCGCCGCGCCATAGGATCGGCGAAGTCGTTAGGCCACGCGCTGTGATGTAAAGAGCGACATGCCACGAGTGATTTAGCCAGGGCGTCAGCGCAAGCCGAACCTTACCGACGACCTGCGTCCATAAATGCAGCGTATCGCGGGTGTCCTTCCACGCGGCATAATCCAGTTCGGGCCAGCGCGCGGTAACTAATTGTGCCGCCATGCGGTATTGCTCCTTTTCGTCATCGATTGCCGATGGCACGAGCGCGACGATAAATGCCGCCGACAGAAACAGTTTTGAACTATAATGCAAGCCGGGCAATGGGGTTCAGTGATGTCTGCCGACACTGCGACGGGCGCGTCACCATCACATCGTTGGGTGCAGGCTGGCCTCGTCATTGTCACGGCGGCTGAACTTCTGGATGCCCTCTCCAGCGTGCAGAGCGACTATCATCTCGAAACAGACCTGCTGCGTTTTGCACAAAGGCTCACCAGCATCAAGCTTGCGCTATCGCCGCTGCTTGCAGGCGCAGCACTCGTCTTCGCCGCGTTAGGGAATATCCGCTATGCGATTTTCGCCTTGGCTGCGCTTACGCTGACGGGCTGGGCCCTCGATAGTTTGCCTTCGATTGTTATCCACGGCTTCAAGCCGTCGTTCGATTTTGGCGGCATGGAGGAATTCTTTTTTTACCTTGTCGCTCCAATTGTGACGATAGCAGCCGTATTTGCGCGGCCGGTACCTGCCGGCGAACAAATGATTGACGCGCAGCGTTTCATCTGTCATCCGCATCGTTCTTCTTTCATATTCCATTGCTGCAATGTCCCAACGATCGTTCCGTATTGGCCGTTCCATCACCGGCCTTGGCCTGTTTGCCGTAAGGCCTATCAGGAAGCGCGAAAAAATCGCTGAATACAGAGGTCCGCGCGTAAGTCCCAAGGAAGCTCTTCGGCTG
>JANWKN010000176.1 GCA_025451355.1 Pseudolabrys sp. | reverse complement strand
GCGCCGCGGCAATCAGGCTGCGATTGGCGTCGAGATCCATGCGGTGGAGCGCGCGTTTTGTGGCTTGTCGAGCAACCTTACGGCTTCAGCGGCTCGGCCACAATTGCCGGCCGGATGATCAGTCGTCGAGGACCGGGAATACGTGGCGGCCGTCAGGGCCGAGCGGCAGCGGCTCAACGCGCATGACGGCAGCGGGATCAAGATCGCCATAAAGATGCGGAAACAGCGCGCCACCGCGTGACGGTTCCCATTTCAAACGGTCACCGAGCTTTGTGCTGTCGAGGCGCAGCAGCAGCAGATCGATTTGCCCGGCAAAGTGTTTTTCTGCGGTTTCAATTATCTGAGCGCCGCTCGAAAAATGAATGAAGCCATCGCGGTGATCGACGTCGGAGCCGCGAAATACACCCGTGCGCTCAGCTGCGATCCACTGTGGGGCAGGGCAAATTTTGTAAATTGTGGTCACTGTGCGGCAAATTATGCAGCACCTTTGAGCTCCGAGCTACCGTGAGGCGGTGGAATCGGCGAGCCATCGGCCGCGTATTCATTGAGCTTGTTGCGCAGCGTGCGAATTGAAATGCCCAGAATATTCGCGGCGCGGGTGCGGTTGCCGAGGCAATGCTTCAGAGTCTCCAGGATGAGGTCTCGCTCGACTTCAGCTACGGTGCGCCCGACTAGATTGCGCGTTATTTGTTCGGCCGCCATGACCGCATGTGCTGCGAGGTCGGTACCTCGTGCCTGGTCAAGCCGCGCGCCATCCGGCGAAAGAATGCCGTCAACGCCGATTTCGGCTCCGCTCGAGAGCAGGACCGCCCGATGCAACGTGTTCTCCAACTCGCGGACGTTACCCGGCCAGCGATTTATATTCAGCGCGCGACGGGCCTCGGTGGAGAGCGGACGCAACGGCAGACCGTTGGCCCGCGAGTATTTCTTGGTGAAGTATTCCGCCAGTTCACCGATGTCGGACGGACGCTCGTGCAGGGGCGGGATCTTCAGATTGACCACGTTGAGACGGAACATCAGGTCTTCACGGAATCTGCCCTCGCGCACCGCTTCGGTAAGATTGCGGTTCGAAGTCGCGATGATCCGGATGTCGACCGGGACGGGGCGATTGCCGCCCACGCGATCGATCACGCGCTCCTGAATGGCACGCAGTAGTTTGGCCTGGAGCCGCACATCCATCTCGGAAATTTCGTCCAACAGAAGCGTGCCGCCTTTGGCTTCCTCGAATTTGCCGATCCGGCGCGCGAGTGCGCCGGTAAAGGCGCCTTTCTCGTGACCGAACAGCTCGGATTCCAGCAAGTTTTCGGGAATTGCGGCGCAGTTGACAGTGATGAACGGCTTCTTCGAGCGCGCGCTGTGACTGTGCACGAAGCGAGCCAGCACTTCCTTTCCGGTCCCGCTTTCACCGGTAATCATCACGGAGGCTTCAGAGCCTGCAATCTGCTGGGCAAGCTTGACGACCATCGCCATCGCCTCGTCGCGATAGATCATATCCCGGGAATCGTCGGCAACCGCGGCAATCAGATCCGGGTCGGGCGGCAATGGGATGTATTCTTTTGCCCCGGCGTGGATCGCGTTCACGGCGGCGCGCGCGTCATTGGTAACGCCACAGGCGACGATCGGCACGTGGATGCGTTCGGCGTCAAGTCTTGCCACCAGGTCACGAATGTCGAGGGCCACGTCCACCATCAGCAGGTCGGCGCCCCGACCGGAGCGCAGTACAGCGAGCGCCTGATCGTTGCTGTCGGCGTGAGTGACGTTCGCGCCCTTGTCCATCGCGAGCTTGGTCGCGGTGGTGAGCTGGCCCGAGCGCGCCGATGATCAAGAGTCGCATGGCTTAGCTCCGTGTGATTCCAGAGAAATGGCAGACAATCGCGTGCATCAGTTGTGATCCGCCTTGATAATTTAAGTCATGGTGATGCCGAGCTTGTCCTCTACGAGCACCACTTCGCCACGCGCCACCAGCCAGTTATTGACGTAGATATCGATGGCCGCGCCGACCTTGCGGTCCAGTGCGAGATCCTTGGCAACGTTGACAAGCAGCGCCTGCGCTTCATCCACATCACGCAGCCGCACAGGGCCCATGGCCTGCATGTCTTCCACCAGCATCTTGGCAGCGCGGCTGGACATGTTGGTAAAGAAGAACTGGCGAACCGTTTTCTTAGCGCCCTTCAGCGCCACCGCCAGCTTGTCTTTGTCGATATTGCGCATCAGTGTCTGCGCGGAGCCGGCGTCAAGCTTGACCAGATCGTCGAAGGTGAACATCAGCGCCTTGATCCGCTCAGCCGCGTCGCGGTTCTCTTCTTCGAGCGCGTCAACGGTACCATCTGCGGCGTCGTCATCTGGATCATTACGAATGAGAAGAAGCCGACCAGGGCCAGCGTTACTGCGGCCATCGCCGCCATTCGAGCCGCACCCAGTGACTTCACAAAATCGAAGAAGCCTTGCACCGGTTTGTCCTACCCGCGGGGAGCGCGAAGCACGCACCTCACCCGGGAAGATTTGCCCAGTTTACGGTTAGCGTCCGGTTAATCCCGACATGGCCGCTCACAAAAAAATCGGTCAGAAGAGAGCGCAAATGAAATCGCCGGCCACGGGGCCGGCGTTCCGGTTTGGAAGGGAGAGACCGAATCCTACTGGCGATACTGCTGGATGCGCGTCGTGCGCAAACCGGCAAGGCCGTGCTGGTCAATCGAGGCCTGCCAAGACAGAAATTCCTCGACAGTCAGCGTGTAGCGCGCGCAGGCTTCCTCGAGGGACAACAGTCCGCCACGGACCGCTGCGACCACCTCCGCCTTTCGGCGGATGACCCAGCGCTTGGTCGTTGGTGGCGGCAAGTCCGCAATGGTCAGCGGACTACCATCGGGCCCGATCACATATTTGACCCTCGGGCGATGAGGTTCGGTCATTGGTACACTCACAAAACAAAACTCGACTGACAGGTACTGCGGAAAAACTACAGGTCCCGGCTTAAAATTTGCCTAAGCATGACAAGTACGTCGGGCAATGTTTGCCCGGTATCTGATAACCTTTTGGTTACAGATCGACGCGCGAAGAGACTTTGCGCCCTACGAGGCGGAGCGCGTTAACAGCCGGTAATAATTGAAGGCCAGCACCTCACACCTTGCCATTCCGCGATCATGTGGTCGGCCGGACAATCCGCTTGATCTTGTCGAGCGTGTAGTTCTGTCCATTGATCGACAGCTGTGGCGGGTCCTGCGTGAGATCGACAGAATCTACGATCGCCTGTACCTCTGAAATGGCAACCGATTGCTTGTTGGTGTCGACTGCCGTGGCGGTGAGGGTATAGGCGCCGTCGGGCCAGAGACGGCCGTCGTTGCCGCGGCCGTTCCAGGTGAAACTCTGCGTGCCGGGACTGCAACGATGCCGGTATAGACGTTCTGACCGGTCGAATCCTTGATAGTGATTGTAGCTGTCGACGGCTTGGTGACGTTAAGGCTCCAGTTGGCGTTGCCGCCTGTCAGCTGCGCGGTCGAGCCATCAACGATAACTGTCGCGCCGACATAGGCAAGCGCAGTGGTCGCCTGCGCTTTCCAGTGATACCAAGCTCGACAGCTGGTCATGGGATTTCATCTGTTGCTCGACTTGCGCGAACTGCACGAGCTGCTGCGTGAATTGATTGGTGTCGAGTGGATCCAGCGGGTTCTGGTTTTTCAGCTGCGTCGTCAGCAGCTGCAGGAATGTAGTGAAATTGCCGGCAATCTCGGTCTTGTCGAGCGCGTTCGATACGGAGCCTGCGCCGGTAGCTGTCGAAGCGGGATTGATCGTCGTCATGTGTTCGTCCTCAAACGCGAATATCGAGACCGCCGCCTTGTCCGGCAAGGCGGTTGTAAATCTGCGTTGTCACATAGATCGCCGGCAGCAATTCGTCTTACACGGCGAGTTGGGCGGTGTCCGCGCCGCCGTTGGTCTGTTGCTGGTTTGCGGATTGGTCGCGCAACGAGAACTATAACCTGTTGTCGGTGGTCTTGAGCCCGGGATCTTGGAGGGCGCGCTCAAGGCCGGCTGCGTCGCGTTATCGTAAGTATCGGCTCGATCGACGGTCAGGCGCGAGATGACGGTGCCGTCGCGGTCGACATCGAGACGAACCTCGATGCGGCCGAGTTCGGGCGGATCAAGCCGGATCTCGAACCGGTTCGCGATTTCGACTGCGATTCCGGCTAGCGGAATCGCTGCTGGCTGCGATCCGGGTTGTGAGGTGAGAGCGTTCGGTCCACTCGACGCATGTCCGGTCGCGGTCAGCAGCTGGGTGGCACTGTCTATCGTCGGTTTCGGGCCGGCTATGCCGGGATCGCCGGAATCGGCCGTCGCGCCATCAGCGCGGAGCGGAACGTCGGCTTGAGCTTCGCCACGCGCTTGGGCGGGAGGTTTGTCACTCTCGCTTGCAGCGATTTGCGACTTGCCGATGTGTGTCTGTGGCGCGCTTTTGATTGCGGGCAGAGAATCGTCGACCGTTTCGTTTGTAGCCTGCTCGGTCTCGGTGTGCTTCTCAGTGTCGGTCGGTCTTATTGAGCCGGCCTGTTTTCCGGTGCCGGTCTTCGGTGGGCTCGGCGGCAACGAGCTCAATTGAGCTGCAGCGTCAACAGTCAGCGAAATCGGGAGGTCTTGATCGGGGGATGGCGCGACTGGCGATGCGGGAGTCCGCGGCCGGTCCAGCAAAGGCATCCGCGCTAGGGATCTTTTGATCTATTGCGGTCTGCACAGCCGTCGGATCACCGGGATCTGAGGCGGTCGCCTGCTTCTCTTCGCCCCTGGGCTCGCTGTTCTCGGTTCCGGAGGCGTCTTCAACCAAAACGGGCCCTGGGGTCACCTTGATTCCATCTGAGGGCGCGCCGTCCTCTGCGTCCGCGCCGACGCAATCAGTTTCGTCCGCCTTCTTGGTCGTGGTGCGATCATTCGCAGACGGAGATTTGCACTCATCGGTCTTGGACGGACTGCGAGATTCCTCGACCGGCGCGGCTTTGTTTTGTGCCGGGTTGCCAGCGGGGGGCGATGCGCCGTCGTCGAGCAGGCTCTCGAATGGCGAAGCCGCGCGGTCAGCTTGCTGGGCGGGACGCGACTGACGCGGGGTTGTGTGGCCGTGGGAATGAATTTTCGGATCGGACGCAACTTGCGGCACTGTGGCACCTCCGCTATCTCGGTGTTTCCAGGTGCAATCGTCAGGCCAGCCCTTGAAAGGCAAAATTCCTGTTTCTATTCAGCGCCTTGCAGATTTTATGAGGGGCTTCTATTGCGGGCACCCAAGGCAGCGATCACGGCAAAGCGGCAAAATCTGCCCTGCGCCTCATCTCCCATGGACCTCTTTCGTCACCACCTGTGCTAAGTAGCGCCATGCCCAACAGCCTCGATCTCGACCGCCGGCCTGAAGACACCCGCGTCGTCGTCGCCATGTCCGGCGGTGTCGACTCGTCAGTGACTGCCGCCTTGCTCAAGGCGGAGGGCTATGACGTGGTTGGTGTGACGTTGCAGCTTTACAACCATGGCGCTGCGATCCATCGCAAGGGTGCGTGTTGCGCTGGGCAGGACATCTACGATGCGCGCAGCGTTGCGGAGCGCATTGGCATCCCGCACTACGTGCTCGACTATGAAAGTCGCTTTAAGGAAGCGGTCATCGATCGCTTTGCGGAAAGTTACATTCACGGCGAGACGCCGGTGCCGTGCGTCGAATGTAATATGTCCATCAAGTTCCGCGATCTGTTGACGACCGCGCGAGAATTGGGCGCCGAAGTGCTGGCGACCGGGCATTATGTTGCGTCTCGCCCGTTAGCGGGAGGCGGGTGGGCACTCTATCGCGCGCGCGAGGAGGAGCGTGATCAGAGCTATTTCCTGTTCGGCACCACGCGCGAGCAACTCGATGTTTTGCGCTTTCCGCTCGGCGAACGAACTAAAACGGAGACGCGAGAACTCGCGCGCCGGTTTGGTCTGGCGGTCGCCGACAAACAGGACAGCCAGGACATCTGCTTCGTACCGTCGGGCCATTACGCCGACATGATCGAACGCCTGAAGCCAGGTGTGGCGGAAGCTGGCGATATCGTGGACCTCGACGGGAAGGTGCTTGGAGCGCATTCAGGCATTATTCACTTCACAGTCGGGCAGCGCCGTGGCCTCGGTGTGGCTACTGGCGCGCCGCTTTATGTCGTGCGGCTTGACGCCGACCTTCGCCGCGTTGTCGTCGGTCCGCGCGAGGCCTTGCGCATGAGTCGCATCGTCTTGCGTGACGTCAACTGGATCGGCGACGAATCTCTTGACGAAGCGCTTGCCGATGACCGTCGCGAGGTCTTCGTGAAAGTGCGCTCGACGCGCCCGCCGCAGGCGGCGTGGCTGCGACACGGCGCTTCGGGATGCGAGGTCGAGCTGGTTGATGCCGAACACGGTGTGTCGCGGGGACAGGCCTGCGTGTTTTATGACGCTGGAGAAGGCCAGGCGCGTGTGCTTGGCGGCGGGTTCATCAAGAGCGCGGTCGCGGCAGCGGACTACCAGCGTGCCAGCGATGAGCGCATGGCCACGCCCGTGATGCGCGGTTAAAACTGGCCGCATGGGGGCTGATTTCGATAAATCGAGCGTGGAACGTGTCTATGCACGATGGGCACCAGTCTACGATCTCGTCTTCGGCGCGGTATTCGATGCGGGCCGGCGCGCCTCGATCGAAGCGGCCGAGCAGGCCTGTGGACCGGCCGGTGGGCGCATCCTCGAAGTCGGGGTCGGCACCGGTATTTCCCTTCCGGAATATGCGCGGAGAAACCGGTTGGTTGGCATCGATCTGTCCGAACCCATGCTGCGAAGGGCACACGAACGGGTCGCCGAACAAAGGCTGACTAATGTCGAGGGGCTGGCAGTAATGGACGCCGGGCGGATGGCGTTGCCGGATCGATCTTTCGATGTCGTTGTGGCGCAATTCGTCATCACAGCGGTACCGAAGCCGGAAGCGACGCTCGACGAATTCGCGCGGGTCATTCGTCCCGGCGGCGAGATCGTGCTCGTCAATCATATTGGCGCAGAGGCGGGACCGCGCCGCGCATTTGAAATCTGCTTTGCGCCGATCGCGCGTCGGCTCGGCTGGCGGCCCGAATTCCGCTTCGGCCGGCTGGCCGATTGGGCGCAGCGTCACGGCGGCGTACGATTGGTCGAAAACCGGCCAATGCCGCCGCTCGGCCATTTTTCATTGATCCGCTTCCAGCGCCTGGTCGGCACCGCGGTCTGAGGGAACTCTCGCTCCCATAACGCCGTTATCTCTCGGATCGGGTCGACAAGCACCGAAGGGAGCGTGCAATGGTCCGCGGTATTCGCATTTTGGAAATGGCGGCGGCCGCAATCCTGCTGTCGACGGCGGCAGTCGCTCAGGCTCCGCCGACCACCAAACAACCCGTGGCGCCAAAGGCGGAACAGCTCGACCCGCACGCATGCGCCCAGTCGGATACGCCAGCCACAATGGGCAAGGGCGCCGAAATGGACGCGCAGGGAAATCTGAGCGACAAGCTTGCGCGCTCGGGCGGCGTGATCTGCCCGCCAAAAAATGTCGATCCGGAGATCAGGCAACCGACCCCACCAGGCGGCGCAATGCCAGTAATCCCGCCGCCCGGATCCCCGGGCGGGGACCAGTCGATCCAGCCGAAGTAATCACTATCGAGCGGTTCTATGGCACTTGCTTGACAGTGTTTGCCGCGCCTCCCTATATCGCGCTCGTTCCGGCACGTTGTTTCGGAATGGCGGGGTAGCTCAGCTGGTTAGAGCAGCGGAATCATAATCCGGAGGTCGGGGGTTCGAGTCCCTCCCCCGCTACCAAGCTAATATCCTGATAACAAGGATAGAAATGCAAAAAGGCCGGCTCCAAGCCGGCCTTTATTGTGTCGTACATGTCGTAATAATTCTTGTTGATTCTCAATGGTTCGGATTGAGCCGGGGTGGCTGGCCCTTACTTTGTCCGGGCGAGCGACATCATCACGCACCTTCGTGCGATGTTCAAAAACGATGTGCAGGAGAAGACCCTCGTCGATATCAATAAGCTGGTCTCGTCGGTTCTGGCGCTCGCGCGGATCGATTTGCAGAAGCACAAGATAGAACTTCAGGCGCAACTCGACGATCGATTTCCAAAGGTACTTAGCAATCAGGTTCAGTTACAGCAGGTGATTTTGAACTTGGTCATGAATGCCATCGAGGCAATGAGTTCTTCGCAAACTCGCGTGCTGCGCATAAAAACCGAACTGAGCCAATCCAATAAAGTGCATGTGTCGATCGAAGACACCGGAACGGGCATTAAGCCGTCCGACGTCGCCCGGGTTTTTCAGCCGATGTTCACGACCAAAGCGCGTTGTATGGGAATGGGCCTTTCGATCTGCCAATCAATCATTGAAAACCATGACGGTCGGATTTGGGTATCCCCAAGGGCAAACGGGGGCTCGATTTTCCAATTTGAATTGCCGATGGCAGCCAGCAAGGCTCAAGCAGCCTGAATTGGTCCAGTCCGGTCGGTCTCGGCGCTTTCAGGGGAACAGCGGAGACGACACGGACATCAACGGACGTCCGCTATTGGCACTTAGCGGACATCGCCTTGTGCGCTGCACATGTCTGCTTTTGACCCAAAGCGGACATCTCCGGCCATTCACCCGTCCTTTCAATCCACGCTTCTTACACGGTACGATGCTTTGTGCGACCCGCGGGGGTTACAATGAGGCGGCGCGAGTTCATCAGGCTTGTTGGTGGGGTGGTTACCTGGCCGCTTGCAGCGAGCGCGCAACAGCCAGCTATGCCTGTCATAGGGTACATGAGCGCGCGCTCACCTGAAGATACGACGCAGGTGCTGAAGGCGTTTTACAAGGGGCTTGGCGAAGGT
>JANWKN010000175.1 GCA_025451355.1 Pseudolabrys sp. | reverse complement strand
TTCGGCGGCGGTGACGGGTCGCGCATGTCGGTCTACTGGGCCGGCCGGAAGAAATCCTAGAATTCGAAAATTTGAGGAGTCTCATGTCGATCACGCTCGCCCAGGCCTCAAGCATCGTCGATGCCACGCTGAAGAAGGCTCGTGAACACAAACAAATGCCGCAGACGGTCGTTGTGCTCGACAACGGCGGTCACGTTGTCTGCGCCAAACGCGAAGATGGCTCTGGTATCATTCGATTCGAGATTGCGGTCGGCAAAGCCTATGGCGCACTCGGTATGGGTTGGGGCTCGCGCACCATGATGGAGCGGGCCGCGCAGAACCCGAATTTTCTTACCGCCATCGTGGCCGCGAGTGGCGGCCGTCTTGTGCCTAATCCCGGCGGTGTACTGATCCGGGATGCAGGAAATCAGATTCTAGGTGCGGTTGGCATTTCCGGCGACACTGGCGATAACGATGAGATCATTGCCGTTGCTGGCATCGAAGCGGCCGGGCTCAAAGCAGACGCGGGCGGCAGCAAGAAGTAGATTTTATTTGCTAGAACGCGACGAGTATCCGGGGCAGCCCGGTGTCACCGAAGAAGGGGAGGGATGCCGTGAAACTGTTTTCATTCTGGCGCTCGCTGGCCACCTACCGTGTGCGCATTGCGCTCAATCTCAAGGGCATCAAGCCCGACGAGATCATTGACATCAATCTGATGAAGGGCGAACAACGCGACGCGAAATTCCGAGCCGTTAATCCGATGATGGCGATCCCGGCGCTGGTCGACGGTGACGGACCGGTCCTTTTCGAATCTCTGGCAATTATCGAGTATCTCGACGAGACGCATCCCAATCCGCCGTTGCTGCCCCGCGATCCGCGCGCGCGTGCGCGGGTTCGCGGCCTTTCACAGATTGTCGCGTGCGATTCCCATCCGCTGATCGTGCCGCGGGTGCGCGAATATCTCGCCCATGAATTCAAGGTCGATGAAGCGGGCGTCATCAAATGGGCGCAGCACTGGCACAAACTGGCGTTGACGGCGCTGGAGCAAAATCTGTCGAGCTCGAAGGAAACCGGAACCTATTGTCACGGCGAGCAAGTGACCACGGCCGACATTTGCGTGGCCAGTCAGGCGGCAGGAGCTAATTTCTTCAAGGTAGATCTCGCGCCTTTTCCGACTTTCGCGCGCATTTCTGCGACTTGTGCAAAGATCGATGCCTTCGCGCTTGCACATCCGCTTAAGCAGCCCGGCGCGCCGGCCGCGGCATAAATCTTTTCATCGTCACGGGGCTAGTAGCGCCTTTGCAAACGCTGAATACCGCAATCGTCGGCCTCGGCTGGTGGGGCAAAACATTGGTGAAATCGGCGCGCGATTTTGGCGCGCCACTACGCGTCGTACGCGGCATCACGCTCGAGCCCGAAACGGTGCGCGATTTTGCCGCCGAACATCAGGTCGCGCTCGGAACGTCTCTCGATGAGGTGCTGGCCGATAAATCGATCCAGGCGGTGATCCTCGCGACGCCGCATACAAAACACCGTGCCCAGGTCGAGGCGATCGCAGCGGCCGGGAAGCATATCTATTGCGAAAAACCTTTCGCGCTCAGCAAGGCCGATGCGCAGGCCGCGCTCGATGCCTGCCGACGCGCAGGGATCGTGATTGCCGTAGGCCACCATTTCCGACTGATGCCGTCGATGCGCGTCCTTGCCGAACTCACGGAAAAAGGTGCCTTCGGCACTATCATGCACGCGGAAGGCAACTACAGTCATGATTGGCTCGCGAACTATCCGGCGGACAGCTGGCGCCTTCGCACAGAGGAAAGCCGGGCTGGTGGCATGACTGGCATGGGAATTCACGTGCTCGATTGCTTTCGTGACATGGTGGGGCCAATGAAACGCATCAGTGCCTTGTCGAGGGCGCGCGCGCTTAAGATGGAAACGGGTGATACGACTTCGGCGCTGATCGAATTCGAGAACGGTGCAACCGGCACTCTCGCTACGACGATGAAGACGCCGTTTGCGTGGCGTGTCGCGATTTTTGGCGAAAATTGCTGGGCAGCGAGCGTGAGCGAGACGCGCGCCATTGTGCGTCACGCCGGGAAAGAGCCAGAGGCGTTTGACCTGCCGGCCGACAACCATCTCGGCCGTAACCTCGATTATTTCGCGAAAGCCGCGCTGGGACAGGGCAAATTCCCGATTTCGCCTAACGGAATTCTGCAAACGGCGGCCGCACTCGAAGCGGTGTTCAAATCGGTCGACGCCAACGGAGCCTGGATGACCGTTTGAGGGTCACTGGAGCTTGATGTCGGCAGCCTTGATCACGTGGTCCCAGCGCTCGATCTCGTCGCGCATGTACTTCGCGGTCTTGCCGACCGACCCGCCGAAAATCTCGGCGGACAATTTTTTCAGACTATCCTGAACCTCGGGTTGGCGCAGAGCTTCGTTCGCATCGGCATTGATCTTGTCGATAATGGCTTTGGGCGTGTTCGGGGGCGCCACGATTCCGTACCAGGCGACCGCCTCGAAACCAGGAAGCAATGCGGCGATCGTCGGCACGTTCGGCAAACTCGGCATGCGCGTAGCCGATGCGACGGCGAGCAGCTTCAGCTTGCCGGCTTCGACCAAAGGTAACGAGACGCCGAGATTGTCGAACATCAGATCGACATCGCCAGCGAGCAATCCCTGCAAGGCGGGTGCCGACCCGCGATAAGGTACGTGTCGCAGCGTCACTTTTGCCATCAACTGGAATAGCTCGGACGTGAGATGTGATGTCGTGCCATTGCCTTGTGTCGCGGAGGTGACCTTACCGGGATTTTGCCGGAGAAAGTCGATCAACTCCGGCAGGCTTGAGGCTTTGATGGTGTTCGGATTGACGATGAGCGCGTTCGGTACCTGAGCCATCACAATGATCGGTTCGAATTTGGTCGGATCGTAGCCGAGCTTCGGATAGAGATTTTGATTGATCACGAGGGGTGGCGGCGGTGCCGACAGCAATGTGTAGCCGTCGGGCGGCGACCGATAGACCGCTTCAGCTCCAATATTTCCGGCCGCGCCCGTACGATTCTCGATGACGACCGGCTGGCCCCATTTGCGGGATAACCAATCTCCGACAATTCGCGGGACAGCATCCGCCGTGCCGCCGGCGGGAAACGGCACAACAATCTTCACGGCGCGATCCGGATAGTCTTCAGCGCTGACAGAAGTGGCCCAAGACACCGATAGAACGACAGCAACCAGCCACAGGTTACGCATTCAAAAATCCTCCCAATGCAGCCGCGCCTAACCCGGCGTCTTTGTGATGGCGAGAGTGCTTCAGTTTATGTGAGGATACAACGTATGCGGCCTGTAGGAGTTGGTGATGGGCGGCTCGCGGCCCAACATTGCGATTGTTGGAGGTGGAATCGGCGGCTTGTTCGCTGCGAACGCCCTCATGGCGCACGGACTTCACGTTTCGGTTTACGAGCAGGCTCTGGCTCTTGGTGAAGTGGGAGCCGGCGTGTTCCTGACTCCGAACAGCGTCCGTCAGTTGGAGAGAATTGGGCTAGGCCCGGCCGTGGAGAAATGGGGAGCGAGGGTGGGCCCGGGCTCTCGGTACTTCCGGCACGACGGTACTCCGATCGCGCCTGTGCAGGTCACTGATTCCTCGGGCTGGAATGCGACGTTCGGAATGCACCGCGCCGACCTTGTCGAACTCCTGGCCGGTGCCATGCCTACCGGCGTAGTTCACACGGGGCACCGCTGCACGGCGTTTGAACAGAGCGGTGATGTATCACGGGTCTGTTTTTCAAACGGTGCGGTTGTCGAAGCTGACACTGTTGTTGCAGCCGACGGAATCCACTCTGAACTCCGGCCCTACGTTTTTCCTCCGTCTGATCCGGTCTTCTCGGGATCTGTCGCCTATCGCGGCGTACTGGCGCACGAAAGCGTCCCGAATTGGCCGACGGACTCGTGGTTGATGTGGCTCGGCAAAGCCAAACATTTTCTCACTTTCCCTGTTCGCGCGGGGCAGGTTATCAACTACGTCGGATTTGTTCCGGCCGACGAGCAGATGAAGGAATCGTGGTCGTCGCCCGGTGATCCTGATGTGCTTCGCCGTGAGTTTGCCGGTTGGGATCCGCGCATCGAGTCGCTTTTGCAACAAGTGCAGATGACATTCCGGTGGGCCCTCTATGATCGCGAGCCGCTTCCGACGTGGACGCGCGGGCGGCTGACGCTATTGGGCGACGCCGCGCATCCGATGCTTCCGCATCTCGGGCAGGGCGCCAACCAGTCCATAGAAGATGGAATGGCGCTTGCGACGATCCTCGCGCGCGCAGATCGCACAACCGTGCCGGCGGCGCTTGTCGCTTATGAGCGCCTTCGTCGCGAACGCGTAGCGCAGGTCCAGCGTGGCGCGCGCGAGAACGGTATGCGGTACGATTCAGCTTATGCGGACCTGGGCGTTCGCGACACGGAGATTGCCGCTCACGCTGCATTCCGCAAACGGCTCTACGACCACGATGTGGTGCCGGAAGCGCAGGCCGCTGCGATGGCCCTTACGTAGTCAGGGCAGCCATCCCGATGTGTCGATTCATGCATTTTACGGTATGATCTACGCATGGCCGCCCAGAAAATTCGCTTTGACGACGGCGCTGCTTACGAACGTATGATGGGAATCTGGAGCCGCGGCGTCGGCGAGGATTTCCTCGACTGGTTGAATCTGCCGAAGGGCCTGAAATGTGTGGACGTCGGTTGCGGCAACGGCGCATTCACCGAATTGTTGGTTGAGCGGTGTCGGCCGGTTGAAGTTCAGGGGATCGACCCTTCGCCCGAACAAATTGCATTTGCCCGCACGCGACACACCGCGAAAATCGCGGAGTTTCGTCAAGCCGATGCCATGGCACTCCCATTCCCCGATAGTAGGTTTGATGCCGCCACCATGGCGTTGGTCATTTTTTTCGTTCCGGAACCAGCCAAAGGTGTTGCCGAGATGGCCCGCGTGGTGCGTCCGGGAGGTGCCGTCGCCGCCTATGCGTGGGACATGCTGGGCGGAGGATTTCCTATGACGCCGATTCTTTCGGAAGTGCGCGCCCTTGGAAAAGAGACCGTAGGTCCGCCGAGCGTCGAAGCCTCGCGCATGGAATCCTTGCGCGAATTGTGGGGCAACGCCGGGCTGGAAGCGGTGGAGACGCGCAAGATTACGGTGCAGCGGACCTTTAGGAATTTCGATGACTTCTGGACGGCAAGTACCGGTGCCGGGTCTGTCCGTGCAACGGTCGACGCATTGTCTCGTGACGAAGTGGAAACGGTGAAAGCGCGCTTGCGTGCAAAACTTCCGCCGGATGCGGAAGGCCGGATCACCCACAGCGCTTTTGCCAACGCTATAAAGGGTCGCGTCCGGAAATAACTATTATGCCGTAGCCTTAAGTCTTTTTTTGCCTGCGATCGTGTGATCCCACACGTCGTGAATATGCGAGACTTCTTGCTCGAAACGCTTTAGAAACAGACGCGCTTGCGTCGACAGCGTGCGTCGCCGTGGTTGAATCACTACGAACTCCGCGTGTAGTTCTGGTTCGGCGATCGGGTTGACGATCAGTTCGCCGCGGCTGATGTCGTTGACCGAGATTACGCTCGGCAGAATCGTCACCCAGTCGGAACGTGCAACGAATTCCAAAGTTGCGATCATCGCGTCCATCTCGAGCATTGCGGCAATCGCGACGCCGTGCGACTGAAAATAGGTCTCGAGATTTCGGCGACGGATGTTGTCGGGACCTGGAACGACGATCTTAAGTGGCCGGCAGCCCGAGAGACGCAGCGGTGCGAGCGCCTTGAAGCCCGCCTTAGGGCCTGAAATCATCATCTCGCGATCTCGCACGAGCAGCCGCGATTTTAACCCGATGGTGCCTTCAAATGCCGGCACGACCGCGAAGTCTAGCACATCATCGAGCACCATCTCGGTCAGCAGCGCACTGTACCCCTCGACGATGTGTAGCCGCACTTCCGGGCATCGGGGAACGAAATCGTCAAGCACGGGCGCCAGAACCGCGCGTGTGAACGTCGGCATTAATCCGATGCGAAGTTCACCCGTGACCTCGCCCGCCAGCGAGCGCGCTTCCTCTGCAGCATGCTCGAGCGTGCCGACGGCCTCGACGCACCGCTTGTAGTATCGCAGTCCCGCCGGCGTCGGCGTGACCCCGCCGGCCGTCCGCTCGAACAACTTGACCTTCAGTGCGCGCTCGACGGCCGCGACGTGTTGGGAGATCCCGGATTGTGTTGCATTTTCTCGCTGCGCCGCGCGCGTGAACGAGCCTTCCTCACACACCGCGATAACGGCGCGGATTTGTCGCAGCGGGATTGTCGGCATGACTGGCTCAAAATGCGGGGTATTAGAAAAACTGATGGTTGAGCGCAGAATATATTATTTCGGCTTTAGGTGCCAGCCGGCTTAGGATTTCGACCAATCATTAAAGGGCGCTCAACCGCGCCCGGTCGGGAGGACCGCCATGGGTGCAAATTTCGGCATTGCCGGCTTGGATTGGCAGCAGCGGGTCAACTGGGACCGGCTACGCGAGTATCGCATCGAGCGCGCACGCACGATGATGAAAAAGCATGGGCTCGGCGCCATGCTTTGCATGTACGACGAAAACGTCCGTTACATCACCGGCACACTGACACCGGGATGGAATCGGCTCAAGCCGGGTTTGCGCTACGCCATGTTGTGCGGCGACGGGCGCCCGATCCTGTTCGAGCAGGGTGACCTCGGCTTTCAGATCGAGCGGCACTCGCCGTGGATTCCAAAAGAAAACGTGCGCCATTCGTTTGCCTGGATCAAAGGCGCCGCCGGTCCCGCCTCGACCCAACAGGTGAACAAGTTCACCAAGGCTGTGTTGCAAGCGATGAAGGACAACGGCGTCGCTGGGCAGAAGCTCGGCGTCGACTTCATCGACATCAACATGATCAACATCTTCAAGGAGAACAACATCAACTGGGTCGACGGCATGACCCCGATGATGGATGCGCGCGCGGTCAAGAGTCCGGACGAGCAGGAATGCTTCCGCATCGTCGGCGCGATCGGCGATGCGACGCACTGGGAATGCATGAAGTTCCTGCGCCCCGGCATCACCGAAAATCAGGTGACTGCGCATCTGATGGAATATCTCTACAACATTCCTGGCATGGAAGACGTCGAGGACGTGATCGTGTCGTCCGGTCCGAACACCTGGCCGAACTGGCGCAACTTCTCCGACCGCATCATCCAGCCCGGCGATATCGTGTTCATGGATTTGGCCGCGCTCACCTGGAATGGCTACAAGTCCTGTTACTACCGCACGTACTGCGTCGGCAAGGAGCCGACAAAAGAGCAGAAGGACACTTACGCGACCGCGCTCGAATGGCTCTATGACTCGATTGGCGCGGTGAAAGTCGGCGCGACGACACGAGACATCGCGCTGAAGTGGCCTTCGGCGATGGAAACATGGGGCTACGAGGACGAAGACCAGGCGGCCGCCAATCTCTGGGGACACGGCCTCGGCCTCGCGCAGTACGATCCGCCGGTGATCTCCCGCATCTGGTCGCTCGATCATCCGGTCGAAATTCAGGAAGGCATGACCTTTGCGCTCGAAACGCAGCACGGGAAACGATTCCGGTACGGCGTGCGCATCGAGGAAATGCTGATCGTGAAGAAAAACGACATCGAGATCGTGTCGAATTTCCCCGTCAAGCAGATCACTGTTGTCGATCCGCTCCCGGGCTACGGAGATCATGTGAAGTAATTTCGGCCAGGTACCCGAAGTCATCCCCGGATCTAAATCCGGGATCGCCTGGGCGGATGGCCGGACAACCCGACCATCCAATGGAAAGCATCAGGATCGCGATGTCCTCCCTTATTCTTCACCTCGACGATCCTGTCGCCACCGATCCTGAACGGGTCGGGCCCAAGGCGGCGAATCTCGCCGGGTTGATGCAGGCCGGCCTGCCGACGCCGGGCGGCTTTGCGCTTACGGCCGATGCCTATCGACATCAATTGCGTCATCTCGGCATCGATAACCTGCTGCGGCAATACAGCGAAGCCGACCTGCCAGCTTCGCGCCGGATCTCGATCCAGGTCAGGCTGGCGCTTTACCAATGCCCGATCGCGCCGGAAATCCTCGAGCCGTTGCTTGGCGCGTGGCGAAAGCAGCGTGAGGGTGCGCCGCTTGGTGTCGTCCGTTCATCGGCGCTGATCGAAGACCGCAAGGGTGCCAACTTCGCGGGTCAATTCGAAAGCTTCCTTGGTCTGTCGGATGAAACAGAATTCCTGACAGCGGTGCGTGCTTGCTGGGCTGCACTTTGGACCTCGCATGCGCGCCGCTACATGGAAAATCACGAACTTTCGCCTGCGGATACCGCGATGGGGGTCTTGATCCAGCCGCTGATTCCCGCGCGCGTCTCCGGTGGGGGTCTGAGCGAGACAGCCGACGGACAGATGATGATTTCGGCGACCTGGGGACTTGGCTCCGCAATCGCCCAGGGCGAGGTCGTGCCCGATCGCATCGTGCTCAGCAAGACAGGTTTCCTGCGCACGGTGGAAGCCGGACGCAAAGGCCATCGGGACACTTGCACGCATGGCGTCTCTGCGCCGGAACTCGTCCCAAAAGATCTTGTCAGCGAACCCTGCCTCTCTCCCGGAGAGGCGGTGACCCTCGGCCGTCTGCTGCGTAAATGCGCGGATCTTGCTGGCGAATCTGTCGAGATCGAATGGGCGATGGACGAGAATGGCTTCAGGCTTTTGCAGTCACGTCCGCTCCATATGGAGCCTGCAATCGTGCCCGACGAGATATGGATGCAGCATCCAGGTTTGAATGGACATCCCGCCGGCATTGGCTGGGGCTCGGGGCGTGCGGTGGTGGTGAATTGCGAATGTGAGCTGTCACGGGTAGCGCCTGGTGACGTTCTCGTGACTCGCGTCGCGGGGCCGGCTCTGAGCCCGATCTTGCCGCGAGTGTCTGGCGTGGTCGCCGAGCTCGGCGGATCAACCTCGCATCTGGCTTCGCTCGCGCGCGAGCGAGGCATCCCGATGGTGCTGGGAGTGCTCGACGCCACTCGCAAGATTCCCGACGGCGCGCAATGCGCCGTCGATGGTGTTGCCGGCATCGTGCGGTGGCTGCGGTGACGGCCAAACCGCGCGTCTTTGTAACCCAACCCATCGCCGACAGCGCAATAAAGCGCTTGCGTGCGCTTGGTAGCGTCAAGATTTTTCCTGACGACAGCCGCATTATCCCTCATCGCGCACTGATCGCAGCCATTCGCAAGGCCGATATCCTGTTCTGCCTGCTGCACGACAAGATCGACCGGGCTGTCATCGCCGCCAACCCGACGCTCCGTCACATCGCCTCGCAGTCCATATCTCCATCCAACGTTGACGTCGCGGAAGCGACCAAACGCGGCATTCCGGTTACCGTCGTTCCGCCAGTGACGACAGACGCCACCGCGGATCTCAACTTTGGACTGATGCTGGCCGTTGCGCGACGCATAATGGAGGGCGACCGGTTGGTGCGAGCCGGAAGATTTCCAGGCGGTCAATCACGACATCTGCTCGGGTCGATCGTGCATGGCAGGACGATCGGCCTCATAGGCGGCGGCGG
>JANWKN010000174.1 GCA_025451355.1 Pseudolabrys sp. | reverse complement strand
TACACCCAACCATCATCGTGAAGTTCCGCTGCTGAGCCTCGACCATCATGGCCATTGCTTCCGTCAGGCCGCCCGCCTTGTCGAGCTTGATATTCACTGCATCATATTTCCCGGTTAGCGCGGGAAAGGAGGCGCGATCGTGAAAACTCTCGTCGGCGCAGACGGGAATGGGCCGCTTCATCTGGCCCAGCGCCTGATCTTTTCCCTCGGGTAGCGGCTGTTCGATGAGCACGACACCTGCTTCGGCGCAGGCCGCGAAATTGGCGGCGAGATTGTCGTCGTTCCAGCCTTCGTTGGCGTCCACAATGAGCGTCGAACCCGGCGCGGCTGCACGAACCGCGGCAATGCGAGCAGCATCACCTTCGGCCCCCAGCTTCACCTTTAACAGCGCGCGGTTCGCCACGCCTTTCGCGCCTTTCGCCATGGCATCGGGCGCATCAAGGGAAATCGTATAAGCGGTCGTCAGTTCGTGTGGGGCGGGCAAGCCCGCGACATCATGGATCGGACGGCTGCTGCGCTTGGCCTCGAGATCCCAGAAAGCGCAGTCGAGCGCATTGCGTGCGGCGCCCGCCGGCATCGCCGTCTGCAGCGTCCGACGGTCGAGGCCGGAGGCGAGCTTCGGTCGCATGGCATTGATTTGTGCCATGACACTATCGACGCTTTCGCCGTAGCGCGCATACGGAACGCACTCGCCGCGACCGCGGACATTGCCGTCATCAAGTTCCGCAACGACGACGAGCGCTTCCGTTTTGCTGCCGCGGCTAATGCCGAAGGAACCCGCAATGGGCCAGCGTTCGACTGCAAGGGTGAGGGTGGCTGGCCTACTCACGATAACATCCGGAAAGCAGACCGCGCCGGCCACGCTATGGCGGACTGTTCGTGCGGATCAGTCGAAGCGGCCCGCCGCATGCGCCAGCATGGTGTAGACCTTGCCCGTTTCCGACGTGAGATAGGTTCGCGCCACCACCTGTCCGCGATCGTCGCGGGAAACCTCGTCGAGCAGCCGTTCGAACTCGCTGATGTAACGATCAACGGTCTGCTTGAACTCGCGGTCCGCGCGATACTTCTTGCGGATATCGTCGAATGCCTGCTGACCCTGCAAGGTGTAGAGCCGGCGGGTGAAGACATTGCGTTCCCCGCGCTTGTAGCGGTCCCAAAGGTCGGCGGCCGCATCGTGGTCGATCATTCGTGCGATGTCGACGGAAAGAGAATCGAGCGACTCGATCGTGTGTCGAGGAGACCTGTCGTCGCTTCCTCGTGTGGTGGCGGGCTCACGCGTGTTCTCGCGCGGTAATTCGCGCTGCGGCTCGCTCTCCTCGCGCGAGGCGCGATTGAGAAGGTCGGTCAACCACCCACGACCGGGTGGAATCGGCGTCGGAGTGAGCGGCGTTGGCTCGGTGCGACGCGGCGCGTAGCTACTGGCCTCTGTCCGCTGCGGGGGACGCTGCTGGACTTCATTGCGCGGTGGCGGCGTCTCGTTGCGCGGCGTTGGCTCGGTGCGCCCGCCGACAACAGCGAGCGTCGGCTCCTCGCGTGTGCGACGGGTCGGCTCGATCGCATCGAGATTTCGCCCGTGCCGGGCAACGATACGATTGAGTTCGGCCAACGCCTCGATCTGGTCCACGATAACGCGACGCATTTGCGCTGCGTTTTCGGCGGTTTCCTGTGGCAGTTCGAACACGCCGCGACGCAGTTCGCCGCGCGTCGCGTCGAGCTCGCGCTGCATTTCGGACGCCATCTGCTTCATGCCCTGGACAGCTTCGGCAAAGCGCTCGTTGGCGCTACGGAACAGGGCCTCGGTATCGTTCGTAGTCTGCTCGTAAAGCGACCGCATGGCCTCGGTTGCGCGCTGACGCTCATCCTCGGAATTTTCGCGCACGCGTTCGTATTGCTCGCTGATTGCGCGCGTGCCTTCGGCGCTCGCCTCTGACACAAGACGCGCAACTTCACGCGCACGTGTCGAGGCCGCTTCGAGGGATTCGTCGAGCAGGCCCGAGAAGCGGTTCAACCGCTTTTCGAGATCCTCGGTGCGGATATCGAGCGTGGCTACTAGTGAATCCAGCTGAACGCGGCGCTCGTTGAGGTTGTCTTCGGTGCGCTGGTTGCTGTTTCCGATCAGATCGACGGCCTTGGCGAGTTCACGACCGTGAATATCGAACTGGCGGGCAAGTTGGCCGAGATCGTTGATGACCTGGTTGGTGATATCGCGGAAACCAGCGATATTCCTCTCCACGCGCCCGGTGGCTTCGCCGGTGGACTGGGTAATTTCGGTCATCGCGCTGACGAATTCGGACACGCGCACCATGAGCGTGTTCTCGAGCGCGCCCATATTCTCGTGGGCGCCGCTGAGCACTTCTTGCAGCATAATGTTGGCCTCGCGCAGCCGTTCGAACAGCGTGGTGGAATCGGAACGCAGCATCGTATGCGTTTCCAGCATTTCCTTCACGCTCGACGTCGCGGTCTCTTTCGACCGGGCGATCGCCTTTTGCGTGACGTCATTGAGCTCGGTCAACGTGCGGCTGACCGCGCCAGTCGCAGCCTCGCCCGCGGTATTGATCATGCGAGAGATTTCGGTGCTGTTGTCCATCATCGTGCGCGTAAAGGCGAAGCCTCGTTCTTCGATCGCCTTGACGGCCTGGTCTGTGGCGGTCGTCACTTCACGCGTGAAATGATTTGCCTTTTCCGTAATCGCAGAGAGCACCCCGCCGCTCTTTTCGGACAGAACGGTGGTCATTTCATTGGCGCGCCGGCTGACGGCGGTCGCGATCTCCTCAGCCTTGCCGACGAAGCTGCGGGCGACTTCCTCGCTCACGCCGACAAGCGTGCGTTCCGCGTCGTCCGCGCTTGCGCGAATGGCTTCGGTGGTAGACAGCGCGACTTGACCGAGCGAGCGCTCGGCTTCCGCCGAATTGACTTTAATGGCCTGGCTCAACTGCTCGAGCCGCGCATTGAGTGCGTCTGCCGCGGCCTTGCTGCGGGTCTCGATCTGGCTCGTGACCGTTTCGGCCCGACCGACCAGCAGTTCTTCGAAGCGGCCGATGCGGCTGTCGAGATTGTTGGCGACTTCGAGTGCGCGGGCGCCCAAGGTCTGGTCCATCTCGCCGATCTTGACTCCAATCGCATCCGCGACCTCGGCTCCGCGCGAATTGATGGTGCCGGCCACCTCGCCGATGCGCTGGTCGAGTGCGCCGACGACGTCCTTGCCGCCTTCGGTCAAAGTCTTGGCGAGTTCGGAAATACGCGTGCCGAGCAGCGTCTCGAATTGCCCAAGCCGCTGGTCGAGCGTGCTGGAGATGTCGCCGGTCCGGCCGGTCACCCGCTGGTCGAATGTATCGATGTAGTTACGTAGAGCCTCGGCCACATCTTGGGTCCGTTGGCCGAGTCGTCCGACCAACTCGCCGCCATAATTCTTTACGGTGTGGTCGAATTCGGTGACGTGGCGGGTAATGAGGTTTCCGAGGTTGCTGGAATCTCTCGAAATTTTCTCGCTGAGCTCAGTGCCCCCCTGATTGAACATTGTCTCGAAGGCCTGCAGACGCGCCGCTAGCATTTCCTTGACGGCGTCGCCGCGGGTGTTGAGGGTCGCAACCATCGATTCAGCGCTATCGCGGAAGGCTTCGGATACCGCATTGCTACGTTCCGTCATCGTCTCGGTGACGCGGCCACCGGTTTGTTCAAGCTTTGCAACGACATCGCCGCCACGCAACGAAAGATCGAGAACAAGCGAGTCTCCGGTCGAGCGCAGTGCTGTGTTTACCTCATCGGCGCGTGCGGCAATCGATTCCGCAAGACGAGAACTCGTCTCGGCGATCGCATCCGTGAATTGTTGCGAGCGCGTGGCCATGGACTCGACGGTGACGGATGATTTTTCCGCAAAACCCTGCGCAACCTGGTCGAGACGCGCACTCATCATCTGCTGCAGACGGGCCGCAAGTTCGGCAAATTCGTCGTGCACGTGTTCTGTCTTGAAATTGAGACTGGCCGAAAGACGGTCGCTTGCCGATGAAATAGCAGTAGTGGCTTGATCGCTCGTCGTTTCAAGGCGTTCGAGCAGTGATGAGCCGCGCTCGCTGAGCGCGTCGATCATGGAATCACCGGCGTGACCGAGCGCCAAGGTGATGTGTTCGCCCTTCTCGGTAAGCGATCGGGTAACGCGTTGCGCCACCTCATTGACCTTGTCGGCAACGAGATCTCCGACGGAGGTGACATCGTGCGCCAGGTCAAGGTGCACGCTCGCTATCGCATTGCGTACATGTTCTGCCTGGTTGACCAAAGTTTCGCGCTGATTGCTCAATTCGGTGAGGAGATCCCGAATTCGAACTTCGTTGTCGTTGTAGGCGCGCTCGAGCGCGGAAACCTCGTTGTGCACCAGTGCTTCCAGCTCGGCGGCGCGCGCGAGGGCGCGTTCGACGCCGTCACCCATGGCCGCGACCTCGCGGCGGATGGCCTGACCGACGTTGACGATTGACTCATGTGCGACGGTCTCGGGCTGCGCAAGACGCATCGCTACTTCGGCCATGGACTCCGCGACGACGCGCATGTCCTGGGCACGGGTGAACATATGCGCGAGCAGGAGGAAGAAGATCGCCGGCACGATCAGTACGGTGGCGAGCGCTACAATGGCGGCTAGGCCGAAACCTGAGGCCGGGAATGCGGATCGCAGCTCGGCGCCGTACAGCGAGGCGATGGCGAGACCGCCTACAATCCAGATGAATCCGCCAATAGCGGCGGCGATATAGGGTGTGCGCGAAGAACGGTGGCGCAGGGTCTGCAAAATCTGGCCGATATCCACGCGGTCATCATTAGCGGCACGGCGCGGCGTACTTTCGCCGAGCGGCCACGCCTGGGACGCATCTTGAGGAAAGAGGTCGGGGCCGGGGGGTGTCGCGGGCGAGGCGGCGTCTTTGTTGGCGTCCGCTCCTCCGGGCCCCGTCTCGGGGGCACGCACGTTGAGGGCTTCCTGAATGGCAGAAAGGGCCTCTTCGGTCGCGTCTTTTGACTTCTGCGGATTATTCGCCATTTCGGTTGTCGCCTCGCCATTACGCCGGACTTATCGCCGCGGCCCGAACCGTAACGATAAACGGGGTCATGCCGCGGACACGGCACCGCGGTGCCGTTGAGCCGCACGCTCCCCGAAAGATCGCCCAGTCATCATCCTATCGCCTTGGCAAACCGAAAGAAACCGCGGCGGTAACGACTTTTTCACTATCGTTAACCGACCGCTAACCATAGCGAAGGCTGGGCTTTCGCACGTCCCGATATCCACAGGGGAGCGAATTGAGGCCGTCGTGGGGCGACCCGACGAAACACCGCCTTAACCACCATCATTTGTGGCGCACGCATTGTGGCCCGGGCGAGCCCCTTATTTACCTGGATTTGGTCCCGTTCAGGTCAAAGTCCCCAAAACAAATAAAGCTCTCGGGAGGCCAAGATGGTCCAGGGCGCAGTCAGCTTTGTCGATCGTAACGGCCCGGCGCACGGATATGCCGTGCTCGATCGCGCGCACCTGACGCGCATAACCTTCAACGATCCCAGCCTCGAACAGGAAGTCTTGCAGCTCTTCGAGCGGCAGGCCGAACTGCTGATGGCGTGTATCCGCAAAAGCCCGCCGGCCGCAATCGTCACGCTTGCACACACCCTCAAAGGATCCGCAGTCGGTATCGGTGCTGATCGCGCAGGCGGCCGCAGCCGCCGAACTAGCCGCAAGCAGTGCGCCAACCGAGTGCGATGGTGCGATCAATCGGCTCGCGCAGGCAGTCGACGAGGCAAGGGCCGAGATCGCAGCGATGCAACGTCTCGGGTGACGGGGGATGGCGTCTCGGCGCGAATGACTATATAGAGGCGCGCGTCATCTGCGACAAAGTCATTCCTGCTATCCTTCCAATGCCGAAGATCACCTATAACGACTCCAGCGGTGCGGGCCGCACGGTCGACGCAGAACTTGGCTCGACCGTGATGGAAACCGCGATCCGCAACAACATCCCGGGGATAGAAGCCGAGTGCGGTGGCGCCTGCGCTTGCGCCACTTGCCATGTTTACGTCGACGAGGCCTGGCGCGAGAAGGTCGGCGGTCCATCGCCGATGGAAGAGGATATGCTCGACTTCGGCTACGACGTGCGCCCGAATTCGCGGCTGTCATGCCAGATCAAAGTCACGGAAGACCTTGATGGGCTCGTGGTGACGACACCGGACAAGCAGGCGTAAGCTGCGCTGACGCGGAACCGGATGGGACGGTTCTTGTCGGGTCCGTACAGAGAGTGTCCGTGACCTCCTTCAAGACAACGTGTTGCATTGCCGGCGGGGGACCCGCCGGGATGATGCTCGGCTTCCTGCTGGCGCGCGCAGGCGTCTCCGTCATCGTGATCGAAAAGCACGCCGATTTCCTGCGCGACTTCCGCGGCGATACTGTTCATCCATCGACGCTGGAGATGATATACGAACTGGGCCTGCTCGACGAATTTCTCAAACTGCCGCATTCGGTCGTGAAGCAGATTTCACTGCAAATCGGCAAAGACCGTGTGATCGTCGGTCATTTCGAGCATCTGCCAGTTCATTGCAAATTCATTGCGCTGATGCCGCAATGGGATTTCCTCAATTTTATCGCAGATCGGGGTAGGCGTTATCAAACGTTCGACCTGCGGATGCAGACGGAAGCGATCGATCTGATCGAAGAGAATGGGCGCATTGCCGGCGTGCGCGCGAAATCACCAGAGGGCGAGCTGGAAATCCGCGCCGAGCTCATTGTCGGCTGCGATAGTCGCCATTCTACCATACGGACGAAAGCTGGCCTCAAAAGCGATGATTATGGCGCACCAATGGATGTGATGTGGTTTCGCTTGTCACATCGGC
>JANWKN010000173.1 GCA_025451355.1 Pseudolabrys sp. | reverse complement strand
GATCGTATGAATTTTTCTGCGCCGCGATGATGCTGTCCAGCCCAGCCCCTGCCAGGGCGAAAACAATGGCTCCCGGGATAATACCAATCGCAGTTGCAGCAACGAATGGGCCGAGGCGCACACCGGCAAAGGCGGGCACCAGATTGACCAGAAAGAACGGAAACGCCGGCACCAGGCGCAGGAAAAGCAGATAGCTAAAGGCATCTTCGCGAAATCCCCGGGCGAGTTGGGTCGCCCGGGGACCCGCCCTCCGCAGCAACGGCTCGCCGAGCGCCGTCCGGGCCACCAGAAAGATAAGTGTGGCGCCGACGGTGGCGCTGATTACCGCAGCCGACGCGCCGACCGCAATCCCGAAGAGAAAGCCGCCCGTAATGGTCAGCAACGCGGCTCCCGGCAACGAGACCGCGACGACGGTAATGTAGACGCCGACATAGACGAAGATGGCCAGCATCTGATGCGAGACGACGAAGTCATCGATCGCCGCGCGATGGCGCACCAGGGATTCGAGCGAGACGCCGCCGCCGCTGGCGATATAGGCCGCCCCGGCAAGGACGACGATCGCAACCAACGGCAGGATCCGGCGGGCTAAACTGCTTTGATCGATGGCGGGGACGGGTCCTGGCATGACGCTTTATACACGAGCCCTCGACCCGAACCGGGCTCTCTCACCGGCTTGTGAGACGTTTTGACCTCGGAAACCAGCGTCTCATTGACGGGCCAAGGCCCCTCCCTTATAAGCCGCGCGAAATCGTGTGTGCTGGCCCGAGAATTCGGGCTTCAAGGCGTTTTCGAGGACGACGTCCTCCTTCCCCACAGCGACAGCGGAGAACTGAACGTGAAGCGGACTTATCAACCGAGCAAGCTTGTACGCAAGCGGCGTCATGGTTTCCGCAAGCGCATGGGCACCAAGGGCGGGCGAAAAGTCCTGTCGGCGCGTCGGGGACGCGGGCGCAAGCGGCTGTCCGCCTGACGGCGGCGAAAGCCGCCGCGCGCCTTCCATGGAGCGATTGAGGCAACGGGCGGATTTCCTGGCCGCGGCATCGGGGATAAAGGTGCCGGCGACAGCCTTCGTGCTGCAGGCACGCAAGCGTCGTGACACGGGACCGGCACGGTTTGGCTTTACCGTGTCAAAGAAGGTCGGCAATGCGGTCGAGCGAAACCGGGTTCGCCGTCGCTTGCGGGAGATCGTGCGGCTCTCGGCCGCAAGTCGGCTTCACGCCGGCCATGACTATGTACTGGTCGGTCGGCGGGCGGCGCTCAATCAGCCGTTTGCCGTGATGACGCAGGACTTCGAAGGGGCGTTGCGGCGTGTACATGCGAGACGCAACGGCAAAACGGAATTGTGATGACCGACAATAAGAATACCATTCTCGCCATCGTGCTCTCGGCGCTCGTGCTCATTGGCTGGCAATTTTTCTTTGCCATGCCGCAGGAGAAAGCGCGGCAGGAGCAGCTGCAGGCGCAACAGCAGAAGCAGGGCGCGCCTGCGCCGTCGCAACCAGACCAGACACCACCGGCACCCGCACAATCCGGCACCCCGCAGATTCCCGGTCAGGCGGCCGCGCCCACGGCCGCCGCTCCGGTCAATCGCGCCGCTGCGCTGGCGGCCTCCCCGCGCGTGCCGATCGCGACAGATAACGTACAGGGCTCAATCGCCCTCAAGGGCGGACGCATCGACGATCTCGCGCTGGTTCGGTTCCGCGAAACTGTCGATCCGAAATCGCCGCCGGTGACACTGCTTTCGCCGTCGGGCACGGCGGATCCCTTCTATGCCGAATTCGGTTGGACGGGCGGCAGCAACTCCGATCTCAAGCTGCCGACATCGGAAACCGTATGGACGCGGACAGGCTCCGGCGCACTTGGCGTCGGCCAACCGGTGACGCTGACCTACGACAACGGTGAAGGGCTCGCGTTTCGGCGCACGATCGCAGTCGACGACAAATTCTTGTTCACCATCAAGGATGAGGTGACCAACAAGGGCGCGAACCCGGTCACTCTTTATCCTTATGCGCTGATTTCGCGCCACGGAACGCCGCAGACGCTCGGCTATTATATTCTCCACGAGGGCCTGATCGGCGTGCTCGGTGATTCCGGACTGCAGGAATTCACTTACAAGAACATCGAGGAAAAGAAGCTCGTCAATTTCGATGTAACAAACGGCTGGCTCGGTATCACCGACAAATACTGGGCCGCCACGTTGCTGCCGGACAACACAGCGCGCCTGAAAGCGCGCTTCTCGACCGGCATGCTCGGCAACATCAGGACTTTCCAGACCGATTACCTTCTCGACGCGCAAACGATCGCGCCGGGCGCCACCACCGTCGCCAATGGGCGGCTTTTCGCCGGCGCCAAGGAGGTACAGGTCGTCAATGACTATGATCGTCAACTCAAACTCAACCGCTTCGACCTGCTGATCGACTGGGGCTGGTTCTACTTCATTACCAAGCCGTTGTTCATCGTCATGGACTACTTCTATCGGTTGGTCGGCAATTTCGGTCTTGCCATCCTGATCGTCACAGTCCTGATCAAGATCGCCTTCTTCCCGCTCGCCAACAAATCCTACGCCTCGATGGCGAAGATGAAGGCGGTGCAGCCGCAGATGATGGCCATCCGCGAGCGCTTTGCCGACGACAAGGCAAAGCAGCAGCAGGAACTGATGGAGCTTTACCGGAAGGAAAAGATCAATCCGCTCGCCGGCTGTCTGCCGATCGCGATCCAGATCCCGGTGTTCTTCTCACTCTACAAGGTGCTGTTCGTCACTATCGAAATGCGCCATGCGCCATTCTTCGGCTGGATTCACGACCTGTCGGCACCCGACCCAACCAATATCTTCACGCTATTCGGTCTGATCCCCATCGATCCCACCGTGCTGCCGGTGATCGGCCAATTTCTGCATCTCGGCATGTGGCCTCTGATCATGGGCGTAACCATGTGGGTGCAGATGAAGCTCAACCCGGCTCCGCCCGATCCCGCGCAGGCGATGATTTTCAACTGGATGCCGCTGCTCTTCACCTTCATGCTGGCGAGCTTCCCGGCCGGGCTCGTCATCTATTGGGCGTGGAACAACACACTTTCGGTGCTGCAGCAGAGCGTCATCATGCGCAAGCACGGCGCCAAGATCGAATTGTTCGACAACATCAAAGCGATGTTCGAGAAGAAAAAGGCGTCGTAGACGCTGAACCGCATCTGTTTGCGTCATGCCCGGCCTTGTGCCGGGCATCCACGTCTTTAGTGTTGCGATCGACCGCGGATTCTCATGAACGCAACCGAGTTCACCCGTCAGGAAATCGAGACCGGCCGGCGTCTGTTCGCCGGGGAATGGCGTTTTGTTGCCGCTGCGGGCACGCCGGCGTCGCTGCCGCCGATGCGCGGGGTCGAGATCGCTTTCGCCGGGCGCTCCAATGTCGGCAAATCGAGCCTGATCAATGCGCTCACCGGCCGCAAAAATCTCGCCCGCACTTCGAACACGCCGGGTCGCACGCAGGAGCTGATCTTCTTTACCGGCGGTGACAGCCTCAACGTTGTTGACATGCCGGGCTACGGCTACGCCGCAGCGGCGAAATCCAAGATCGCGGCATGGACCGAGTTGATCGACGCGTTCCTGCGCGGCCGCAGCAACCTTGCTCGCGTTTATGTGCTGGTGGACGCCCGCCATGGGCTCAAGACGGCCGACGATGCGGCGCTCGGATCCCTGGGCCAGGCTGCTGTCAGTCATCAGATCGTTTTGACAAAATGCGATGCGGTGAAGCCTTCGGAGCTGCGCGACCGCATTGCCGAAGTCGAAACCGCCCTGGCCAAACGCCCGGCCGCTTTCCCGACGGTGCTTCCGACGTCTTCCAGCGACGGGGCAGGAATCCCAGAACTGCGCGCGGCCATCGCCCGCCTGCTCGAGGAAAGAAAGGCCTGACGCATTGTCGTGCCCCTGCCTGATCGGCTAGAACCGCCCCGCCAATGAGGCCTACGCAATGAGCAAAGCGTCCAAGACCGACCCGCAAGAGCAGGCCCGCATCCTGTCCGAAGCGCTGCCGCATATGCAGCGCTACGACGAAGAAATCGTCGTTGTGAAATACGGCGGCCACGCCATGGGCCAGGAGCAGATGGCGCGCGATTTTGCCCGCGACATCGTCCTGCTCGAACAAACCGCCATCAACCCGGTGGTGGTCCATGGCGGCGGGCCGCAGATCGAGGCCATGCTCAATAAGCTCGGCATCAAATCGGAATTCACCGCAGGATTGCGCGTCACCGACGCCAAGACCGTCGAGATCGTCGAAATGGTTCTCGCCGGCTCGATCAACAAGCAGATCGTCGGCTACATCAATGCCGCCGGTGGCAAGGCGATCGGGCTGTGCGGCAAGGATGGCAACATGGTGCAGGCGCGCAAGGTCAGCCGCACGGTCGTCGATCCGGATTCCAACATCGAAAAGGTTGTCGATCTCGGTTTCGTCGGCGAGCCGGAAAAAGTCGATCTGAGCATGCTCAATCAGGTTATAGGCCGCGAAATGATCCCGGTGCTCGCACCGGTCGCGACCTCGGCCAATGGCGGCACGTTCAACGTCAATGCCGACACCTTTGCCGGCGCCATTGCCGGCGCGCTCAAGGCCAAGCGCCTGCTGCTGCTCACCGATGTGCCCGGCGTGCTCGACAAGTCCAAAAACCTCATTGCCGAACTGTCCATGCGGGACGCGCGCAAGCTGATTGCCGATGGCACGATTTCCGGCGGCATGATTCCGAAAGTCGAGACGTGCATTTATGCACTCGACCAGGGCGTCGAAGGCGTCGTCATCATGGACGGCAAGGTGCCGCACGCGGTCCTGCTCGAACTGTTGACCGATCACGGTGTGGGCACGCTGATGCATCGCTGACGCAATTGCGCCCTGCACACACGGGCGCAACCGGTCAGATGCCCGTTCCGTAACGCGAAGATGCGATCTAGCATGATCGACATGATTCGACGGTTTCATCGCCCTGATCGCCGCGCCGATTGCCGTGCTGGCGGCCACGCAAGCGCGGGCGGAACTGACATTGTGCAACCGCACCAGCTTCCGCATGGAAGCGGCGGTCGGCATCGAAAAGCGCGCAAATGTCGTCACGCGCGGCTGGTACCACCTCGATCCCGGCCAGTGCCGGCAGGTGATGGACGGGACGCTCGACGCCGATATGGTTTATCTGCACGCGCGCACGCCGTCCGTTTATGGCTCCGCGCCGCTGCCGCAAAACGGCGATGCCGATTTTTGCATCCGCAACAGTAATTTCGAAATTGCCAATGCGCGCGGCTGCCCGGCGAGCCAGCAAGCCCACTTCAACCGTCCGAATCGCCAAAAGGGCCGGTCGTCAATCTCGCGGAAAAAGCCGACTACGATGACGCCCAGGCGCGGCTTGCCGGGATCCAGCGCCTGCTCGTGATCTTGGGCTACGACGCCTATCCGATCGATGGCGTACAGGGGACAAGGACTCAGGCCGCCATCACGAAATTTCTCAGCGACCGCAACCTTGCTGCCGACACGTCTTCGGGAGCGAACTTCTTCGATGTACTGGTCGAGGCCGCGCGCAACCCAGAGGGCGTCGGTTTTTCGTGGTGCAACGACACCAACTATGCGGCGATGGCCTCGCTCGGCGTCGTCGAGATGGGAGCAATCGTCACACGGGGCTGGTACCGTGTTGAGGCCGGCCAATGTGTGAGGCCGGATGTGCGCGGCGACCCGTACAAACTTTACAGCTATGCAGAAGCGATCGACACCAATGGCCGCCCAGTCAAGCGCGGTGATGCGCCACTCGCCTGGGGCGGCACGGTTGCGCTGTGCGCACGTGATGGACGTTTCGAACTGGCAGACCACAAGGATTGCGCGACGCGCGGTCTGAATTCCGCCGTCTTTGCAGTGATCGATCTGGCCGGCAATCCATCAACGACTGTGCACTTCAAGGAACCGTAGCTCGTGCCGACAGTGTCCGCTCAGGCGCCGCGCGGTTTCGGCAACGTCGAGACTTGGGTGTTCGATCTCGACAACACGCTCTACCCGCATCATCTCAATCTCTGGCAGCAGGT
>JANWKN010000172.1 GCA_025451355.1 Pseudolabrys sp. | reverse complement strand
CGACATCGACCGGATCAGCTTCCTCGGCGAGGTTGTCGACGCGAAGCAGAAGATCGTCGAGACCTTGCCGAAACTCGGCAAGTAATTGTTCAACCGCGCTTCCGCCCGGTGTAACCACCGGGCGGAAACCAAAGGCCTTCGCCAGTGGCTTCTTTTATTCAGCTTTTGGTATCCGGCCTCGCAACCGGTGCAATCTACGCCTTGATTGCAGTCGGGTTCACGCTGCTCTGGCAAACATCGCAGACGATCAATTTCGCCCAGGGCGAATTCGTCATGCTGCCGGCGTTCTTCGTTCTCGCAGCGATGAACGCAGGTGCACCGTTCTGGCTCGCATGTCTCATCGGCATCGCACTGTCGATCGTGATTCTGGGAATCCTTTTCAAGTTCATCATTGTCGATCCGATGCTGAAATACGGCGTGTTGCCGTTGGTCATTTCGACGATCGCCTTGTCCCTGTTTCTCAAGGAAAGCGCCAAAGACTTTTACAGCTCGCAAGCGCAGTCGTTCCCAGCGCTGGTGCCGGCGACCGATATCCATATTTTTGATGCAGTCGTCTCGACGCAAAGCCTCGCGGTGCTGGCCGTCGCGATCCTCACCGTGGTGGCGCTGAACATTCTTCTCAACAAGACGCGGGTTGGCCGGCAGATGCAGGCGACTGCGCAAAATCCGACCCTCGCGCGCATCCTGGGCATCCCCGTGCAACGGATGGTGCTCTACACCTTTCTGCTAAACGCGGTGCTGGTTGCGATCGCCTCGATTCTGGTGAGCCCCATTTATCTCGCCAAATTCACTAATGGGGAGACGCTTGGCATGGCCGCGTTCATTGCGGCGATCATTGGTGGATTCAATCAGGTCCGCGGTGCCATTCTCGGTGGTCTAATTCTAGGCGTCCTCGATAACCTCTCGGCTGCCTATATTTCGTCGCAGTATCGCGGCGCGTTCCCACTGATCATCCTGATTGCCGTGATCCTGCTTCGCCCCCAGGGGCTGCTTGGGCGGATCGAGGAGCGCACGGTATGACGCGCCTCGGCACCCTGGCTGTCGTCACTGCCACTTCAGCGGCAATCGCTGCGCCATTTTTTCTCAAGCCCTACGGCATTTTTCTGATTTCCACCTGGGCGGTTCTCACCACCGCGGCGGTCGGTCTCAACTTGACGCTCGGCTATGCCGGGCAGATCTCGCTCGCGCAGGGCGCCTTCGTCGGCATTGGAGCCTATACGGTTGCGCTTCTGACGCCGCTGGGCGTGCCATTTTTCGTGGCGTTTATTGCCGCCGGCCTTCTGTGCTTCGCGATAGGGTGGGGACTTGGCTACCCGGCCCTGCGCGTGCAACACCATTACCTCGCCTTCGTGACGCTTGCTTTCACCACTCTCGTTTTTCTGGTGCTACGCAACGAGCAGTGGCTGACAAATGGCATCTACGGCATCACTGGCACACCGCGTCCGACAGTACTCGGGTGGAAAACGAACGGCGGGCAAGATTTCTATTTTCTTTGTCTGAGCATCCTGACGATTCTTTCGTTCGCAACCTGGTGGATGCTTCGGTCACCATGGGGCCGCGCCTTTGTCGCCTTGCGGGAAAATCCGATCCGTGCACTTTCGCTCGGTCTTGATACGCGACGCTATACGCTGATGGCCTTTGCCATCGGCTCGAGCCTCGGCGGGTTGTCCGGCGCACTGTACGCGCCGTTGGTGCAATTCATCGAACCCAACTCGTTCGCGCTCAGTCTGTCGTTCAACCTGCTGCTCATGGTGATCGTCGGCGGCAGCGGCAATTTCTTCGGGCCCTTCGTCGGCGCGTTGGTTGCCGTGCTGCTTCCGGAATGGCTGCGCATTACGCAAGGCTACTACCTCATACTCTACGCCGCCGCGATCATGGTCATGATGGCGTTCTGTCCCGCGGGACTGCTCGGACTTGTCGAACGTGCGGCGAAGGCTTTGAACGATCGGCGGGCGAACGCCACCATACCGGTACGTGGTGAAGGTGCCGGAACATGACCGCGGTGCTCGAAGTCGTCAATCTGCGCAAGGCGTTCGGCGGAGTCATCGCGGTCGATGGCGTGTCATTCGATGTCCATGCTGGTGAGATCCTTGGAATAATAGGGCCGAATGGATCTGGTAAATCGACACTGTTCAATTGTGTGCTCGGGCAGTTGCAGCCGAGCGCCGGCGAAGTGCGCATTGATGGCCAGGTCACGACGGGTGCGCGGCCCTGTGACCTCAATCGTCTCGGCGTCAGTCGGACGTTTCAGTTGTTGCAGGTTTTTCCGCAACTTTCGGTGCGCGACAACCTCATCCTTGCGGGACAAGAACATCAGGGCTCGATGGCGTCGCGTCTGTTCGGGCGCGCCGACGCCGGCCTCGGCGAAGCTGCCGCACAGATGATCGAATTCTTTCGCCTGTCGCATCTTGCGGAAGAGCAGGCCGGGTTGCTGAGCTACGGCCAGCAGAAGCTGCTCGACGCAGCGATGGCCTTCATGGCCGGTCCGAGGCTCGTCCTGCTCGACGAACCGGCAGGGGGCATCAACCTGACGATGCTCGGACATTTGCGCGAGCGGCTCCAGGCCTATCATACCGAACGCAAGGCGACATTTGTCGTGATTGAGCACCAGATGGAATTCGTCATGGCGCTTTGCACGCGCGTATTGGTGCTCGCCGAAGGGCGCCTCATCGCCGAGGGCGCCCCGTATGATATTCGGCGCAATCCCATCGTGATCGAAGCCTATTTGGGACACTGAAATGAGTTCAGAACCCCTGCTCGTCCTCGATGGTGTCTTTGCCGGCTACGGCAAAATGACGATTCTCAATGGAACAACCGCCAGTATTCGTCGCGCAGCGATCACGACCGTGATCGGCCCGAACGGTGCCGGCAAGTCAACGATGTTCAAGACAATTTTCGGATTGCTGACCGTGCGCAGCGGCACGATCACTTTCAATGGCCGTGAAACGACGAATTTCAGTCCCCGCCAGATGCTCGACCAGGGCGTCGCCTATATTCCGCAGGGCCGCAATATTTTTCCAGAGCTCACCGTGCGCCACAATCTGGAGTTCGGTGGCGTTGCCTTGTCAGATCAGGCGAGCCTTCCGGCGCGCATCGAGAAAATCATGCAGCGCTTCCCGATGCTGAACGAGAAGGCGCGCGCGCAGGCTTCGACTTTGTCCGGCGGCCAGCAGAAGATGCTCGAAGTTGCGCGTGGGCTCCTGCTCGATCCAAAACTGATCCTGGTCGATGAGCCGTCGATCGGGCTTTCCCCACTCATGGTGCAGGAGGTCTTCGCCATCTTGAAATCACTTCGCGACAACGGTGTCACGATTCTGCTGATCGAGCAGAATGCGAAACAGGCGCTGCAGATCTCGGACTACGGTCTGGTACTGGAGCAGGGCCAGACCCGCATCGAAGATACGGCTGCAAAGATCCTTGCCGATCCGCGAATCGCGCAGCTGTTTCTCGGCGGCGGGCTTGCCCAGCCGGAGCGTGTGGCATGAGCAAGCGCAGGATGTTACTCGGGCTGATTGGTGCGAACATCATGGGTTCGCTGTCGCCGGCATTGTTCGCCGAAGCGTTCGCCGTTTCCGGGATCGATGGCTTCTATCATTTGATCGACGTCGATCGGCGGCGGGAGCGGCGATTGCCGCAACTTCTTGACGCGATCAAAGCGGCCGGGTTTGCAGGAACCAACATCACTTATCCGTTCAAGCAGGACATTCTTCCGCTCCTGGACACAGTGGATCCCGAAGCCGCCCAGATTGGTGCCATCAACACCGTCGCAATCGCGGCGGACGGCCGCACAACAGGGTACAATTTCGACCGGCGCGGGTGGCGACGCAGCTTTGAGGAAGGTCTCGGCCGAGACAGCGCGCAAGGCGCAACGGTTGTGCAGATTGGCGCCGGTGGCGCCGGGCACGCGGTCGCATTTGCCTTGATGGACTTGGGCGTCGCGCTTCTGATTATTCATGATCGCGATGGTAGTCGCGCGAATGCGCTTTGCAGCGATCTTGCAAAGCACTATGGCGCGTCGTGCTGCCGGATTGCACGCGATGTCGAACGGGAGATCGCAGCCGCTGACGGTATCGTCAATGCCACGCAAGTGGGCATGCGCGGCTTTCCCGGCAATCCGGTGCCGGTATCCGCGCTCAAATCGACGCATTGGGCCGCCGATGTCATCTATACGCCGGTCGACACGGAATTCATCAAGGCCGCGTCGGCGAAGGGCGCGCGCATTCTCAGCGGGGACGGAATGTGCGTGCATCAAGCGGTCGAAGCGTTCCGGTTGTTCACCGGGATTACGCCCGATCTCGCCCGGCTTCACAGTGCGTTTACCGTCGGTTACGAGGCGCGCGAAATCGCGCTCCGTGAAGCGGTCTAAGGCAGCCAGACCAGAGGAGAACAATGAAAACCTCGATAGCCACGGTTTGTCTCAGCGGTGGTCTGAGCGAAAAGCTGCAGTCGATCGCAGCGGCCGGTTTCCACGGCGTGGAAATCTTCGAAAGCGACTTGCTGTCTTACAACGGCTCGCCGGCCGACATTGCCAAAGAGATGTCCGATCTCGGTCTGCACGCTATTACCTTCCAGCCGTTCCGCGATTTCGAAGGCATGCCGGAGCCGCAACGCCAGCGGACCTTCGATCGCGCCGAGCGCAAATTCGATCTGATGCAGGAGTTGGGCTGCGATTCGCTGCTGGTGTGCAGCAATGTATCGCCGGATTCGGTCGGCAGCATCGATCGCAGCGCGGCGGATTTTCATGAATTGGGTGAGCGCGCGGCCAAACGCGGGTTGCGCGTCGGTTTCGAGGCGCTGGCCTGGGGACGCCATATCAACGACTACCGTGATGCCTGGGAAGTGGTGCGCCGCGCAAATCATCCGGCGATCGGACTCGTGCTCGACTCGTTCCATACGTTCGCCCGCAAGACCGATCTCACCCCGATGCGCGCCATTCCCGGCGACCGGATTTTCCTTATCCAGCTTGCCGATGCGCCATGGCTGGAGATGGACGTCCTGAATTGGAGTCGTCATTTCCGCTGCTTCCCGGGGCAGGGGGATATGCCGCTTCTCGATTTCATGGGGGCGGTCGCGGCTACAGGCTATCAAGGCGATCTGTCACTAGAGATATTCAACGACCAGTTCCGCGCCGGCTCGCCGCGCTCGGTCGCTGTCGATGGGCAGCGCTCGTTGGTCTATCTGATGGATCAGTTGCGCGCGAAAAGCGGGAAAGCGGGTGCCGATGTTCCGCAAATGCCGCCACGATCGAAATGCCTTGGCGTCGAGTTCATCGAATTTGCGGTCGATGACCGTACCGCCGACGAGCTTAAGCAATTCATTGCCGGCCT
>JANWKN010000171.1 GCA_025451355.1 Pseudolabrys sp. | reverse complement strand
GACCCTATCGTCACACTACGCGGGGATTTCGATGTCGATTGCGAGCGTCGAAACCGTTGCGCCACGATTCATTTTCACTTGGACGTTCTCCGGCTCCACCGTGACATGACGGCAGATCACAGCCACGATTTCCCCACGCAAGAGGCCCAAGAGGTCGGACTTAATGCTGCGCCTTCCTTCGTGTTCGAGCAGAATCTTGAGGCGATCGCGCGCAACAGGTGCCGAACCACGCCGGTACCTCCAGTTGAACCAGTTGAAGATGCTCATGCAGCTCTCCGTCTGAAGAGTTTGCCGAACAGATGCTTCGGGTCGCTGGGTATCGTCATCGGAACGTTTTCACCCTTGAGACGACGCATCGCGTCGCAATAGGCACGGGCCGGTGCACTCGAAGCGTTGCAAAGGGTGACCGGCGCCCCGATATTGGAGGCGCGCAGCACTTCCTGGCTCTCCGGCACGACCCCGAGAAGAGGAACCGAGAGAATTTCAAGCACATCCTCGATGCTCAGCATCTCCCCTTTGCCGGCACGCACCGCGTCGTAGCGCGTAATCAATAGGTGTTTCTCGACCCGTTCGCCCTTCTCGGCTTTCTCGGTCTTCGCGTCGAGCAGACCGATGATGCGGTCGGAATCGCGTACCGAGGAAACCTCCGGGTTGGTCACAATGACCGCGGCGTCGGCATGCCGCATAGCGAGCATCGCTCCGCGCTCGATGCCTGCCGGACTGTCGCAGATCACCCAATCGAACTTCTGGCGCAGCTGCGCGATAACCTTGGCAACGCCGTCGGCGGTGAGTGCATCCTTGTCGCGGGTCTGCGAAGCCGGCAGCAGCCACAATGTATCGAGGCGCTTGTCGCGGATCAGCGCCTGCGAAAGTTTGCAGGTACCTTGGATCACATTGATGAGGTCGAATACCACCCGTCGTTCGGCGCCCATGACTAGATCGAGATTGCGCAAGCCGACGTCGAAATCGACCACGGCCACGGTCTCACCCGACTGAGCGAGTGCTGCGCCAAGGGCGGCGGTTGACGTGGTCTTGCCGACGCCGCCTTTGCCAGATGTCACAACCAAGACCTTTGCCATTTGTGCTTTTTCCTCTCAGATGGCCTTGCGGCGCAGGAAGGCCGGGATATCGAGAACGTCCTCCTCGATTAAATTGTGCCCAGGAGAGGAGGGCCCTTGCGGAGCCGCTTTGCGCGCATATTCCGAAATCGGCATTGCTGGTCGTGCTTCGGGGTGGCGGACCGTTGGCCGCTGCTGTGGTCGTTCGGATTGGGGCGGCCGCGCAGGACACTCGGTCCGTTTGGCCATGCGATGGCCATCGTTGCGCAGCTTGCCGACGAGTTCCTTCAATGCACTTTCCGCAGGCTGTATCTGGTGTGCCGCACCGGTGTTATCGATCCCGGTTGCCACCACTGAGACGCGGACGATGCCCTCCAGGCTTTCGTCGAAGATGGCGCCGACAAGGATGTTGGCGTCCGGGTCGGCCTCTTCACGGATGCGGGTGGCAGCTTCGTCCACCTCAAACAGGGTCATATCCTTGCCGCCGGTGATGGAGATCAGCAGGCCGCTGGCGCGCTTGATCGACGGGTCCTCAATCAAGGGATTGGAAATCGCGGCCTCGGCGGCGGTGAGCACGCGCTTCGCGCCGGAAGCCTCGCCCATGCCCATCATCGCCTTGCCCTTCTCGCGCATCACGGTGCGCACATCGGCGAAGTCGAGATTGATCAGGCCTTCCTTGACGATCAGGTCGGTGATGCAGGCCACGCCCGCATAAAGAACCTGATCGGCCATCGCGAAAGCATCAGCAATAGTGGTGTCCTTGGTGGTCACCCGAAACAGGTTCTGGTTCGGGATGATCAGCAGCGTGTCCACCACCTTCTGCAGCTCCGCGATGCCGGCTTCGGCAAGGCGCATGCGACGCTGGCCCTCGAAGTGGAATGGCTTGGTGACCACGCCAATGGTGAGAATGCCAAGCTCCCGCGCTGTCTCCGCAATGACGGGAGCCGCGCCGGTGCCGGTGCCCCCGCCCAGGCCGGCGGTGATGAATACCATGTGTGCGCCGGTCAAATGATCGCGGATCGCATCGACGACTTCTTCGGCTGCGGCGCGTCCCACCTCGGGCTGCGCGCCAGCGCCGAGGCCTTGGGTGACCCGAGGACCCATCTGGATGATGCGCTGTGCCGTGGACTTGGTGAGCGCCTGGGCATCCGTATTGGCGACGACAAAATCAACGCCCTGCAACCCAGCCGCGATCATGTTGTTGACGGCATTGCCGCCGGCGCCGCCGACGCCGAACACGGTAAGACGCGCCTTCATCTCGCGAATGTCGGTGATGTTGGTCATGGTTGCTTTACGGTTGCTCGAGCAAGCTGGTACGAAAGGACACGGGTTGTTACCTACAAGCCTTGCGGTCTGCTTCCACTATGGTCGCGGCGAGATGTCCCAGTCGGCGTGCAGCTTGTCCTTGGCCGCCGACCCGAAGAACCGCAAGCTCGCCTTCAAGGCGCGCCGTCGCTTCCTTGGCCGCCATGGTCTCGGCAGTCGCCTGGAGTAACTCGATCATTAGGTGATCGGCCCGCTCGCGCTCGCGCTCAAAGTCGGCCCGATGACCCGCCGCCCTTGCTTCGAGCCCCGTGATCTCCGCTTGCAATGCCTCGATCTTTGTCGTCAGCAGGGCGATGTTGCCAGCCTGGTGGGTACTTGGTGGCCGCGGATTATGCCGTATCTCAGCGAGATCAACGCTCACCACGGCTTTGCCGTCACGCGACAATGAGCGTGGCAACCGGAGTCGCTTGGCAAGCGCGCGAGCGGCCTCCGGAGAGATTTTGAGGCGGGCACCTAGCGCGGCATATGTCAGCATCTCAACGGACATTGGCAGGTCTCCTAGAAGAAAACCGGATGGTAATCGGCTGATGACCGGGCGATGACCGGAGGCTAGGCTGCGATGGTTAATAGACCGTTAACTGGCGTGCGACAGTCGATCGCCGATACCTGGCCGCACTCGCTCAATGCGAGCGTTGCAAGGCACTGATGGCCGACATGCGCGAGCCGCTGGGCGCAAGGATCAATCCGCGAAAGATCGGCCCACAAAAAGCGAGACAACCATGCCGACCCACGGTTTGATGCGTATTTTGGCCGCTCGGCTTGACGAAATGGCGCATAGCGGACGTCTCAAGGGCGTTGAAAATGTGATCTGCGGCGTCGTGCCGGGGCGTGACGTCTATGGCCCGCGCTATCTAATTGAGGGTGAGGGAGACACCCCATTCCTGCGCATGAATTCCAACAGCTATCTCGGCATGGCGCTGCGCTCCGAAATCATCGAGGCCGAGGAGAGGGCGGCCACCGTCTATGGCACTGGCCCCGGCGCGGTCCGCTTCATCAGCGGAACCTGGTCCCCGCACGTCGCCTTGGAGCGGCGTCTCGCAGCCTTCCACCGTCGCCCGGCCGCCATGCTGTACTCGTCGGCCTATGCCACGATGATGGGCCTCGTTGCGCCACTCGTCACTGACAAGACGGCGGTGATCAGCGATGAACTCAATCACAACTGCATCATAAATGCGATCGCGCTTGCTCGACCAGCCGAGAAGCACATCTACAAACATCTTGACATGAGCGAGCTCGAGCGAGCGCTTGGGTTCGCGGCGAAGACATGCAGCCGTGCGATCGTCGTGACCGACGGCATCTTCAGCATGCGCGGCGATCATGCCCCGCTCGACCGCATCATGACGCTGGTGCGATCCTACGACACCAGCTTCGCGGAAAATGTCATCTTGGTGGTCGACGACTCGCACGGGGTCGGTGCCTTTGGCGCGACAGGGCGCGGCACCGAGGAGTACACCGATGCGCCACCGGCCGACCTCCTAGTGGCGACGCTGGGCAAAGCGTTCGGCGTCAACGGCGGCTATGTCGTGGCGGATCACACCATCATTCGGTATTTGCGCGAAACCTCTCCATTCTACATCTATTCCAACCCCATCACGCCAGCGGAAGCGGCTGCTGCGCTTAAGGCGATCGATGCCGTGGACAGCCCGTCCGGAGCAGCCCTACTCCGGCATCTTCGCCTGATGATTCCGCGCTTCAAGGCTGGGCTCATTAGGCTCGGCTTTGAGACCCTGCCCGGCGAGCACCCGGTCGTGCCTTTGCTGCTGCGCGACACGGCACGCACCACGGCGCTGGTTGCTCATTTGCGCCGTAACTACATCCTCGCCACCGGGTTGACCTACCCCGTGGTGCCGAAGGGCGATGAGGAAATTCGCTTCCAGATCAGTGCCGATCATACGCCGGATGACATCGATACAGCACTCGATGCCCTCGGGCACTTTGTCGGCTAGCGGCGACATTGTCGTTTCCGAAAATTCCATCCGGTGACGATTAGCGTCGTGAGACAGAATCATTACATGATACTTCAACGGGCTGGCGAATGAGCACTTCTCGTTTTGCAAGTGTGGCCTAAGCGCTTGACGCAATTGGCGTCCACTCTGCTCGGTTTTGCAGCTATCCAGTTGATATGTTTGAAAACCATGCGGCTTCCCAAGCTGCATACGAGGGTTCGATTCCCTTCGCCCGCCGCTCCAAACGCCATAATCTCTCGCTTCGCGCAGACTATTGTTCAGGGTAGATTACGCTTTGCTGGGCGCGGGGAGAGACGGGAATGAGACGACGAATTCTTGGGACATGTCGGAGGCGGCATAGCGTGGCCCGCGGTGGCGCGCGCCCAACAGCAAACAGTGCCAACGATCGGCTTTCTCAGCAGCCGATCGCTGGAAGACTCAAAGCCTCATTTGGAGGGATTTCTGCGCGGGCTCGCGGCTTTCGGATTTGCCGACGGCAAAACAGCCAAGATCGAATATCGCTGGGCCAATGGGCAGTACGATCAATTGAGGAAATTGGCAGAAGAACTGGTTGCGCTACACCCTGCCACTATTGCGGCGGCCGGCGGGGCACCTTCCGCTCGAGCGGCAAAGTCCGTCACGACATCCATTCCCATCATTTTCATCGCGGGCGATTCCGTAAGCGAGGGAATAGTCGCGAGTCTGAATCAGCCGGGCGCGAACGTCACAGGTGTCGATCTGATGAGCGGCGGGCTCACCGGAAAGCGACTTGGTCTGCTGGCGCAGCTCCTCCCGTCTGGCACCCCTATTGGCTTCTTGACCAACAAAAAGGGCGTCAGCCTTCATGCCAGCGATTTTGAACTCGCGGTGGCAGCGATGAATCGCGAACCGGTGGTTGTCGGAGCGAGCGACGACGCTGAGATTGATAACAGTTTCTCTTTGCTAAATCAGAAACGGGTCGGCGGGCTGGTGGTCGAAAACGATCCGTTTTTCGACTCCCGACGCGAACGCCTTATCCGTTTGACAGCTCAGCAGTCGATACCGGCGATCTATCACATTCGCGAGTTTCCGCTGGCCGGAGGTTTGATGAGCTACGGGACCAATCTGATGGACGCCTACTATCAAATGGGTGTTCTGATTGGACGCATCCTCAAAGGTGCGAACATCGCGGATCTGCCTGTCACCCGTCCCACCAAGTTCGCCTTGGCACTCAATCTCAGCACTGCAAAAGTATTGGGGCTCACGATCCCGACAACCGTTCTCGCGATCGCTGATGAGCTCATTGATTAAAACCCGACGCCCGCTTAGGGCGCGCGTGATGTCACATCCTCAGCTTACCGGGCTGCTCGGCTCTGCAGGCGTCATTGTGATGTTGCTGAGCGGGACCGCTTTTGCCCAAAGCATGCGACCGGGAATAAATCTGACGCCCGGGAATCGGCCGCTAAGTCCGGAGGAGCAGGCAAGGCAAAAGGCCGTAGACGACGCCTATCGATCGGCAATTGAAAAACTTCCCGACAAGAAGAAATCGGCCGATCCATGGAATAGCATCCGCCCGGCGTCAAGCTCCAGGAAGCGCCAGGACAAGTAGTAACCGCAGCGGTGCTCCGATGCGGCCGGCAAGCAACACGCCCGTGTGAATGCTGGAACTACGGCCGGGTGACTCGCGTTGCATTTTCGAACCGACGCGAGGAACACAGAAAATGCCGCTATTGTTCTATTTTCCGTTCATCGTCTGGATGGGCTTAATGGAAATCGCGCAGGATGAGATGCGCGTTCCGGTCAGGGTCAAGACGCGATCAACATCGCAGCATTAAAAAGTTTCCGCCGGTGCGTGCGTCACTTCGCTGATCGCAACCTGCGGCAGCAATCGCTGCACATCTTCTTCGCGACAGAGCTCCGTACCGGGAGACAGTACTGCGGCCGATCCGGCGGCCACCGCAATACGGAACGCATGCTCCAAGGACTGACCCGATGCGAGCGCGGCCACGAGGCCTCCGAGAAAGCTATCGCCAGCTCCGACTGTGCTGACTGCCTTGATAGCAAGAGGCTGCGAACGAAATATCTTGTCTGCCGTCACTAACAAAGCTCCTTGCTCGCCAAGCGTAAGCGCTACAATCTTTGCGCGACTACCGCTGGTGAGCTTTCGGCACGCGGCGATGCAAGCTTTCTCGCTATCGAGCGCGACATCCATAAGATCTGAAAGCTCAGCCAAATTCGGTTTGATGACCGACACCCCGTGCGCAAGGGCCGCCTTGAGTGCAGGACCCGAAGTATCGATCACACTTTGCGCGCCAAGCTGATTGGCGCAGCGTGCGACGCGTGCGAAGAAATCTTCCGGCACGCCGGGCGGGACGCTCCCGCTCGCGACAACGAACTTCGGTTTGTCTGTCAACGACGACAATTTATCGAGCACGGCTTCCCATTCGGCGCGATGAAGCCGCGAGCCCGGCAACACAAAGCGATATTGCTCTCCAGTTGATTCTTCGTAGGCCGTAAAGTTCTCGCGTGTTTCGACATGCGACGGTGTCACCAGGCTGGCGATGCCTTCGCGCTCCACTAACCGGTGTAGCAACTTTCCGATCGCGCCACCGGTCGGGTAGATCGCGGCCACGGTACTGCCGAGCCGATACGCCACGCGGGCTACGTTTATACCGCCACCGCCGGGATCTCGTTTTGGCGCAGAACACCGCAATTTGCGGGTCGGCTCGACACGCTCAACATTGACGAAGATATCGATTGCAGGGTTGATCGTGAGAGTGACGATATCCGGCACGTGATCTATCCGTTCCGATAAACGCGGCGTCCTTGTCACACCAACTTACCGAACGAATTAGGTATGATTTGGTTGCGATCCAAGCCCGATAATCGGAAAAATCCGCGGAACAGCTATGCCAATTGGAGGTTTTCTCCTTTCGCCATGACGGCTGTGCGCAGCCATGCTTAGATTGGGAGCCGCCGGTCGCGACGAGGCCGTTCTCAATGATAGATCCGCTTTATTCGCTTTCGGGCTTTGCGGTAGGCCTTTTGGTAGGCATGACCGGGGTCGGCGGCGGCTCTTTGATGACGCCAATTCTCATCCTGCTGTTCGGCGTTCATCCTGCCACGGCGGTCGGCACCGACCTTCTTTACGCGGCCGCGACCAAGACAGGTGGCAGCCTTGTGCACGGGCTGGCGCGGAGTATCGATTGGACCGTGGTGAAGCGGCTCGCAACCGGCAGCATTCCCGCCACGATCGCAACTCTCAGCGCCCTGTCGCACTTTAATCTCAGCGGGGAAGCAGCACGCAATCTGATAACGCTCGTCCTCAGTATTGCACTTTTCGCGACCGCATTTGTGCTGGTGTTCGGCAACCCAATCGTCGCTGCCTATCGCGCGCGCGTGGGAGAACTCGACGCGCGACGCACCGCGAGGAACACGGTGTTAGTCGGCATCGTGCTAGGAACGCTTGTGTCGATCTCCTCTGTCGGCGCCGGTGCTCTTGGCGTGATCGCACTAATCATCCTCTATCCGCACCTCCCCATGGCGAAAATCGTTGGCTCAGATATCGCGCACGCCGTGCCGCTGACGCTGATTGCCGGCGCCGGACACTGGATGATGGGATCCGTCGATTGGCACATTATGGGTTCGCTGCTGGCCGGCTCGCTTCCCGGCATTTTTGTCGGCAGTTATTTCGCAATACGCGTCCCCGAGCGCGCCCTCAGGCTTGTCCTCGCGACGACACTTTTCTTCGTCGCAAGTCGTATCGCTTACGACTACGCCAACGCGGCCGGTTCGATCTTTACGGCACTGTCTCGGTGAGAGGTCGGATCGGGGTCTAGTGATCCCGCGGACCGAAGAACGGCGACCCCAGCAACACGAGAATCCATATTGCCGCCAGTGCACCAAAGGCGACGAGCAGTACGCTCATTTGTGACCCCCTGATTGCCGAATTCTTCCCGCTCAAGCCTAGCATAACGCGCGAACGGAAGAATATGCGGCAAAAAAAGCCGGCCGCGCAGCGTGGCGCGGCCGGCCCAAATTCTCTTTTTATCAGCTCAGTTGCCGTCGATGGTCTTGATGACACTCGACATGGGCCGCGCCGCTTCAAGGCCGCCGCCCATCTCCTTGAGGACCATGTCGACGTATTCCTTTTTAGGCTCGACCGGGGTCTTGCCGACGACCTGCACGACCTTGTAGCCACCGTCCTTGAGTTTCTGGAGGAGATCCGGTGCTGCCTTTGCAGTCGCCTGCTGAAAGTCATGCATCAGGATGATGCCTTTACCGTGTTTCTCGAGCTTCGTCATCACCGAGGTGACGACCTGCTCCGGCTTACGCATCTTGAAGTCGAAGGAGTCCATATCGGTCGAGAAAATTCCGACGTTGCGCTCGCCCAGGTATTTCACCAGTTCGGGCGGGTGCCGCAGTGCCGGGAAACGGAAGAAAGGAGCGACAGGTTTGTTGCCGAGCGCAATGCTCACGGCAGCGAAACCCTTTTCGATTTCGTCCTTGCCTTCCTGCTCGTTCAGCTTCGACAGATCCTTGTGCGACCAGGTGTGCGAGCCGACTGTGTGACCGGCGGACGCGACCTGTTTCATGATTTCCGGATGCCATCCGGCATGTTTGCCGATCGGGAAGAACACCGCCTTGGTGCATTGATCCGCAAGCGCTTTGAGCACCGCCGGCGTGTGTCCGGGCCAGGGGCCGTCATCGAAAGTCAGAACGACTTCCTTGTCTTTAAGAAAATCATACGCTTTGAAATGCTCGAACCCGAAGCCGGGTCCGCCGGTGGTGTCGATTTCGACGACGCGTGCCACACCGAGTGCTTTTGGATTGTCGCACTTGGCGGCAGCTGCGGCCGGCGCAGGAGCCTGCGCGTTCTGGGCCCAGGCGGTGGTGGCCGCCGACATAGAGATCGCCAAGGCGATCACCAAAGCACTGCGCATCATGTTCTCCATGCGAAGTAGGTGTTGATTTTCGTGAGCACTATACATCAAGGCTTCGACCGAACTAGTCAACGCCAAGCCCTGATACTACCGAATCCCCGGCATTTTATTGGAACTAGGATGGTTAATCTAAGGCGACGCAACCACGTGTGCATTGCTTCAGGCCCGGATCGAGCTTATCTGAGGAAATAGTCGCGATTTTCGGGGTGTTCATGTCGGCGGTCGTTTCGAATACCGCAGTTTTCCGACCGATGGTGTTGGTCGCACTCGCGTGCGGGCTCTTAATGGCCGCAACCTTGGGGCTTTGGGCCTATTACGGAACCGCGGTGTTTCTCGAAATGGTACGCGCCGGCTGGGCCGCGTGTTTCTGAAAGAGCTACGAAGCTATGACCGCGCGAACGTCGCAGATTCTGTTGATCATTTCCGCGTTTGTGACCGGGTTGGTCGTGTTTTCGGGCGTGTTTCTTTACGCGACCGGGAACTTTGGCGCCGCGGGTACCGGTTCGTCGGCCATCGGTGGTCCTTTCAAACTGATCGATCAGAGCGGCAACTCGATAACTGACGCAGATATCAAAGGTCGGCCGTACCTTGTGTTCTTCGGATACACACATTGCCCGGACGTATGCCCTACAACGCTTTTCGATGTCTCCGAAGTTTTGCGGGCATTAGGCAAGGATGCAGATCGCGCAGGTGCACTGTTCGTCACAGTAGATCCCGAACGCGACACGCCCGCCGTGATGAAGGACTATCTCTCGAGCTTCGATCCGCATTTGCGAGGGGCCACCGGTGACCGCCCATCCATTGATGCGGTCGAAAAGGCCTATCGCGTCTATGCAAAGAAAGTTCCGACGAACAATGTTGATTACAACATGGACCACACGGCCCTAGTCTATCTCATGGACAAACAGGGCCGGTTTGTCGCTCCGTTCAATCTCAAGCGGCGACCCGAAGAAGCCGCCGCCGACTTGAAGCGCTATCTCTAGTCGCGAGTTCGCCGCGTCTTTTCAAATCACTGAGGAGGCGCTCAAGGTCGAGCAGCGAACGCGTGGTGCTCTTCTGCCGCGCAGCCTTGTCGAGCCCGTGTTCGGTCTTTTTCCAGCGAAAGGGAGCGTAGATCAGTTCAACGGCCGCCCACCATGCGGCAATCGAAAGCAGCAGCCAGTGCAGCGGGGTCAGAGTAAGAACCCCGACCTTTTTCAGCATGCCGCGGCGCGCCAGGCCAAAACAGCCGATAAATGCCGAAAGCAGATATCCCGCCGCGATGATGAGCAGATAGAGCACGAACTGAATCGACGGATAGTCTTCGCGCGAGCCCGGCCTCAACAACTCGAAAATCATTCGTAACATGAAGATCGGATGCACCAAGGCGACCAGTGCGTTGCCGCCGACGATAAGCTGAAATGCGAGAAAGCCACCGAATCCTAGCTCGCGGAAAAGCCGGTATGGCTTGCGCATATGGACAAGCCACGTCTGCATCCAGCCCTTGAACCAGCGTGTCCGCTGACCGACCCAGCGGCCGACATCCGCAGGCGCCTCTTTGTAGGTGCTGGATGGGATCACGCCTGATCGATATCCGAAGCGGGCGAGGCGCATCCCGAGGTCGGCATCTTCCGTGACGTTGTGAGGGTCCCAGCCGCCGACTTTGCGCAGCGTCGCTGTGCGGAAATGATTTGAAGAGCCGCCAAGCGGAAGTGGCAAGCCGAGTGCGGCGAGCTTCGGAAG
>JANWKN010000170.1 GCA_025451355.1 Pseudolabrys sp. | reverse complement strand
GGTCATGGTGCGACGATGGCACAAGGCACGTACCTATGAGCAAGCCCCCGCGCGGTTTTCCCCGGCCACTTTCGGAATTGCTGAGTGCGACCTTGGGCGACGCGTTCAAGGCGCAGGGCTTTGCCTCAACTGAGATCATTTCGCGCTGGCCCGACATCGTCGGCGCTGAGATTGCCGCCCACAGCGAGCCGCTCAAGATCAATTGGTCCCGTCCGGTCGGCGATAAAATCCCGGAACCCGCCACGCTTGTGCTGCGGGTCGAAGGACCCGCCGCACTCGAAATCCAGCACCTCTCAGCCGTCATCCTTGAGAGGGTCAACCGCTTTTTCGGCTGGCAGGCGATCGGTCGCATTGCCTTGCGGCAAGCCCCCCTCAGGCATCGCGAGAAACCCACACAGCACACACCCGACCCCTCCATGGCGGCACGGGTCGCCGAAACCTTGCCGGATATCAAGGACGAGAATCTGCGTCAGGCGCTCGGCCGGCTGGGCGCGGCGATCAAGCGAAATTGAGGCCTCTGCCCGGCTTGGCAGGCTGGCCCGGCATTGCCACAATTGTGCTGTCCAGCTAGCCAGTGACGGTTCAGACCGGCACTCAGCCCCAGGAGCCTCCGTTGCAGATCACCCGCCGCGAATTTTGCCTGACCACGTCTGCCGTGGCGCTCGCCACCGCAGTGCTCGGTGTTTCCTCATTGCCACCTTTGACGGTCGAGGCTTGGGCAGATTCCGTGCCTACCAGCGAGTTGATGCAATCCGACGCATTGCCAGAAATGGCGATGGGCGACGAAAAGGCGCCTGTGACCATTATTGAATACGCGTCGATGACTTGCCCCCACTGCGCGCACTTTCAAGAAACCACGTTTCCAGAAATCAAGAAGCGCTACATCGACACCGGCAAAGTAAGGTGGATCTTCCGCGAGTTTCCGCTCGACAACCTCGCCGCCGCCGCTTTCATGCTGGCGCGTTGTGCCGGCAAGGACGACAACGGGAAATATTTTGCCCTGATCGACACAATGTTTCGCCAGCAAAAGCAGTGGGCGGTCGAAAAGCCGATACCTCCTTTGCTTGCCATTGCAAAGCAGGCGGGCCTGACGGAACAAACCTTCAATGCCTGCCTGGCGAATCAGCAGGTACTCGATGGCATCGAAAGCATCCGCAAACGCGCCGTCGACAAATTCAAGGTGCAATCAACGCCCACCTTTTTCATCAATGGGACGCAATACCCTGGCGCCTTGTCGACTGACGAAATGGCAAAGCTGATTGACCCCTATCTCAAGGGCTGACAAGGGTTTTTTGGCCCGAGTCACGCACGCGCGGTAAGCGTACAAACCCCGTTTTCGCGTCTGCCCTTTCGGAAAGATATGGAAAACCGCCCCTAACTTCTGCGGGGTAGTTGCCCTTGCGGGCGCGGCGATTCATTCTCCGGGCCGATGTGGCGCCCCCTCTTAGATTCGGGCCAAGCCACGGAACGACCTAGTGATTTGTTCAGTGCAAAATCGATGAAGCGAAAGTGCGCCGCGCTACTCTGCGCATGACCAAAAAGATGAGATCCGGAACGTTGTCCGTCGCTAACAAAGAGCCACGAGGCCCTAACGTATGAAACTTACACGGCTGCGGCTGCTCGGCTTCAAGTCGTTCGTCGAACCGACCGATTTCCTGATTGAGCCAGGCTTAACCGGCGTGGTGGGCCCAAACGGTTGCGGGAAATCGAATCTGGTTGAGGCGTTGCGCTGGGTCATGGGCGAATCTTCGCACAAATCTATGCGCGCGGCATCGATGGACGATGTCATTTTTTCCGGCTCAAACAGTCGGCCAGCGCGAAACAATGCCGAGGTCGCCATCGCGATCGACAATTCGACGCGCTCGGCACCGGCTGCCTTCAACGATCAGGACTCGTTGGAAATTGCCCGTCGGATCGAGCGTGATTCCGGCTCTAGCTATCGGATTAACGGGCGGGATGTACGCGCGCGTGACGTGCAAATCGTTTTTGCCGACGCGTCGACCGGCGCGCGTTCGCCCGCGCTCGTCCATCAGGGTCGGATCGGCGAGATCATTCAGGCTAAACCGGAACAGCGCCGTCGCGTGCTGGAAGAGGCGGCCGGCATTGCCGGTTTGCACGCGCGACGCCATGAGGCCGAACTGAGATTGAAGGCAGCAGAGACCAATCTTCTGCGGGTCGAAGACGTAATTGGCCAACTGTCTGCCCAAATTGATGGTCTGAAAAAGCAGGCGCGTCAGGCGATCCGCTACAGAACCGTATCCTCCCAGGTGCGCAAGGCTGAGGCGACCCTTTATCATTTGCGATGGAGTTGCGCGAACAGCGAAGTCACCGAAGCCGAGCACGCGAAAGACGTCTCCGTACGCACCGTCGCGGATCGGGTGGGCGCAGAAGCAGAAGCGTCAAAGCGTCAGGCGCTCGCTGCGGCGTCTCTGCCGGAATTGCGCGAAGCGGAGGCACACGCAGGCGCCGCGCTACACCGCCTTAACGTTGCCCAGCGAGATCTTGACCGCGAAGAAACGCGGGCGAAGGACCGCATCGTCGAGCTTGACCTTAGGCTCGTTCAATTCGCTGCCGATACCGAGCGGGAACAGCGCCTTGCTGCTGACGCCGAACAGGCGATTGCACGCCTGGTCGCCGAAGAAGAAGCCATTCGCGCCGAAGCGCGCGAAAGCGCGGGTCGTAGAAGGGGGGTCGACGCCAAGGTCTCTGAAGCGGACACCGAACTGGGAGCGGCTGAGAGGATCTTCGCCGATCGCACCACAGAGCTTGCGGATCTGGCTGCTCAACGCAACCTCTTCGAGAACGCTGCCCGGGAACAAAGCGAACGCATTTCGAGGATTTCTTCAGAAATCGAGGCCATCGAGCGTGAACTGGCAACGCTTCCCACGGGAGATGTTGGTCCGCTTGCTGTGGCGATGGAAGGGACTCAAGTCGCGCTCAGCGAGGCGGAGGCTGCCGCGATTGCAGCCGAAGCTGCGCACAATGTGGCGCGCGCTGAAATGGAAACTGCCCAGGCTACGTTGGCGGAATCAGAAAAGCGCGTGCAGCGGCTGGAGACCGAAGCGAAGACCTTGTCAAAGATGCTGTCGCTCGAGACCCGCAGCCTTTGGCCTCCGGTCATCGACCACATCTCCGTCGAAAAAGGCTATGAGAAAGCGCTTGGCGCCGCACTCGGTGACGATTTGGATGCGCCTGTCGATCCATCCTCACCCATGCATTGGAGCGGGATTGCTCACGAGGCGGACGACCCTGCTCTGCCCGACGGCGTCGCGACGTTGGCGCAATATGTGAAAGCACCCGCGCAATTGACGCGCCGCCTTTCACAAATCGGAGTCGTTGAGCGCGACGCGGCTATCCGTCTTGCCAGTTCCCTCAAAACCGGCCAGCGGCTGGTATCACGCGAGGGCGACCTCTGGCGCTGGGACGGGTTTGTTGCCGCGGCGCACGCGCCAACCGGCGCCGCCCGGAGGCTGGCGCAACGCAGCCGGTTTGCCGAGATCGACAGCGAACTCGTAAGCGCGCGAAGCGAGGTCGACGCCAATCGCCGGACAGTTGAAACGGCACAGGCAGCCTTCAAGGCTGCCAGCAGTGTAGAAACTGAAACACGCGCACGCGAACGAGATCTCAATCGTCAGGCTGCGCGGCTATCGGCGCTGGCCGAAGCCCGTGCGCGGCTTAATACGAGCCGCGACGAAGCGACAACCGCCAAAGCTGACGCTGAAGGCTCGCTCATCCGGCTCGCCCCGGCCGCCCATCTCGAAACAAAGCTCGCGCAGGTGCGCGACGAGATTTCGGGCAAACGCGCGAGGCTGGCGGAGGTGCGAGCCGAGCAACAGGCGATTGTCCGCGAAGCTGAACTTGCCGACCGCAGGCTGACGACCCTTGCAGCCGACAGGACGGGTTGGATCGAACGTCAACAAGGCGCGCGAAAACAGATCGCCACACTCGAACAGCGCACTGTCGAGGCCAGACGCGACCGTACGGAGCTCGAGAATGCACCCCAGATTTTCGCCGAGAAACGGCGTGCACTAATCGCCGAAGTGCAGACTGCGGAAACCGCCCGGCAGGACTGTGCCGACCGACTGCAGGCCGCTGAAACGGCGCTCGCCACAGCCGATCGCGATGCCCGGGCCGCGCTGGAAGCCGCCAGTGCAGCTCGCGAAGAATTCGCCCGCGCCGAGGAACGCTTCGAAGCAGCCAAACGTCGGCTTAGCGATATCGCGAGAGAAATCCGCGATATGCTGGAAATTGAACCGTCAGCGGTCGCGGAATTTGCCGAAATCGGTCCGACCGATCCCTTACCCGATCTTGCCGAAATTGAAGAGAAGCTTGAACGTCTTCGCCGTGAGCGTGAACGCCTAGGCGCGGTCAATCTTCGCGCCGAGGAAGAGCTGCGAGAGGTTGAGGTCCAACACTCCTCGCTCACCACCGAACGCGACGACCTGGTAGAGGCTATCAAGAAATTGCGGCTCGGCATCCAAAGCCTCAACCGCGAAGCACGCGAGCGGCTGCTCACTTCATTTGAGCAGGTCAACAAACACTTCCAACACCTCTTCACCCAGTTGTTCGCCGGCGGGACTGCCGAGTTGCAGTTGGTCGAAAGCGAAGATCCACTGGAGGCCGGCCTGGAGATTCTTGCTAAGCCGCCCGGCAAGAAGCCAGCAACGCTGTCACTCCTTTCGGGCGGAGAACAGGCTCTGACGGCGCTTGCCCTCATCTTCGCCGTGTTCCTGACCAACCCCGCGCCAATTTGTGTTCTGGACGAAGTGGACGCACCGCTTGATGACCATAACGTCGAGCGTTTCTGTGATCTGCTCGACGAGATGACGAAATCGACCGACACGCGCTTCGTCATCATTACGCACAATCCGATTACGATGGCGCGCATGAATCGCCTGTACGGCGTCACGATGGCCGAGCGTGGTGTGTCCCAACTCGTATCTGTCGATTTGGAAGCCGCGGTCCGGTTCCGCGAGGCGAGTTGATCAGATTGGTGCGGAGCGACGGCCGGACAAAATCCGCCCCTCCTTCAACCCGTTGGAAACACTTCTGAAACCGTGTTGCGGCGGCGAAGCGAACCGCTTGCGACATCGAATCTCATTCGACCACATTGGGGCCGGAACCATTTGCCAGGGGGCGGAGTTAATCGCGTGTATTTCAGCTGGACGGCTCCCCCCTTACCCCCCGAATAGCCGTCTGGCTAAGAGACCCCGGGTTTAGGCTCGGGGTCTTTTTTTGCGCCCAAAAACCCACCCCTTCCAAGGACACCTACCTGGTTGCCGTTAGCGACCAGAACCGCATCTGAGATAAACTGATTTTGTGCAACCGATTTCCGTGTCTCGAATTTGGAGTCTTTTATGTCCACCACCGGCTGGGTTGTCCTTGGCATCATCGTCGTCCTCGTGGTCTGGGCGATCAGTATCTACAACAGCCTCGTCGCCATGCGTCAGAGGACCAACCAGGCCTTTGCCGACATCGATGTTCAGCTGAAGCAACGGCACGACCTCATTCCCAACCTAGTTGAGACTGTCAAAGGCTATGCCACGCATGAGCGCGGAACGTTGGAGGCCGTGGTTCAGGCGCGAAATGCGGCGATGGCTGCCCCCGGCGTAGAGCAGAAGGTGGCTGCGGAGAACGCGCTCACCGGCGCGCTTCGGCAGTTATTCGCCCTCTCGGAAGCCTATCCGGATCTCAAGGCTAATCAGAACTTTCAACAGTTGCAGGCCGAATTGTCGGACATCGAGAACAAACTTGCTGCGTCGCGCCGGTTCTTCAACAACGCGGTGCAGGAATACAATACGGGCATCCAGCAGTTTCCGGCGTCCATCTTCGCCGGGATGTTCGGCTTCTTGCCGCGTACATTTTTTGATCTTGGCGAAGGCCGTGCCCAACTCGAGCAGGCACCGAGCGTGAAGTTCTAGATCCGCTTGACGACACCGGTTGTGGCCGGGCTTGCCCGGCCCGACAATGTCTTCTTTTCCGGCAGCACTGGGCCGGGCATGACAGAGCACAGGGCCGGATAAAGAATGGCCGCTTACGGGCTCTATTCTCACATCCAGTCGAACAGGCGCCGTTCAATCGCGCTGCTTATCGGCCTGTTCTTTCTGGTCTATCTCCTGGTGTTCGCAGGCGCGCTGCTGGCGGAAGCGCTGACCGTCGATGCTCCGCTCGACTATCTGGTGCAAGCCGCGCTCTTCGATCTCGCCAAGGCTTTTCCCTTCGCGACCATTGGCACCGTTGTCTGGATCCTCATCGCCTACAAATTTCATCAGTCCATGATTGACGCCGTCACCGGCGGCCACGAGGTCACCCGCGCGGAGGAACCGCGGCTCTACAATCTCCTGGAAAATCTCTGCATCTCACGCGGCATCACCATGCCAAAGCTGAAGATCGCCGATGACGATGCGCTGAACGCCTTCGCCACCGGTCTCAATCAAAAACAATATTCGATCACGGTGACACGCGGCTTGATCAACGCGCTCAACGACGCCGAGCTCGAAGCCGTGCTCGGCCACGAGCTGACCCATATCCGCAACGGCGACGTCCGCATGCTGGTGATCGCGGTGGTCATCGCCGGCGTGATTTCGTTCTTCGGAGAGATGGTTTTCCGGCTGTTCTTCCAGAACGTGTTTTTCGGCGGGTTTCGCCGCAGGGGTGGCGACAGCGACCGCAAAGGCGGCGCCGGGATCGCCATCCTCATCGCGATAGCTTTGATTGTCGTCGCCTGGATCTTGTCGATCGTCATCCGCTTCGCGCTATCGCGCCAGCGCGAATATCTCGCCGACGCCGGCTCGGTCGAGCTCACCAAAAATCCCGACGCCATGATCTCGGCGCTGCGCAAGATCGAGGGACGCGGAGAACTCGTCAGCGCCAATTCGGCGGTAATGGAGATGTGTATCGACAACCCGCGTCAGGGCTTCTCGGACCTGTTTGCCACCCACCCATCAGTCGATTCTCGGGTGGAGGCCTTGGTCAAGTTTGCCGGCGGCCACGACCCAGGGCCGATCGCCTTGAAACCGCCCGAGCAGCCCGACCAGCTTTCACCGCCCTCAGCAGACGGCCCCTGGGGAAGTCGCGACCAGGACGGACGGGCCGGCAAGCCATTCTTGCCGGACGAGCCACCGGTCGCTCCGGGAGGCGGTCCGTCCGGACCATGGGGGCCGTACCGACGCTAATGCCCTTCGAATGAAATCAAGATGCGCACCGGCACATCCATCGTGCGCAGTTTGTCGGCGCCACCCAACTCCGGCAGATCGATGACGAAACAGGCTGCGAGGACATCGGCCCCCAACTGACGCAGCAGCTTGACTGCGCCTTCCGCGGTGCCGCCCGTGGCAATCAGATCGTCCACGAGAATCACACGCTCGCCCTTCTTCACCGCATCTTCATGCATTTCCATCTCGTCGATGCCGTACTCGAGCGAATAGCCGATGGTCACGCGTTTATAGGGAAGCTTCCCCTTCTTGCGGATCGGGATGAAGCCTGCCGAAACCTGATGCGCGACGGCACCTCCCAGAATGAAGCCGCGTGCTTCGATTCCCGCGACCTTGTCGATCTTCATGCCGGCCCAAGGCTGCACCAATTCATCGACCGCGCGCCGGAATGCACGCGCATCACCCAATAAGGTCGTGATGTCGCGGAACATGATGCCGGGCTTTGGATAGTCCGGGATGTTGCGGATCGCGGCGCGCAGGTCGTCTTTGAGTGAGGAAGAATGTGCCATGATTGCGATGCTGCTTGGTTCAATCTGATCCCGGCAACCAGCGACGCGGCGTCTCTCGCTTGTCGTCGTACGCCGCCTCGAATACAGGAGCCGCGAGTGTCGACTCGATATGTAGGACAGTTTGGCCGATGTTTGAAAAACCGTGTTTGCGGCCGGCCGGGACGATAACTAACTGCCCGCTCGTCAGCGTGACATGTTTATCATCGATCCACACGTCAGCCTGTCCCTCACGGACGCACAGAACCTCTTCAACCGCATGCAGATGATTTGGCGCACCGTGTCCTGGATCGCACCATTGCTCGAACAGGCATAGTTGGGTGGCGCTGTTCGCGGCAGAGGCTTTCATGCGCGTCACAACGCCCGCTCGCCATTCTTCGCTCGATTGCCGGTTCACATCGACGATATGCATCGGATCCTCAATAGATGTTGCGCGAAAGGTTCACTTGCTCGCCTTGCGGCTAAGACCAAGACGGTCGATCACCTTGGCGTAGAGATCGAGGTCGTCTTGCATGAAGCGGACATAGTTCGCCGTACCGTTTTCCTGGAGAGCCATACCGAGAGACTCCATGCGCTCGGCCATCGCCGATTCGCGCATGACCTTCGCGATCGCAATCTGCAATCGCTCCACCGATTTGGGCGACATGCCGGCGGGAGCCTGCAAGCCCAGCATATCGGCGATGTCAAAGCCCTTGATGCCGGCCTCGTCACAGGTTGGCACGTCGGGCAGGGATAAGGCCCGCTTGAGCACGCTGACACACAGACCGCGCAAGGTGCCCGCCTTGATATGCGAAATCACATTTGGGAGACCGGACCATCCAGCCTGAATCTCGCCGGTCAGCAATCCATTCACCAGGGCGGTCCCACCGCGATAGGGGACATGCAGCATCTTGATGCCGGTGCGTTCGGCGAAAATTTCCATCGTGAGATGATGGATGGATCCGGCACCTGCAGATCCGAAACTCATCATCCCCGGTTTCGATTTTGCCAGCGCGATGAATTCATTCACAGTATTGGCGGGCACCGACGGGATGATCACCAGCACGGTCGGCACGGTCGCAAGCGCGGTGATCGGCGTGAAGTCCTTCAGCTTGTAGGTAGCGTCTGCGCTCATATTGATGTTGATCGCCAGTGCCCCGGAATCGTTCAACATCAGCGTGTATCCGTCGGGCGACGCTTCGGCGATTCGCTTGGCCGCCAATATGCCGCCGGCGCCGGGGACATTTTCGACGACAAAAGGCTGGCCAAGGATCTCAGCAAGCCGTTGGGACAATAGACGCGCCAAAACATCAGGATTGCCTCCTGGTGCTGCAGCGGCCAGCACATGAACCGGGCGGTTGGGATATTGCTCCTGCGCCTGGGCGGTCACCGAAACAATGGCCGCGCCAATCGCAATTGTGAGGTAGATAGCGCCACACCGCATGCTGCCTCTCACTTTGACCGGGCCTCGCCCCAAATTTCGTTCGCCAGTTCAACGACGAGGCGAAGCTTAGCTTCCTGCATCTCAGGCGTCACCGGATTACCGGTGTCCACGCTAGCAAAGCCGCATTGTGGGCTCATTGCCAAACGATCAAGTGCTACGTGTCGGCTCGCCTCCTCGACGCGCGTGCGCAGAACAGCCTTATCTTCCAAAATTGGCGTCTTAGACGAAACCAATCCAAGCACGACCGATTTGTGTTTGGGAACGAAACGGAGCGGAGTGAAGGTACCCGCGCGCGGGGTGTCGTACTCGAGAAAATAAAAAGAAATGTCCAATGCGTTGAACAGCCGTTCGGCGACGTCCTCGTAACTGCCCTCGGCGTGCCAGTGGCCGCCACGGTTACCACGGCAGAGATGCATTCCGATTTGGAGACCCTTCGGCGCCGCGCGCAACACGCGATTTGTCACTCCAACATAGGTGTCGATTAGCTTGCTCCAGTCGTCGCCACGCGCCGCTAGAGCCGCCTGCACATCCAGATCGCCAAATTTGGCGAAGGCCGTTTCATCGATCTGCACGTAGCGACAGCCCGTGTCCGCCAACGCAGCCAGCTCTTTGTTGAATGCGTCGACGATGTCATCCCAGAATTGGTCAGTGTCACGATAGGCGTGCGCCAGCACCGCGGCATCGCCACCGCGAAAATGCAACGCGCACGGTCCGGGGATCGTAATCTTGGGAAGCAATTTCGTTTTGCTTCTGAGAAAATTGAAATCGGCGACATTCACCGGATGCGTCCAGCGCACGCGGCTTTTGATGAGCGCAACGGGCTGTTGTCCCCGCCCGGCACCGGCTGCCCCGCCCTCGGCATCGGCGCCCGCAACGGTATCGATGCTCAGCTCGCCAAGCTGTCGGTAGAAAAAACTGTGATACGAGCGACGACGGAATTCACCGTCAGTCGCGAACTGGAGGCCCAGCCGCTCCTGCAAGGCCGCTGCGTCCACGATCGCCGCGTCTTCCGCGTCGGTCAAATCGGCCTGCGAAATCTCTCCACGTGCGAAGCGCTCACGCTTTTGCAGCAGCGTTCTCGGCCGCAACAGACTGCCGATGTGCTCGGCACGAAACGGAGGCTCCTCACGCGTGACAGCGCCAGCCCGCATGTTCATGATGGCAAGGCTAACGGCCGAGCACCCTGCCCGCAACGGCATCGAGCTTTTTGATCAGCTCCGGATCACGCGCCTCTGGTGCCGTGATCAGCGCTGTATCGAGCGCGCGATCGGAACCGATCGGGCAAGGCTCGTGCTCGCGTGAAAAATCGCGCGCCAGCCGCGCAACAAGTTTCTTGGCTTGTTCAGCATTGGCTAGCAGAACCTTGATGATCTGCTGGACCGTCACGGCGTCATGATCCGGATGCCAACAATCGAAGTCGGTGACCATCGCGACGGTCGCGAAGCAAATCTCCGCCTCCCGAGCGAGTTTGGCTTCCGGCATGTTGGTCATACCGATGACGGAATAGCCAAGCTGCTTGTAGGTCATGCTTTCGGCGTAAGTGGAGAATTGTGGGCCTTCCATGCACACATAGGTGCCGCCCCAGTGCGGCGTGATGCCCTCCGCCGTTGCCGCATCACGCAAATTCGCGCGCAACAGCGGCGACACCGGGTGAGCCATTGAAACATGCGCCACAAGTCCCTTGCCGAAGAAAGAGCTCTCGCGCCTGTAGGTACGATCGACAAACTGATCGACCAGAATGAAGGACCCGGGTGGCAGCTCTTCCTTGAACGAGCCACACGCTGACAAGGAAACCAGATCGGTAACACCGGCACGCTTCAAGACGTCAATATTGGCGCGATAGTTGATATCTGACGGCGATAGCCGGTGGCCCTGATCGTGGCGCGAGAGAAACACGACCGGCAGCCCTGCGATCTCCCCGATGCGCAGAGGACCGGATGGATCGCCCCAGGGACTGGCAATCCGTTGCTCTTGTACATTGCCAAGGCCCGGCAAATCATAAATGCCAGACCCACCGATGATACCGAGAACAGATTTGGCCATGCGCACTCGCAAGTGTGGAAGAGGAGTGCGTTCAGCCTATACGAGCCGACAAAAAAACGAAGGGCCCCAAACGAGGCCCTTCGCGCAACAACATTTCCAAAGTCGTCAGGCCGCGGTCTTCTTCGGGTCCTGTCCGCGTGCGATTTCGCGCGGCTTCTCGACCTCGTGCCACACCTTTTTCTTGGTGAAATACATCAATCCGGCGAGCACGATCAGGACGATCATAACCTGCAGGCCGATGCGCTTGCGCGCCACCATGTGCGGCTCGGCTGCCCACATCAGAAACGCGGAGATATCCTTGGAATATTGCTCCTGCGTCTGCGGCGCACCATCGTCGAAGGTCACCTGGCCCGCCTGCAGCGGAGGCGACATCGCAATATTGTGGCCCGGGAAATATTTGTTGTAGTGACCGCCTTGCGGCAGTTGGAAGCCTTTGGGGGGCTCCTCATAACCGTTCAGCAGCGCGGCGATGTAGTCCGGCCCCTGCTCCTGATATTGCGTAATCGTATCGAACACGAACCAGGGGAAGCCGCGCTCAAACGTGCGGGCCTTCGCCAAGGTCGACATGTCGGGCGGCGCAACACCGCCGTTCGCCGCCTTGGCCACGAGTTCATTTGCGAACGGTGGCGGGAAGGTATCGGCGAGACGTCCGGGGCGCTCAGTTGGCTCGCCCTTATCGTCGAGATCCTTGATCTTGTAGTCAGCGGCCACCGCCGCCGCCTGCGCCTCTGAAAAGCCAGGGCCGCCTGGGTCGGCCAGATTGCGGAAAGCCAGCATCTGAATCGAGTGACAGGCTGCGCAGACTTCCTTGTAAATCTTGAAGCCGCGCTGGAGTTGTCCCTGGTCGTACCTGCCGAACGGGCCAGAAAAAGACCACTTCAACATCGGCGGCGTCGGCGTGTCATGCTCCTGAGCAACCGCCGGTGCGATCGACGAACCGACGCATCCAGCGAGCGCGAGAGCGATGATTGTACGCTGCATCTTCATGTTCGTTCTCCCGCTCACGCTTTCGCGCCCAGAACCGATTCCGAAATCGAATTCGGCAGCGGCTTGGTCTTCTCGAAGATGCCGAGGAGCGGCAAGATGACCAGGAAAAACGCGAAGTAATAAATGGTGAAGACGCGAGCCAGGATCACGTAGATTCCCTCAGGCGGCTTGGAGCCCAGCCAGCCGAGCCCGACGCACACAATCACGAACAGCCAGAAGAACTGCCTGAACAACGGCCGATAGCGGGCCGAGCGCACCCTCGATGTGTCGAGCCAGGGCAGGAAAGCCAGAATCACAATGGAGGCGCCGAGCGCAATGACACCGATCAGTTTGTCCGGAATTGCGCGCAGGATCGCGTAGAACGGCAGGTAGTACCATTCCGGCACGATGTGTGTCGGTGTCACTGCAGGATTGGCCGGGATGTAGTTGTCTGCGTGGCCGAGGAAATTCGGGATGTAGAACACGAACCACGCGTAGAGGATGACGAACGCAGCAAGGAAGAAGCCGTCCTTCGCCGTTGCGTAGGGTGTAAACGCCACGGTGTCTTTTTCTGACTTGGGTTCAATCCCGGTGGGATTATTCTGCCCGACGACGTGCAATGCCCAAATGTGGAGTACGACCACGCCCGCAATCACAAAGGGCAGCAGATAGTGCAGCGAGTAGAACCGGTTGAGCGTCGGATTTCCGACCGCGTAGCCGCCCCATAGCCACGTAACGATCGTGTCGCCAACGCCGGGAATTGCCGAAAACAGATTGGTGATCACGGTCGCGGCCCAGAAGCTCATCTGGCCCCAGACCAGCACGTAGCCCATGAAGCCTGTCGCCATCATCAGCAGGTAGATGATCACGCCGAGAATCCAGAGCACCTCACGCGGTTCTTTGTATGAGCCATAATAGATGCCGCGGAACATGTGGACGTAGACGGCCAAGAAGAACATCGACGCGCCGTTGGCGTGCAGGTAGCGCAACAGCCAACCATAGTTGACGTCGCGCATGATGCCCTCAACAGATCGGAACGCGAGATCGACGTGCGGGGTATAATGCATCGCCAGCACGATGCCGGTGACGATCTGCACGCCGAGCATGAACGCGAGGATGCCGCCGAACGTCCACAGATAGTTCAGATTGCGCGGCACCGGATAGACCACGAAAGAAGAATGAACCAGGCCACCGATCGGCAACCGTTTCTCGAGCCATTGCAGAACCTTGCTCTGCGGTTGGTAGGTCGAGTGTCCGCTCATGATTGAACCTTGAATGCGACGTTTCGCTCAGCCGATTTGGATTTTCGTATCGGAAACAAATTTGTATGGCGGCAGCGCGAGATTTTTCGGCGCCGGACCTCTGCGGATACGACCCGAGGTATCGTACTGCGAGCCGTGGCACGGACAGAACCAGCCGTCATACTCGCCCTGATGGGGAAGCGGAATGCAGCCGAGATGCGTGCAGATGCCGATCACCACGAGCCATTGATCGTGCCCCGGTTTGACGCGAGCTGAATCGGGTTCGGGATCCGGAAGGGCGGCGACGTTGACCGTCTGCGCCTCTTCGATATCTTTCTTGGTGCGATGGGAGATGAAGATCGGTTTTGACCGCCAGAACACCTTGATGATCTGCCCGTCGGCAATGGGCGCGAGATCGACGTCGATCGGGGCACCTGCCGCGATGGTCGAGGCATCCGGATTCATCTGCGCGATCAGGGGAACCAGAGCCGCAGCGGCCCCGACGGCCCCGACGGCCCCAGTAGCGATGTAGAGAAAGTCGCGGCGTGTGTGCTCCGCCGAAGACACGGTCGTCACGTCTGAGGCCCTCTCCTCCGGTGGCTTATTCATCCGCCCACGGCTGGAGCCCGGACCGAAGTCCTTAGGCGGCGAGGCGGCCCGGTTGCGGCAGCCCTAAAAGGAAGGACAGCGCGTCGGTGGGGTTCTATTGGCACCCTTGCCGTGCAAGCGCAAGCCCGCAAGCGCCCGGTTGACTAAGGTAGACACCGGTTTTGCGCCCGCCCGCGCTTTAAATGTTACATCATGTGTGCGATCCGGGCGGCGGGCCGCATCCGATCTGCCCCGATCGGATGTCCACGCGTGCGAGGATGGGTCGCACAATCGTTCCGCCAGACCGGCTTATCGCGACCGAGGAGTCCCCTAGGCCTGCCATGCGAATCGCCCTTTACGAGCCGGACATTCCCCAGAATACCGGCACGATTCTCCGGCTTTGCGCCTGCATGGGCATCGCAGCACACATCATAGAGCCGGCCGGCTTCCCCGTGACCGATCGTGCGTTCCGCCGGGCAGGCATGGACTACCTGGACCAGGTCACCCTCACCCGGCACACATCGTTTTCGGCCTTCGAGGATTGGCGCGCCCGCGAGCGGCTTTCGCTTGTGCTGCTGACGACAGCCGCAGAGCGATCATACGTCGATCACGCATTCAACACCGACCAGGTGCTGCTGTTCGGCCGCGAGAGCGCTGGCGTTCCGGAAGCGGTGCACAAGGCAGCCGACGCCCGTCTGCGCGTCCCGATGCGGCCGGGCATGCGTTCGGTCAATGTTGCGATGGCGGTCGCCATGGTAGCGAGCGAAGCCCTGCGGCAGACTGGCGGCTTACCGCGGTGATAGGCGCTGTAGCTTCGCCGCGGATATAGTCAGGCCGGAGCCATCAATGGACGCAGGACAACTGGAAGCCCGCCAGACACGCGCACGAACATGGTTCGAGGCCTTGCGCGACGATATCTGTGCCGCGTTTGAGGCAGTGGAGGATTCGCTGCCCGAAAGCGCTCCATTTGCGGACCGGCCACCAGGTCGATTCAGGCGTACGCCATGGCAGCGCACCGACCATACCGGCGCGCTCGGTGGCGGTGGGACGATGGCCATGATGCACGGTCGCGTATTCGAAAAAGTTGGTGTGCATTGCTCAACCGTGCACGGCGAATTCGCTCCGGAGTTCCGTCACGACATCCCCGGCGCCGACGAGGATCCTCGTTTCTGGGCATCGGGTATCTCTCTGATCGCGCACCTGCACAATCCGAACGTGCCTGCGGTCCATATGAACACACGCTTTGTCGTTACCAGCAAATCCTGGTTCGGCGGCGGCGCCGACCTCACCCCGGTGCTCGATAGACGGCGGCTGCAGACGGATCCCGACAGCATTGCCTTTCATGCTGCGATGAAAACAGCATGCGACTTGCATGCCGAGATCGCGCCCTATGACAAATACAGAAAGTGGTGCGACGACTATTTCTTCCTAAAACACCGAAACGAACTGCGCGGCGTCGGCGGCATATTTTATGATTATCTCGAAACAGATTGGGATGAGACATTTTCATTTACACAGGACGTCGGTCGCGCATTCCTGCGTGTCTATCCGGGGCTGGTGCGAAAGAACTTCACCTTACCGTGGACCGAGTCTGACCGTGAAGAACAGCTGATCCGCCGCGGCCGTTACGTCGAATTCAATCTGCTCTATGACCGCGGTACTATATTCGGCCTCAAGACCGGCGGTAACGTCGAATCCATCCTCTCCTCCATGCCGCCCGTGGTGAAGTGGCCATAAACTTACCGTGAGCCTCGAAAACTCGAAATAACATCAATACTCTTGGCTTAGCCAACCGCCTTGCTGCCACTCTGCGACTAAAGGTATCGATCCGCGGGCACATCGCTTGCGGGAGGTGCCGCAGGCTCTGGAAGCCACAAGCCGGCTCCTCGGAGCGTCGGGCGCAATCCTGGAAGTCATCGACAAACCTACACAACGACCTGTCGAGTTCTGCTCGGTCGGTCTGCCAGATGTCGCACGCGTTCCTTACATCGAGCAGTTCGCGGCGCTCAACCCGCGCATTCCATTTGCCCTGCGTTAGCGCGCCGGAGCTGTCATCTGGGACCATCAGATTTTGGATGAACCCAGAATGGAACGAGATCCGTTCTACGCAGAATTTTTGCCCCATATGGGGCTGCGTTATTTTACGGCCGCGATTTTCGAACACACCCCGGAAAAACTGGCTGCAGTCCACGTGCAGAGGACGCGCAAGCAAGGCCATGTGGCAAGCGAGAGATCGCGCTGATGCGTCGGCTGTGCCCGCACTATCACCGGGCCCATGCAACCGAGCGGCGCGTGAGCCTCAATATCGTTTATTCGCATCTCAAACAGATCCGCGAGAAAACCGGTTGCAAGAGCGTACCTGAACTGATCCGCAAATTCGGCGAGTTGGAACGTGCCGCTACGGCTGAGCTGATCTCAGCCGATCAGTGCACCGCGCTCCACACCAGAAATATTCCGCCCAACAGCACGACCGCGTCGAGGATCGCCGTGTGAACGTGCATCGGCATGCGTTCGACGAAGGTTTTGGCGAGAAAAGCGCCGGGCAAAGCTACAAGGCCGGTCAACAATGCGAAAACGATCACTTGCGCGGTGATCACGCCGGCGATTCCAAATACAGAGATTTTCACGATGCCGACAACAATAGAAATGGCGGCGTCGGTGGCGATGACCCCGGCCCCCTCAACTCCGGCCGACATCAAGAGTGACAATAGAATTACGCCGGAGCCCGCAGTCCCGCCCACTACGACACCATAGCCGAATGAGCCAAGCGCCAGTCCGACATCGCCGATTTTGACGCCGTGATATTTCAAGAGCCGACGCAGCGGCACGCTCAGGATAAGCATGCTACCAATCACAAGCGCAGCGCCCGTGCTCGACAACCGCGTGTATCCCCAGGCTCCCAGCACACAGGTCGGCAGTGCCATGATCAGCACGATCGCGGTGCGCCGCCAATCTACATATTTCAGGAACGCGAAAACGCGGCTCGAATTCGTGAACATCGCAGAAATGGCGATGATCGGCACGACCGGCTCGGCGCCAACAAGCGGCACGAGCACCAACGGCATCAGCGCGCCAGTCCCATAGCCGGATACGCCACCGACGATTGACGCGAATAGCGCGACCGCCGCCACAGGTATCAATTGCCAGAATGAGATGTCGTGGAAGCCGGCAAAGAGATTCATGATTGCAGCGGCGAGGCTGGTGCCCGTGCGATCTCCTCCGCGATGGCAGTAAGGGCTGCTTGATCGCTTGGAAATCCTGCAGCGATCCAAGCCTGCTCCGCCGCGGCAATGGCCACGCCAAGCATCGGACCTTGCACAACTCCGCGCTTCATGAAGTCAGCTGCCTTGAGCGGAAATACCGGCGCGGTCCAACGTTGCGACAGCGTTGCGAGCGCATGCCACTCGGCATCGTGAGCGGTAGCCTGCGAGCGCGCCCAGCCGAGCAACACACGATCGGTGAATTGCTGCGGTCGCAGACGATACAACAGTGCCTTCCCCGCCTTCTCACCATACAGCGGCGAAACGCGTCCCCAACTTTCTCCCATGGACGCAAGCCGCTCGCGCTCGCTGTTGGCAAGCCTCAGCCTCTGCCACAACCGCTCCGCATCTTCCGGGATGGCAACCGCAAGCGCGCCGAGCCGGCGAACCGCATTCGGCTCGACTCCGACTGCCGCCTCCACCTTGGCCATATTCTCGAAACTTCCCAGATAGCTCACGCCGCCAAGCACGCGCAGCAGCAATCCCGCGTCGGTCATTGAAATGAGCGTGGGCACCGCGTGCGGGGCGACGACAAGCTTCATCATCTCCATCCGTACCCGCTCGCGCGAGAGTTCATCGAGACCGTTGCGACCCTGAATACAGGCAATAAGGCCGGCGGGGTCCGGGTGATCGCTGGTGCCATAGGCCGCGTGGAAGCGGAAGAAGCGCAGGATGCGCAGATAATCTTCGGCGATGCGCTTGGCGGGATCGCCGATGAAACGCACGCGGCGGCGGGCGAGGTCGTCGAGGCCGCCGGTATAGTCAAAGACCGTACCATCGCGCGCCGCCGACAGCGCGTTGATGGTGAAATCGCGCCGCTCGGCGTCAGCCTTCCAGTCGCCGCCGAACTCGACCTTGGCGCGGCGGCCATAGGTTTCGACATCCTTGCGCAGCGTAGTGACTTCGAACGGGTGCTTGTCGACAATGACGGTGACCGTGCCGTGCTCGATGCCGGTCGGCACGTGTTTGAACCCGACGGCCGTCACGCGTTTGATGACCCCTTCCGGCACGGCGGTCGTGGCCACGTCGATTTCCGCGATCGGCATGCCCAGCAATGCGTTGCGGACGGCACCCCCGACAACGCGCGCTTCCTCCCCGTCGCAATCAAGCACATCGAGAAGGCGCGGCAGCTGGCCAGTTGTGAGCCAGGGTGCATCGCCCAGCTTGCGATCGGTGCGACCTTCCTGCGACGACATTATTTCGTGGTCCCCGGCACGAATTTTCCGTTATCCATGTGCGCCGGCACGTAAGTGGAGCCCGGCGGCGCGCCGGAAAAATGCGCGAAGTAGATGAAGCTGCCGAGTACCAGCGCCATCGCTGCTATGGCGAGCGATAACACGCGCACCAGCGGCCAGGAGCTCACATCCATTACCCCAGCCTTTGTCGCCCACAAAAAGACGGCGTAGAGCACGAACGGCGCCACGAAAAGAGCGATCTCGGTGAAGATCGGGCGAATCATCGATAGATCCGATCGTAAAGATTGCGCAGGATACCAGCCGTCACGCCCCAAATGTAGCGCTCACCAAAAGTGATCGCGTAGTAATGCCGCGTCATGCCCTGCCATTCGCGCGAATGGCGCTGCACATTGGCCTGATCCATCAGAAAAGCGAGCGGCACCTCGAAGGTCGAGTCAACTTCGGCCGGATTGAGATTCAAGTGAAAGCCGGGCTTAACTCGCGCGATAACCGGAACGATGCGATAGCCGAGCGTGGTCATATAGAGGTCGAGGTAACCCATCGGCTCGATGTGCGGGCGATCGAGCCCGATTTCCTCCATCGTTTCGCGCAAGGCAGAGGCACACGGGTTCGCGTCACCCTTGTTGATCTTGCCGCCGGGGAAGGACACCTGTCCCGGATGGTCAGGCAGATGCTGTGCGCGCTGCGTCAGCAGCACAGTCGGCTCGGGATTGTCGATAATCGGCACCAACACAGCGGCGGGACGGATCGGCCGCACTTCGGCGACCTTGCGCATCACCGGGTCGGCATCGTGATCGCCCCGCTTTGGTGTCACGCTCGCATCTGTGAGGCCAGGCGGCACATCGAGCGTCAGACGCTCACGCACGCGCGCAAAGAATTCCGACGCCGCGAGACCGGTGACTACTTCCTGCATT
>JANWKN010000169.1 GCA_025451355.1 Pseudolabrys sp. | reverse complement strand
GCAGCGCTGATCGGTGCCGGCGCGCTTTTGCTGATGGCGACAATCGTTCTTTTGCTCGAAGCCGCTATCGCCGGTCTGGTTGCCTATGGTCTTTCCTGGCCGGTCGCGATTCTCATCATCGCCGCACTCACCCTGCTTGGGGGTACCGGCCTCGTTTGGGTCGGCTTTAATCGCTTGAGCATGGCCCGTCTTGCTCCCTCCAAAACTCTCGACCAACTGCAAAAAGATTCAACACTCACAAAACAAATATGAGGTGACTCTATGGCTACATCAGCACAGCTCGAACGTAAGGCGGAGCGCGCCCGCGAGCGTCTGTCCGACCGCATCAACGACCTGCGTTACCACGTCTCTCCGTCGACAGTCGTCAGCGACCTGCTGGGCGGCGTCAATCCTCGAGCCTGGGGCGAAGATGTCCTGCCGATCCTGGCAAAGCAGGCCCGTAACAACCCGATCGCGTCCATGCTCATCGCTGCTGGCGTCGGATGGCTGATATTTTCTGAGGTGCGCGGCCCGGTGGCCAAGAGCCTCGGACTCAAGAACCTCGGTCTGATGACATCGGGACCTACAGCAAAACGTGGACGAAAAAAGAAGCGCACCGCTCGCAACAGCAAGTTAGCATCCGCAAGCCGGAGCAAGTAAGTGTTGACGGCGGGCGGCCGCTGGCGGGCAGTTGGCTCGCAGCGGCGCCGCCGGCTTTGGTCTGGGCTCCTGGGCGCCGCGTTACTGGCTGCGGGTTTTTACCGCCGGCCGGAAGGCGAGGCGCCTACAGATGAACCGAGTGCGGCTGACGGTCGTCCGCCGTGGAGCACCACGACAAAGACCCGCCGCGCGTGGCTGGAGATTGCGCGGCTTCTCTACAGCGCAATCGGCCAGCACCGGGTCGTTTCAATCGCGGCCGGGGTTACATTCTTTGCGCTGCTGGCGATGTTCCCCGCGGTCGCCGCGCTGGTCTCGATCTACGGGATATTCGCCGATCCCGGCACGATCCGCGTGCATCGCGATGACCTCTCATCGTTTCTGCCGGGTGGTGCCATCGAGGTTATTGGTGACCAGCTCAACCGGGTTGCCGCCGGCGGCAAAAGCAGGCTTGGCGCAACATTTCTGTTCACGCTCACCTTGTCCCTCTGGAGCGCGAACGCCGGGATGAAAGCGCTCTTCGATGCACTCAACATCGTTTATGACACGCAGGAGCGGCGCGGGCTCATCAAGCTGAATGCAGTGTCGCTTGCCTTCACAGCTGGCGCGCTTCTGCTGCTGCTGCTTGCCATTGCCGCGATTGTCGTGCTTCCGGTGACACTGGAGTTTGCCGGGCTTCGATCCGACGGCGGATCGATTGCCATGGTCGCACGCTGGCCGGCGCTCTATGCAATTGTCGTTGTCGGGATCGTTATCACTTATCGCTTTGGCCCCGATCGAGAGCACGTTCAATGGCGCTGGATCACCTGGGGGAGTGGATTGGCCGCCGCACTGTGGATCGTCGTATCGATCGTGTTCTCCTGGTACGCTGAAAATTTCGGAGCTTACAACAAGACCTACGGCTCACTGGGCGCCGTCATCGGTTTCATGACCTGGATGTGGATCTCCTGCATGGTGATCCTCGCCGGAGCCGAAGTTGACGCCGTGATGGAACGTCTCGACCGGGGAACAGGCAAATAGTCGGCGGCGGCGTTATTGCGTTGCAGAGTCACGTCAGTTTCGCGCGCGCTCCAACATATCCTGGATCGGGTCGTATGTCGGTCCCGTGTTTCGAGAGTCGTCCGCCTGCCTTGCAAGCCGCACGTACGTTTTGGCCAGATTTTCCCACTCGGCCTTGACGATCGGGTTCGGTTCCCGCGAAGCCCTGTTGCACACATCTTCCGCCAGGGCTCTGTATTGCTCAGCTCGGTTCTCGGCTCTGGTCATGGCGGAACTCCGCTGTTTGAATTGAATGCGATTAGACCAACAGGGGAACCGGAATTCCGTTCCTGAAGCGAGAGCGGATTCTGCGAAATGAGCGGTCACGGACATTTGCACAAGTGGCGCCTTCAACGGCGAATGGAAAAACACCGAGCGATCGCAGCGCAAATAAGAGGAACATAATCGTCGCTGCATCGGTTTTCTCTCTGATCCACGTGACGGCGAAATGCTTGTCCTGGAACAAACCAGAGAGGAAAACCAGAGAGGAACTTACGATGACACGCAACACGATGAGAAAGAGTCTCCTACTCGGGACCGTTGCGCTGATGGCTGGCGTTGGTCTGGCTTCGGCGCAAGGGATGCGAGAGGGCGTCGGCGGAGCGGCCGGCGGCGGCGCTGAACAACACGGTACGTCGTCGGGTTCGCCCGGGGCAAAGTCGCAGGGCGGTGCCGAGATCCAGAGTAAGGGCAAGGCCGAAACGCGCGGCCATGGTGCGAACGAGCAAAAGGCTCAGGGAGCCCAGCCCGAGAAAAACCGCGTGAGCGGTCAGACGAAGCCTGAAAGGTCAACGACCGGACAAGGCTCGTCCGAGAAGGATGAGCTGAACAGCAGGAGCTCCGGCAAGGGAAATCTGAAGACAAAGAACTCCGGCAAGGAGGATTTAAAGGCGAGGAGCTCCGAGAAAAAGGATCTGAACTCCAAGGCGTCGGCCAAGGATCCGGCAAAGACCGGTGAGCGTTCGACCACCGGCCAGGGCACCAGCGAGAAGACCGACGCCAAGGGCGCTGCTGACAGCAAGTCGCAGACTCAGGAGAAACCCGCGGCCGGCCAGAACCGGACGACCGGCTCGTCGACACAAAATCAGAATGCAACCCAGACTCAGTCTGGCGCCGGCATTCAGTCGCAGGCAGGCACCAAGATAACCGCACAGCAGCAGACGACGATCCAGCAGTCCGTGCTGTCGGCCAGGAACGCGCCGCGCGTCGATCATGTGAACTTCGCCGTCCATACGGGCGTCGTCGTTCCGCGGTCGGTAAACGTCGTGGCCATTTCGACATTCCCGGTGCTGATCGAGACCTTCCCGCAATACCGCGACTACAGCTTCTTCGTGGTTGACGACGAGATCGTGTTTGTCGATCGCGGTCATAAGGTCGTTGACGTGGTACCGGTCGGGCCGCGCGCGCGGTTCAGCCGTGGGTCAAGCGGATCGTCCGCGGTCGCGGTCGATCTCAGCGAGCCTGAGATTCGCGAGGTGCAGCTGGTTCTCGTCCAGAGAGGCTTCCTGCATGGTCGCGTGACCGGCGTGTGGAGCACCGAAACCCGCGAAGCCCTGATCGCCTTCCAGCGCAAGGAAGGCTTTGAGGCGAGCGGCAGCATCGACACGCGCACCATCAGCGCGCTCGGGTTATCCGGCAAGGTGAAGGCCCAGAGCTCAACCTCAACGCAGGGGTCGAGCTTCACAACTACCACGGGGCAAAGCCAGACCGGCACCAGTGGTCAGAGCACGACCGGCCAGAACTCGCCGGCCCAGAACCAATCCACAACTGGCCAGGACAAGAGCGATACGCAAAAGCCGTCCGACAAACAGAGTAGTGGGCCAAGCCAATCCACGACCGGTCAAGGAAGCAGCAGCAACCCGCCGTCGGGTGCCAATTCGATGAACAGCGGCACGTCGTCCTCGACGTCGGGCTCATCCGGCCAGAGCAGCACGCCCTCGTCGGAGAAGAACAAGCAGAACTAAAAAGCGATCTGCGGATATCGCGAACTTGGCCCCGCTTCGGCGGGGCACTTTTTTGCGGGCGATGACGTCAGCGCGACGAGCGATCGGACCCATCCTTGAGCGGGTCGTAGGTGATCTCGATGTTCCACCCGTCGTCCACCTGCTTTGCAAGCCGGACGTAGGTTTGCGCGAGATTTTCCCATTCCGCCTTCACGATCGGGTTGGGCTCTTTCGCAGCCCGCGTGCGAACGTCTTCCGCCAGAGTCCTGTATTGCTCGGCGCGATTCAATGCAGAGCTGCGCTTGCGAATATCGACGGAGTTACAGGTCATAGGGACACTCTGACTTTCCTTGCGATTGGCAGACATGGGGAGATACCGGGAGTCAGTCGGGTGCTTAGTCGTGGGTCCCGTGCCGATAGGCACGGTTGCCGAAAGACGACAGCCCGATGATCGTTCCAATCAGCAGGAAGACCATGAATAGCTTGCAATATTCAATGATGATCACGGTCATGGAAATTTCTCGGTTGCCTCATTTCGACACAGGCAAAATAACAGCGTCCCCACTAGCCGAATGTGAGCCGCCTCACAGAGGGCCAATTCCTTTTCGTCCATGATGCAGGCGTTTCCTCCCCCATCTTCATCCCCCGCCAGGCTCCCGGCGGGGGTTTTTTTTCACCGTCCAGCGCGGATATTTGTCAGAGAACTGAAGCACGGGGCTGATAGTTGAACTCTTGTCCTGCTGGTTCGAGACAAACGCGCATGGCCAATTTCGTCTGGTGGAAGCACGGTGTCGTCTATCAGATCTATCCGCGCTCCTTCCAGGACACGGACGGGGATGGCGTCGGCGATCTGAAGGGAATAGGCGAGCGCCTCGCGTATCTCGAATGGCTTGGCGTCGATGCGATCTGGATATCGCCGATCTATCCCTCGCCGATGGCGGACTTCGGATACGACGTCAGCGACTATTGCAACATCGATCCGCTATTCGGATCGCTCGAGGAGTTCGATCGCCTTGTTGCCGGCGCGCATGCACGCAAGATCAAGGTCGTCCTCGATTTCGTCCCCAACCACACCTCCGAACGTCATCCCTGGTTTCTCGAAAGCCGCGCATCGCGCATCAACCCCAAGCGCGACTGGTACATCTGGCGCGACGGCGGACCCGACGGATCGCCGCCCAATAACTGGCTGTCGCAATTCGGCGGGCCGGCCTGGACGCGCGAGGCGCGCACCGGCCAATACTATTTGCACAGTTTTCTACCCGAGCAGCCTGACCTCAACTGGCGCAACCCGGCCGTGCGCACGGCGATGTACGATGTCCTGCGCTTCTGGCTCGACCGCGGTGTCGACGGATTTCGCGTCGACGTCATCTGGCTGCTGATCAAGGATGCCGCGTTGCGCGACAATCCGCCGAATCCGAACTACCGCCCGAACGAAGCCGGCATTCATCGTTTCATGCAAGTTTACACCGCCGATCAGCCCGAGACGCACGAGGTTGTCGCCGAGATGCGCTTTGTTCTCGATCAATATGACGAGCGCGTGCTGATCGGCGAGATCTATCTGCCTATCGAACGGCTGGTGACCTATTACGGACAGGATTTGCGCGGCGCGCAGCTGCCGTTCAATTTCCAGCTGCTTCATACGGCGTGGACCGCGGCGGCGGTCGGCAAGCTGGTGACGGACTACGAAGGCGCTTTGCCACCCGGCGGCTGGCCGAACTGGGTTCTGGGAAACCACGATCAGCCGCGTATCGCGGCGCGCGTCGGCGAAGCGCAGGCGCGCGTTGCCGCCATGCTGCTGCTGACGCTGCGCGGCACGCCGACAATGTATTACGGCGACGAGCTCGGCATCGGCAGAGTGGCTATCCCGCACGAGGCGGTGAAAGACGCGTGGGAAAAAAACGAGCCGGGTCTGGGCCTCGGTCGCGATCCCTCGCGCACGCCTTTTCAATGGGACGCCACGTCGAACGCAGGATTTTCGAGCGGCACGCCCTGGCTGCCTGTCGATCCGTCCTTCAAGTCGCACAACGTCAAGGTTCTGCGCGCCGATCCCGCCTCGATCCTTAGCCTCTACCGCGATCTGTTGTCGATCCGCCGTAAGCATCCGGCGCTCGTCAGCGGCACGTTCCGCCTGCAGGGCACAGAGGGCAATGCGCTTGTCTTTGAAAGGAAGGCGGAAAGCGAACGCATCGTCGTCTGTCTCAATTTCGGCGACACCGAGCAGCCGCTGCCGGTGGAGGATTTCGGCCGCTCCGTCATCCTCGCATCGACTCACCCGGATCGCGCCAGTCTCGATCCAAAGACCGTTCTGCGTCCCAACGAGGGGTTGACGATTTTGACGACTGCCTTGCCCTCCTAAGCGAGATCGCCGGCACAAGGCGGCGATGACAAATCGCGCGCGAGTCCGAGGGGCTTACCTCAGCCGCTCCGCGAACAGCGCCATGGTCTTGCGGTAGATCTCGGAGCGGTTCCACTCGCGCATCACTTGGAAATTCTCGGTGCCTTCGCCGAACGGCGCGCCGGGGCGCCAGCCGTTGACCTTCAGGAGATTGGCTGTGGATGCGAGAACGTCCGGCACGTTGTGGCGCAGGTCGACATGGCCGCTACCGTCATAGTCGACGCCGTACTTGATGTAAGACGACGGAAGAAACTGTGTCTGCCCGATCTCGCCGGCATAGGCGCCGATCAAATCGCGCAATGGAAGGTCTCCGCGCTGCACGATTTTCAGTGCCGCGATCAGCTCTGTCTGGAACAGCTCGGAGCGCCGGCAATCATGTGCGAGCGTTGCAATGGTGCGGATCACCGGGAGCTTGCCCATGTCGCCGGTGCCGTTGTCGCTTTCCAGCGTCCAGATCGCCATCAGCAGTTCTTTCGGAACGCCGAATTGCCGCTCGATGCGCGACAGCAGCGCGACGTGGCTCTGCATCAGCTTTCTGGCGCGATTGATGCGCGCGGGAATGACGCGGGTCGCGGCGTATTCCTCGAAGCTTTTGCGGAAAGTGCCGCGCTGGCGGCGGTCGAAATTGAGCACCGCGGGATCGCTCGTCACGCCGGCAAAGGCCTGGTCGATCACGGCGCGCGAAACGCCGGCGGCCTGCGCATCGCGGGCCATGGCGGCCAGGAATGTCTGGAAATCACCGCCGCACTGGGCGGCCGATGCGGGACAGGCAAGGAGAAAAGCTGGGAGAAATAAGGCGAAAAACCTGAACATAAACGACCCGTGTTGCCCCAGGTGAAATCATTACACTGTAAGGGCGGGTCTTGTCCCACATCCCGTCGGCCGTCCGGGATCACGTCCGTACGACAATCCGACGCATCCCGATTCATTGGGCGCAGTGCCTTCCGCACACACACACGCGCGCGCTAGGATCAGCCGCCAACGACAACGACTATGGGGAGAGACCCAATGCCAAAGGCGTACTGGATCACCGCCTACCGCGAGATCAAGGACCCGGTGAAGCTCGCCGCCTACGCCAAGATTGCGCCTGTCGCCCTTGCGCCTTACGGCGTGCGTTATCTCTGCCGCGGCAACCCGAACGCGACCTTCGAGGCCGGGCTGAAAGAGCGCCTCGTGGTCTCCGAATTTCCCAGCCTCGAAAAGGCGATCGCCGGGCACGACAGCCCGGGCTACGCGGAAGCGCTGCGCGCCCTTGGCGACGGCGCCGTGCGGGATGTCCGGATCATCGAAGGCCTGGACTGACGCCCGTTATCTCGTCAGGTCACCATCAAATTCGGGTGGGATTATATAGCGAAGCCCGACGACAGCCCACTCCGTACCCACGCCGTCATGTCCGGCCTTGTGCCGGGCCTCCACGTCTTTGGATGTGCAACAAGGATGTGGATGGCCGGGACAGGCCCGGCCATGACAGCCGAGAGCACGGCCTGACGATGACGTCGCTATCAGCCCCCGAGCTTGTCGAACTCATCCACCGTGAGCGCGGGTGCGGTGGTGAAGGCGATACCGGTCGATTTCGCGAGCGCCATCGAAGCGGCCATCGCCCGCGCATTATCCGGCAGGTCGGCGATCATCAGGAGATCGACACCGCCGAGCGTCGCGTAGGCTGCCTTCAGCTCGCCGCCGTGCTTCTTGAAGAGCGCTTTTGCGTCCTCGGAGCGCTTCGCGCTGATTCCCTTGAGAGCCTCGGCCGAATATTTCCCGAACAACAGGTAAGTTGCCATGACGACATCTCCGGTTTCAGGAGGAACGTGGCGGGCAAATTATAGTCCCCGCGGGGCGCCGCGTCATCGGCGTGGCATTCCGGGCGGATCTCTCTCCGCTGTCATGGCCGGGCTTGTCCCGGACCGGTAGCTGCTATGCCAACACCCCTCTCACGCCAACGTGTAACATCGTGTGATGCCACCGGGCGCCTACATACGTATATGACAGCAACCGTATTCACCGGGATGTCCATCATGATCAACCGCCCCACCCTCTTTCTAGCCTTCGCCGTTGCGCTTACGCCGCTTTCCGCAAAAGCCGAATCCGCCGTGACGATCCCGCCGCCCGCGGCGGACGCATCGGCGCAAAGTACAGGGCTCGAAACCGCCGTGCTTGCCGGCGGCTGCTTCTGGGGCATTCAGGCTGTGTACCAGCACGTCAAAGGCGTTACCAATGCGGTGTCCGGTTATGCCGGTGGTGCGCAGAAAGATGCGCAGTACGATACCGTCAGCTCAGGCCGCACCAGCCACGCTGAAGCCGTGCGCGTGACGTTCAACCCGCGCGAGATTTCCTACGGCAAGATCCTGCAGATCTATTTCGCGGTCGCGCACGATCCGACGCAGCTCAATCGCCAGGGCCCGGACACCGGCCCCCAATATCGCTCGGAGATTTTCCCGCAGAGCGACGCGCAGGCGAAGGTCGCGAAGGACTACATCGCGCAGCTCGATGCGGCCAAAGCCTTCAAGCGCCCGATCGTGACCAAAACCCAGACGATGAAGGCTCCATTCTACGCGGCCGAGGCCTATCACCAGGACTACGCGATCAATCATCCCAACCAGCCCTACATCGCCTTCAATGACGCACCGAAGGTCGAGAACCTGGAGAAGATGTTTCCGGATGTCTGGCGCGATCAGCCGGTGACTGTGGCGGAAGCGGCCAAGACGAATTGATGCGGTAAAGCGGTAAAAGGCCCTGTTCAAACGGCGCGCGATGGTTTAACTCCGCCGCACGGAAATGCCGCGCCGCGGGGTTTCTGTTTCACGCATCAGGACAGGACCGATGGCAAAAAAACCGGGGACCAACCCCAAGGGCGAATTCGTTTTCTTCGACGTGGTCTATGAGGACGGCTCGCAACGCTCCAACCGGCGTGTGCCGGCCGAGCTGCTCGGCGGCCTTGAGAAGGACGAGCCCGCGCTCGGCTTCATCATCGAGCAGGACCGTGAAATCGCGGAGAAGTCGGGCCGCGCGCCGCTCGCGATCAAAAGCATCACCCGCGTTGGCGCCAAGCCGGAAAAGATGATGAAGGTGAGATAGCCCGGCACTCTCGTTGCGGAACGGTTCGAACCGGCACGCACACGAAGCGAAAGGGGTTGCCGCGGAAGTACGGAAACTGACATTCGCACCAAAACAAAAACCCCGGCTTCGGCCGGGGTTTTGCTTGGTCAATTATCCAGGAAGCTCCGCAATTTGCGGCTCCTCGACGGATGCTTCAGCTTCCGCAGCGCCTTCGCCTCGATCTGCCGGATGCGTTCGCGGGTCACCGAGAACTGCTGGCCGACTTCTTCCAGCGTGTGGTCGGTGTTCATGCCGATGCCGAAGCGCATGCGCAGCACACGCTCCTCGCGCGGCGTCAGTGAGGCCAGAACGCGCGTCGTGGTCTCGCGCAGGTTCGACTGGATGGCCGCATCGATCGGCAGGACCGCATTCTTGTCCTCGATGAAATCGCCGAGATGCGAATCTTCCTCGTCGCCGATGGGTGTTTCCAGCGACAAGGGCTCCTTCGCGATCTTGAGCACCTTGCGCACCTTCTCGAGCGGCATGCCGAGCTTCTCGGCAAGCTCTTCCGGCGTCGGCTCGCGGCCGATCTCGTTGAGCATCTGCCGGCTCGTGCGCACGATCTTGTTGATCGTCTCGATCATGTGCACCGGGATGCGGATGGTGCG
>JANWKN010000168.1 GCA_025451355.1 Pseudolabrys sp. | reverse complement strand
GCGATTGGCTCCAGAACACCGACACGAGGCAGGCGTTCACGTTGCTGTGCGCGCGTTGCAAACGGCCACGTCGCTGCCGCGCTGCCTGCCATCACGATGAAGTCACGTCGTCTCATTGCTCCCTCGATGCTTCGAGACCGGACATCCACCTGCTCAAGCTAGTTACGGAAGACACGACGCTGTCCGCTTTGGGTCATGGACCAGGTAACCGCACGGCACAGAGCTGAAAAAGATCTTCGGCGTTCCTGAGAGCCGATCACGTATTCCTGAAGGACTTCCAGCGCGTCAGCTGCTCCGCAATGAGCGCCGCGCGTTTCTGATCATCGCGACCGTCCAAGATGCTGATGTCGTCTGGATTGGCGCGCCAATAAACACCGGCTGTCCGAGCGTTTACATTTGGATCGCCATCCGCCCGAGTCGTGAAGAATCCGGATGCGCGGTCGCTCGATTCCAACCTGATCTCCCCTACCCCGTCCAACTGCGGCGCATTCGGATCCAATGGACGCTCGCCCTTCCAATAATAGAAGACGCCTGAAAACCCCTCCTTCTCTTTCGCCGCCTCGCTCCAGTATCTTGCTGACAGATTTCCATCCTCTCGCCATGAGCGGCCCCTCACTTCAAGCGCGCCATTGCGATCGCGCGAAATCTTCAAGAGGCTCAGGGCAGAAGGCTCCTTTGCGGTGCGCTCCGTCAACGAGAACTGCCACCATGAGCCGTCGATACGAGTAACGCGAAGTTCGTTCTCGATTGCGTTGCGAATTTTCTGGTTGACGGTTCTCATCTCGGACGGTGTCAGCGTGTCGGCATACCGTACGCACGTGAGGCCCAGGAGGTCGGTCGGAAGCTTCGCCCCGCTTGCATGGAGAATAAATGTTCTGCGCATTCCAAGAACACCGCCGAAGAGACCGGCTTCGAACAAACGTTATCGCGTGGAGACGCCTGACCCGGCTCAAGCTGAGAGGACGCCGACGGGCTGCCCGTCGTCCAGTCGTCTTGCGCAAAGATGAACGCCGCGAAATCGACTTCTTGAGTGAGTTCAAGGAGGCGTTCCAGTGTAGACGTCCCTGGATTGAAGGATGTCATCCAGGGTTCGACGCGCGCGATGTCACTGAGACCACGTGTCAATGCTTGAAGCAACTTCTCCTGTTTCCCTGACGAGCCCAAAAAGATTCGAGGCTTGTCCATCGGTTCCTCCACCCCTAGAGGCCAAAACCGGACCTAGTTTATCTGCTCGGGCGCCGCGCCGTGGCAGACAGCGCCCGCTTATTGGCTTTCATGATGCGGCGCTCCCCTTCGCATGTACTCATCTGGTTGGCTGCGAGGCAGTTCTCATAGTCCGCAATGGAGCGTTCGTAGTCGCGCCGCGCGTCTTGCTCTGGCCTCTGTGTCACGCATGCGGACAGCACGCCTGCGCCTGCCATAATCGCCATCACTGCAAAACGAATTCTCATTGCTGGTCCCTTGACCGTACAAATTGCAGGGCATCATTTCATTTTTTCGGGGAGATCGCCAAGTGTCTTCCGGCGCGAGACGGAAGGGGTTGCACACGCCGTCGATGGCGCACGCAAGCCTGGAATCACGACGTCAACCGCCGCGCGCTGCGGCCTCGATGTGCTTCTGAACTTTTTTTAGATTGAACGAGCCGGCGTCTGGCTGGACAATGCGGCCAGATGTCCGCTTTGGGTCATGGCGGAAATTCGAGCTTGTCAGAGTGACCGTTCCGTTCAAAACGAACGATCGTCGACGAACCGAATTGCGAACGGGCGTCCCGCCAGGGCGCCACCAAGCCCGTCCGTGAATTGCAGTGGCGTGCATCGTTTGAGTGCGGCAGTTGCTGCATTCCAATAAATCTGGCGCACGTCCGGCGGTGTGTCGGTCGTTACGTAGGTTGTCCTGGGTTTGGCAATGATTCCACCGTGACTGTTGAAGCTGAGACGCAGCGTTATTTGAGTGTCGGACCGTGCGGCATCCTTCTCAGGCGGAACCCAGCGTGCGCGCAATGCCGAAAATACATCGCGGATGGTGTTCAGGTCGCGCGGCGAACGATCGGCAGGGTCCTTCTCGGCAGGCGCATCAGGCTTGTCGTCTTCTGTCCGGCTAACGATGGTCAGCTGCAAAGTCTGACCGATGGGGTAGTCGATGTCGGGTATGCAAGGACTATGACTGAAGATGCTGCAATAGGTTCCGTAAGGGATGCACGGACGGTGGCCGAGAACGCTGCAGGGATAAAAGCTGTGCAGTGACGGGAGATGCACGCCTTTTCTGAACAGATGAAAATCATGTCTGGGCAGATGAAACCCATGCCTGACCGGATGAAAATTGTGGTCGGAACCTTGGCAACGGGCATCACAAATTGAAGACCATGTCGTAATCGCGCATGGGATCACGACATCGCGCATGGGATCACGACGCAGATAGCAACTCTCAAAAGCAGGCGGCTCGTCATTTTCCGCACGTGCGACGCTGCTTGCGATAGATAGAACGCAACCGGGATTACCGGCCGGCGACGACTACAGTAGCCGTCACGATGTCCAATTCGGGGCGCAACCGGACCGGAGATACCGATCGCGGGGCGGGCGATATAGTGGTCTTAGGCGCCGATTGAAGACCCCTGCGAGATTTTAAATTTCGCAATTCCACCCCTTTGGGCGCGGCGTTCGAATCCCCAAATTTACGTGTAAGCGGGCAACCCCTCCGTCCCCCAAATTGCCCGCACGCATGGCCCTTGGTCGCTTTCCCCGGCGGCCAAGGGCTTCTTTTTTTTCGGCTTCGGAAGCATTACGATTTGAGGTCGCGCGTCAGCTAGCGACCATCGGGGTCGGGTCAATAGCAGGCCTCCTTACAGGTCAATTTGAAGCCCGGGCATTGCCCGCCTTTTGAAATGTGACGGCGGTCACAGCGTCGGCCTGCGGGCCGTGGTCTATTCCACGAATGAACACCAATGAGGATCGCGGCACGCGCATTTTAGCGGGAAGCAAGGGAAGTTTAGATGTCAGGTGGTTTCGCTCGCAATCCAGCGAGCCCAGAAAAACAATACTCAATGCAAGCAGACCAAGGAATTTGAATGCCGGCGTACGGCGGTCGGGCTGATCCGTCGTATGCGAGAGGCTGGATTCGTTTGCGAACTGGCGCCCGGCTCCGAGAATCCTCACTGAATCTGGCGCCAAATTGAAAAGAGCCGCGGTCAACGCGCGGCGCTCTTCTTTGTCAACCGACCAAACACAAACAAAAGACCCCGAGCTATTGCTCGGGGTCTTGGTCGTTCGGATCAAGTCAGCTCGTCAGCTTACCAAAAGCGGTAGTTCACACCGACGAGGACAGTAGCTTCGGTTGCTTTGGTGTTGAAGAAACAGCCGGGGGCGGACAAGGGGCACCGGCGGTAACTATGTTTCGATCGTTCGAGCCGAAATCCATCCAATTCCCTTCGAGGAATGCTGACCAGTGCGGCGCGAACATCCATTCAACGCCACCGCCAAGTGCCCAGCCTGATCCGGTCTTGGACGTCTGACCGAGGGCAACGCCAGCAAGTGTTGCGTCAGTGCTGGTATGGGACCAAGCCCCGCCGCCCTGGAAGTAGAACGACCACGGTGCTGCGAACGAGTAACCGATTCGGGCCGTCAGAGTGTCGAACCATTGATTATTGAAGTTGACCACGGCCCCAGCGAGAGGGCCGACGCCGATTGTTCCACTGCTGCTTGTTGCTGGACCAATCGTACATATTGCGGATGTCGACCTCCCATCCACGGGTGAATTGATAATCGCAACCGATCTGGCCGCCACCGGCGAAGCCGGAACCGTTCGTAGACACTTCCCCACCCGGGAACGACGCACTGGCGTCACCAAAGGCCCCGCCAACGTTGCCGCCGATGTAGCAGGTCCAGGTCACCGGAGTGGCGCCGGCGGTATGTAGGCAGGCGCCTTGCGCGGAAGGTCGGCCGCCGAAGCTTGGCTCGCAGCAAGACCAAAGGCAGCAGCAAGCATCATCAAAGAGTATTTTCGCATTCCGGTTCTCCCCTTATCGCGCTGGTGCCAGAGCGGCGCGCGTCCTGTCTATGTCCTTATCAATGCTTTGCCGTGGTCGCCAAGTTCTCGCAAGCTCGCGAACACCGGTTCGAAGTCGGCTCGGTGCTTGCGTGCTGAACGTAAATTTGCACTCCTAGTTTTTCAGCCGCGCGTTGCACTTTCAGAATGCGTCGCAAACCCTAGCAAATTGAGACGTACGTGTAACTGCGCACCGAGCTCCGCTTTGGGTCGTTGGCGGAGTTATCGCCGGATAGGGGTGCGTTATTCGCCGCGTGGATGCGCGCGCGCAAATTCGTGTGCCGGAGAGTGGAATCATGCGGATGCCAATCTGTCTTATTTTCTGATTGTTGGGGCCGCCCTTTTCGGCGCGTTGACCCTGGTAAGCAACCGGATCGAGCCGAAGCCGCTGCCGGTGACGCAAACGATCGGCCTGCCTCCGCCGTACAAACCAGCGCCGGAAGCCAACGCAGCACAAAATGCACTGAATTTTGCGTCGGAAAATCGATACTCCAATTATGTGAGGTAGCCCGCGAGCTAACGACCTACGCTTTCCAAAAAGAAAACCCCGGGGGTGTACCCTCGGGGTTTTTGCGACGTGCTTAGCTCATGACCTACTCGCACTTGAGGCTACAGACCACGGAGGGTCGCGATGTTGAAAGATATTATTACGGTAGATCAGCTTTCGCTGGTCATTTCCCAAGCCGCGGCGCCCGCTTTTCTATTGGGCGCTGTGGCATCCTTCCTCTCAGTCCTGGTGTCGCACATGAGCCGCATAATCGATCGATCACGTGCCATCCATGCGATCGCAGACGGCGACCCGATGAAGGCTCAACTGCCGGTACTGCGGTTTCGCGCCACGCTTATCATCCGGGCGATCCATTGGGCGGTCGGAAGCGGAATTTCGACGTGCATTCTCATGATTGTTGCCTTTATCACTGCTTACCTTGGCGCCCGGCTTGAGCCGGCCGCTGCCGTTTTGTTCACCCTGTCGCTCGGCCTGTTTACGGCTTCGCTGATCTCATTTGCCCGCGAGCACAGGGTCGCCTTGAATCAAAATGAACTCGCCTGAGCCGGCTCGTCTTGTCTGACGCATCATTGAACGGGAGATCGCTATGACAATGTTCGACCTAAAAAAGCGGGTCGCTTTCGTAACCGGCGGAAACGGCGGTATCGGCCTTGGCATGGCCAAGGGATTAGCCGCGGCCGGCGCTTCGATCGTCATCGCAGGTCGCAACAAGACCAAAGCTCAATCGGCACTGGCGGAGTTGCACGCGCTCGGCGCCCAGGCCGAGTTTGTCGATCTCGATGTGCTCGAGGAGCAATCTTGTCGTCAGGCTGTCCAGCACACTGCCGACCGATATGGCCGTCTCGACATCCTGGTCAACAATGCCGGGACGACTGTACGCAAGCAGCCGCAAGATCTGACAGCGCAGGAGTGGCGTCTGGTGATGGATACCAACCTGACGAGCGCTTTTTATTGCTCGCAGGCGGCCTATCCTCACATGGTGCGCGCCGGCGGCGGCAAGATCATCAATATCGGATCGATGATGTCGATATTCGCGTCGTCGTATGCGACGCCATATGCGGCGAGCAAAGGCGGCATCCTGCAACTGGCGCGCTCGATGGCGGTCGCCTGGGCAAAAGACAACATCCAGGTCAACGCGATCCTGCCCGGCTGGATCGACACGGATCTCACCCGAAAAGCGCGCGAGCAGGTTCAGGGCCTAAGTGAAAGGGTTCTCGCGCGAACGCCTGCGCAACGTTGGGGCGCACCGGACGATTTTGCCGGTATCGCGGTTTTCCTGGCGTCAGCCGCTTCTAATTTCATTACCGGCACGGCCATACCGGTCGACGGTGGATTTTCGGTGCAGACGTAAAGGCCCCCGCCCCTCAAAACGGCTTATCGCCGACTATCGTGCAGCGCCGCATCACGCGTATCTCGTTGGCTTCATCGAAGCCCGTCGCGCGATGCAGCGTGCAACGATTGTCCCAAACGAGACACTGGCGCGGTGCCCAGCGGTGCGTATAGACGCCCGCCGGCTGCGTGATCATCGCGTTGAGTTCTTCGATCAACGCACGGCCCGCTGCATAATCCATACCCTCGATGCTTTCGGCATGATCGCCGAGAAAGATCGCTTTGCGTCCGGTCTGCGGATGAGTGCGCACAACCGGATGCGCGACCGGGGGCACTTTGGCCTTTTGCTCCGCCGTCAATGGGTCCTCGCCGTGGCGGCGCGTGCGGGAAAAGTCGAAATTGTGGATGGCGCGGCGTCCTTCGATTTTCGCTTTCATCCCCCCGGGCAGCAGATCGTAGGCGGAATACATATCGGCGAATTCGGTTTCGCCGCCGGTTTCCGGCACGATCTCTGAGTACATCATGGTCGCCTGTCCGGTGCGTTCCTTCCAGGAACCATCGGTGTGCCAGTAGAGTGTGCCTCTGTCTGGATGCTTGCCACTCGGCTTTCCATCCTTGTCGAGGTTGGACAGCATGTAAATTTCGGGATGTTCCTTGTACCCGTGATACTGGCTGAGCACGTGTACCTGCACCTCGCCGAAATTGCGCGCGAAGGCGACCTGGGTCGCCGGCGGCAGATCGACATCGCGGAAAAGGATCAGCTCGTAGGCAAGGAACGCTTCGTAGACCTTGGCGAACAACGCCGGCGACACCGCTTCCGCCAGTGTGATGTCGGTGATTTCGCAACCAAGCAGCGGATGCAGCGGCTTGACCTTGAACGGCCAATCGCGCTCGGAGCGTTGCGATTTTAACTGTGTTTGTGCTTGAGCTTGGGCCATGACCATCCTACCGCGGGTTCGGCAGCGCGCAGGTTATGATAGCGCGCGTGGTTCCGTTGGGTATCCCAGTATAGCAGGCCCGCCGCGCTGAAAATAAAGTTCCACGGAGACGGAAAGTGGCAAGACCGAGGAAACCTGATCGCCTGCTCGGCGGTTATGAGCGATGGGAACTTCCAAACACATTCGAATCCGTTCCGCCCGTGTGGCGGAGAAAGGAGAATGAGATGGCTAACGCCCTTGCACACATGACGAGCCCGGACAACTGGAAAAGTTGGAAGAGCTGGAAGAAAACACCTTACCAAGGT
>JANWKN010000167.1 GCA_025451355.1 Pseudolabrys sp. | reverse complement strand
GAGCTCGACGCCCAACTCGTCGCCGAATCGATCGCCCAGCAGCTTGAACGCCGCGTCGCGTTCCGCCGAGCGATGAAGCGCGCCGTGCAGTCGGCAATGCGTCTTGGCGCCGAAGGCATCCGTATCAACTGTTCCGGTCGCTTGGGCGGCGCCGAAATTGCACGCATGGAATGGTATCGCGAAGGCCGCGTGCCGCTTCACACTCTGCGCGCCGACGTCGACTACGGTGTCGCTACGGCATTCACCACCTACGGCACATGCGGCGTGAAAGTATGGATCTTCAAGGGCGAGATCCTCGAGCACGACCCGATGGCGCAAGACAAGAAGCTCGCTGAAGGCGAGACCGGCCGGCCGCGCCGCGAAACGGCGGCTTGAGAGGACAAACAGAGTTTTAGGTCATGCTGCAACCGACCCGCACGAAGTTCCGCAAGGCGTTCAAGGGCCGCATTCATGGTGTCGCCACGAGTGGCACCACGCTTGCCTTTGGCCAATACGGGCTCAAGGCGCTCGAACCTGAGCGCGTCACCGCGCGCCAGATCGAGGCTGCGCGCCGTGCGCTCACCCGCTTCATGAAGCGATCCGGCCGCGTATGGATTCGTGCGTTTCCCGACGTGCCGGTGTCGAAAAAGCCGATCGAAGTGCGCATGGGCAAAGGCAAAGGTACCCCGGAGCTCTGGGTCGTGCGCGTAAAGCCCGGCCGCATTCTGTTTGAAGTCGACGGTATTCCCATCGAAGTCGCCAAGGAAGCGCTGGGACTTGCCGCGGCCAAGCTGCCCGTCAAGACCCGTTTCATCGAACGTATTGCCGAGTGACGCCATGAAATCCGCCGACGTAAGAGCGATGACGCTCGATCAGCTCGATGACGAAGTGCTCAAGCTGAAGAAGGAGCAGTTTAATCTGCGCTTTCAGCGCGCCACCGGTCAGCTCGAGAATACGTCCCGCGTGCGCACGATCCGGCGTGACATCGCGCGCATGAAGACGATTGCGGCGCAGAAACGCGCCGGTGCACCTGAGCCCGCTCCGAAGGCCGAGGCCGCGCCGGCACCAGCGAAAAAGACCAGGACTGCCAAACCGAAGGCCGCCGCGAAGCCGGAATCGCGCGCCAAGACGAAATCGAAGGAATAAGAGGTTCGAGATGCCGAAGCGTACGCTGAATGGCGTTGTCGTAAGCGACAAGCAGGACAAGACCGTGGTCGTGCGCGTCGAGCGTCGCTTCACGCACCCGACGATGAAGAAGACCATCCGTCGCTCGAAGAAGTACCACGCCCATGACGAGGCCAACACCTATGCGGTCGGCGACATAGTGTGGATCGAAGAGCGGCGGCCGATTTCCAAGCTCAAGTGCTGGGAAGTCGTACGCGGCGAGAAAAAGCAAAAAGTTCAATGATCGTTAGCGACCAAACAGTGAGAGCCGCATCATGATCCAGATGCAAACCAACCTCGACGTGGCGGATAATTCCGGCGCGCGTCGCGTCATGTGCATCAAAGTGCTGGGCGGTTCCAAACGCAAATATGCCACCATCGGCGACGTCATCGTTGTTTCGGTGAAGGAGGCGATTCCGCGCGGCCGCGTCAAAAAGGGCGACGTTATGAAGGCCGTCGTGGTGCGCATCTCCAAGGACATCAAGCGTCCCGACGGCTCGGTGATTCGTTTCGATCGCAATGCGGCGGTCTTGATCACGCCACAGATGGAGCCAGTGGGAACCCGCATATTCGGCCCGGTGCCGCGCGAGCTGCGCGCCAAGAATCACATGAAGATCATTTCGCTCGCCCCGGAGGTGCTGTGATGGCGGCCAAGATCCGCAAGGGCGATAAGGTCGTGATTCTCACGGGCCGTGACAAAGGCCGTACGGGCGAGGTGATCGAGGTACGCCCCGATCAGGATCGTGCGCTCGTGCGCGGCATCAACATGGTCAAACGTCACCAACGCCAGAGTGCGCAACAGGAGGGCGGGATCGTCTCGAAAGAGAGCACCGTTCACCTGTCCAATCTGGCGGTCGCCGACCCCAAGGATGGCAAGCCGACCCGTATCGGCTTCAAGTTCATCGGCGAAGGCGATGCGCGCAAGAAAGTGCGCGTTGCCAAGCGTTCCGGAGTCGAAATCGATGGCTGATACCCAGCAGCAGGGCAACGAGCCCAAGAAAACGCAGAAGCCCCAGGGTGCCCCGAAGGGCGCCAAGGATGGCGGCGCCCCCAAAGGCGCAAAAGCGGGCGACGCGCCGAAGGTGAAGAAGCCGCGCGAGCGCTCCGACTATGTGCCGCGGCTGAAGACGCATTTCGAGCAGACGATACGTGGCGAGCTGGCGAAGAAGTTCGGCTACTCGAACGGCATGCAGGTGCCCAAGATCACCAAGGTCGTACTCAATATGGGCATCGGCGAAGGCGTCGCCGACCGCAAGAAGGTGGACAACGCGGCGGTCGACCTGTCGCTGATCGCGGGCCAAAAAGCCGTGATCACCAAATCGCGTAAGTCGATCGCGACCTACAAACTGCGCGATGGACAGGCTATTGGTTGCAAGGTCACGTTGCGCAAGGCGCGCATGTACGACTTCATCGATCGGCTGGTGAGTATCGCGCTGCCTCGCGTCCGCGACTTCCGCGGCCTCAATCCAAAAAGCTTCGACGGTCGTGGCAACTACAGTCTCGGCATCAAGGAATACACCGTGTTTCCGGAGATCGACTTTGACAAGGTCACCGATACCTGGGGACTCGATATCACCGTTTGCACCAGCGCACGCAACGACGACGAAGCGCGCGCGCTGCTGACTGCGTTCAACTTCCCGTTCCGGCAGTAGGGCCAGGCCTTATACGCGGAACCGCAAGGAGCGAAAGTATGGCTAAAAAGAGTTCGATCGAGAAGAACAACAGACGGCGCAAGATGGCGAAGAAATTCGCCAACCGGCGCACGAAGCTCAAGGCGATCGCACATGACAAGAAGCTGCCGATGGAGGAGCGTTTTGCCGCGACTCTGAAGCTTGCTGAATTGCCGCGCAATTCGTCGAAGACGCGGATCCGCAATCGCTGCGAGCTCAGCGGCCGTCCGCGCGCGTACTACCGGAAGCATCGCCTGAGCCGTATCGCGTTGCGCGAGCTTGGCTCCAAGGGCCTGATCCCCGGCCTTGTGAAGTCGAGCTGGTGAGGAGGGCGCGATGGCAGTGAATGATCCGATCGGCGATATGATCGCGCGCATCCGAAATGCTCAGATGCGGAGCAAGTCGAAAGTTTCGATGCCCGGCTCCAAGCAGCGCGAACGCGTGCTTGAGGTGCTGAAGACAGAGGGCTTTATCCGTGGCTACGCCAGTGTGGCGCACGTGGGCGGCCGGTCCGAACTTGAGATCGAGTTGAAGTATTTCGACGGTGAGCCGGTCATCCGAGAGATCGAGCGCATCTCGAAGCCCGGCCGGCGTGTTTATGTGGCAGTGCGAAATCTGCCGCGCATCAACAATGGCCTCGGTGTGGCCATTCTGTCGACGCCGAAGGGCGTCATGGCCGACCACGAAGCGCGCGAGGCGAATGTGGGCGGTGAAATCATCTGCACGGTGTTCTGATGTCACGCATCGGCAAAAAAGCAGTCTCCGTCCCGACGGGCGTTACCGCCAACGTCGAGGGCCAGACCGTCAAGGTCAAGGGGCCGAAGGGCGCCTTGCAGGTCGTCGTGCACGACGATGTTTCGGTCATTTTGGACAAAGGCTCAATCAAGCTCGAGCCGCGCAGCGAGACCAAGCGCGCGCGTTCGATGTGGGGCACTTCGCGGACTCTGGTCGCGAATGTAATGTCGGGCGTAACTAAAGGCTTTGAAGAGAAGCTGGAAATCACCGGCGTCGGCTTCCGTGCCGCAGTGCAGGGCAAGACCCTCCAGCTGCAACTCGGCTTTTCCCACGACGTGAATTTTCCGATCCCGGAAGGGATCGCTATTGCGACACCGAAGCCGACCGAAATCGTCGTTAGCGGTGTCGACAAGCAGAAAGTCGGCCATGTCGCTGCCGAGATCCGCGGCTATCGCCCGCCTGAGCCCTATAAGGGCAAGGGTGTGAGGTACGCAAACGAGTACATCTTCCGCAAGGAAGGAAAGAAGAAGTAAGAGGGCGCGCCATGTCGAGATTAACTGATCGGACCGCACGACGGACCGCGACGGTGCGACGCAAGATAAAGCTCGCGGCGCGAGGACGTACGCGGCTATCGGTCTTCCGCTCGTCAAAGCACATCTACGCTCAACTCATCGACGATAGGAAGGGCACGACATTGGTTGCGGCCTCTTCGGTCGAGAAGTCGCTACGCGATGGAGCCAAGACCGGTGCAAACGTTGCCGCGGCTAAGGCGGTCGGCAAACTGATTGCCGAGCGAGCCAAGGAAAAAGGCATCAAGGACGTCGTGTTCGACCGCGGCGGCTATCTTTATCACGGGCGCATCAAAGCGCTGGCCGACGCTGCGCGTGAAGGCGGCCTCAACTTCTAACGGATTGGTCAAACATGGCACATGAACCTCGACGAGATCGTGAGCGCGGCGGCCGCGACCGTGAAGAGCGTGACAGCGAGTTCACCGACAAGCTGGTGCACATCAACCGCGTCGCGAAGGTGGTCAAGGGCGGCCGCCGTTTCGGTTTCGCAGCACTGGTAGTGGTAGGCGACCAGAAGGGTCGGGTCGGCTTCGGCCATGGCAAGGCGCGTGAAGTACCGGAAGCGATCCGCAAGGCGACCGATGCCGCAAAGCGCGGTTTGACGCGCGTTCCGTTGCGCGAAGGTCGCACGCTGCATCATGACGTCCTCGGCCGCCACGGAGCGGGCAAGGTTTTCCTGCGCGCGGCGCCTCCCGGCACCGGTATCATTGCTGGTGGCCCGATGCGCGCGGTGTTCGAGACGCTCGGTATGCAGGACGTTGTTGCGAAATCGCTCGGCTCCTCCAACCCGTACAACGTGGTGCGCGCAACGTTCGACGCGCTCAAACACCAGGACTCGCCGCGTTCGGTTGCCGCGCGGCGTAATATCAAGGTTTCGACGTTGCAGTCGCGCCGACGTGACGGCGACGCGGAAGCCGCGGCGGATTGAGGAATTTGGCGCATGGCTCAGGCACAAAAGACCGTCAAGGTTGAGCAGGTGGGCAGCCCGCAGCGGCGCCACCACGACCAACGTGCGACGTTGATCGGGCTCGGCCTCAACAAGATCGGCCGCGTGCGCGATCTGCCGGACACGCCGGCGACGCGCGGCATGATCCGCAAGGTGCAGCACCTGGTGCGGGTGGTCGGCGACGCGAAATAAAAGGGTGTTACGATGAAACTCAACCAGATTGCCGACAAGCCGGGTGCGCGCAAGAAGCGTATGCGCATCGGCCGCGGCATTGGCTCGGGCATGGGCAAAACCGGCGGTCGCGGCGGCAAGGGCCAGACCGCGCGCACCGGCGTGAGCATCAAGGGCTTCGAAGGTGGCCAGATGCCGCTGCATCGCCGTCTGCCGAAACGCGGCTTTCGCAACACGTCGTTCGCGGTACGGCTCAACGAGATCAACGTCGGGCGGATTCAGACGGCGATCGACGCCGGACTGATAGATGCCAAGGCTCCCGTCGACGCCGCCGCTATGGTGAAGGCGGGTCTGATGCGCCGCGAGAAGGGCGGCGTGAAGCTTCTCGGCGAAGGCGAACTCAAGAGCAAGATTGATTTTTCGGTCTGGCGCGCCTCGAAATCCGCGATTGCCGCCGTGGAGAAGGCTGGCGGCACGGTGAAGATTCTGGCGCCCGCCAAGGAAGTGGACGAGGTGCCGAAAGGCAAGAATAAGCGCAAGGCATTGGACGCGGCCAAAGGCGGCGAAAAGCCGAAGGGCGGTAAGCCTAAGGCGGAAGCGCAAGGCGAACAGAAGAGCGCCGAATAGTCGGTCCGTGGCGCTGTTTTCCTTCGGGTGCGGCGAAAATGCCACGG
>JANWKN010000166.1 GCA_025451355.1 Pseudolabrys sp. | reverse complement strand
TCGATCAACACGTCGAGCGCAGCCGGATCGACATAGCCCTTTTCGGTCAGCACAGTTTCGAGGGCTCGCACGCGCAACTGGGTTTCCGCAAGCTCGGAATGATCGTGATCGTGGTGGTGGTCGTGATCGTGTTCGGACATGGCCCACTATAAGCAAAAGGCCCGCCTTTGTGCCATCATCGGCGCCATGACTTTTGCGCATATGACGGCAGTTGCCGACCGCATTGACCGCGTAACCTCGGCTCTCGGCCGCGCCGCGGCATGGCTGGCACTGGTGGTAGTTTTGTTGCAGTTCGCGCTGGTGGTCGCGCGCTACCTGTTCGGTCTCGGATCGGTCTGGCTGACTGAGACAGTGATCTATGCCCACGCCGCGCTGTTCATGCTGGCGGCGGCTTGGACGCTGCAAGTCGGGGGCCATGTGCGCGTCGATATTTTCTATGCGGACGCCTCTGCACACACGAAAGCACTGATCGATCTCGTCGGCGCATTGTTCTTGCTCCTGCCCTTCATGGTCGTGCTGATCTGGTTGGCGATACCCTACGCGGCGCGCTCCTGGTCGATCCTTGAGCATTCCCAGGAGGCGAGCGGTCTGCCGGTGGTTTTCGTGCTCAAGACGTTGATCCCGCTGTTTGCGCTGCTGATGGCGTTGCAAGGGATCGCGCAGGCGATTCGCGCTGCCGCGCTGTTGAGGACGCGCTGATGTCGCTCGCCGAGGTTCTCGCAGTCCTCATGGTACTGGCCGTCATTGTTGCGCTGATGGCGGGCTATCAGGTTGCCCTGACGCTCGCCGGGGTGTCGCTGATTTTTGCGCTCTTTGGCGACGCGTTGGGCGTCATGCGCTTCGCCATTCTCGGCGCCCTGCCGCAACGAATCTTCGGCGTCATGACCAACGAGGTCCTGCTCGCGATTCCGTTGTTCATCTTTATGGGAGTGATGCTTGAGCGTTCCCGCATCGCCGAAGACTTGCTGGAAACCATGGGGCGCCTGTTCGGCACACTGCGCGGCGGACTTGGATTTTCCGCGGTCATCGTCGGAACGTTGCTGGCAGCCGCCAAGGGCGTCGTCGGCGCAACGACTGTGACGATGGGTCTGATAATGCTGCCGGCGATGATACGGTTCGGCTACGACCCGCGGCTTGCTGCCGGCACCGTCGCGGCGACCGCGACACTTGCTCAGATATTTCCGCCGGCAACCGTACTTGTCCTGCTCGGTGACCAACTCGGCAATTCCTATCAGGCTGCACAGCTGTCGAAAGGCGTCTTCGCCCCGCAGTCGCTTACGGTCAGCGATCTTTTTGCCGGCGCGCTGGTGCCCGCTTTCACGCTTGTGTTACTGTATCTGCTGTTCCTCGTTGCGGTTGCCGTCTTCCTGCCAAAGGCGTCGCCGGCGTTGCCACCGGATCCGAAGGCGCCGCACGGGTTTGCCATGGCGCACCGCCTTGCCGAAGTTCTCGCCGCCCCGCTTGTTTTGATCGTCGCCGTGCTGGGTTCGATCCTTGGCGGCATCGCGACCCCGACGGAAGCCGCATCGATCGGCGCTGTCGGCGCCATTTTGCTTGCAGCATGCAAGGCGTCACTCCCCACGCTGCTAAGGCCGGTCTGCGAGACGACGGCGCAAATCGTCAGCATGATTTTCTTGATCCTGATCGGCGCGACGATGTTCAGCCTCGTTTTCCGCGCGCTCGGTGGCGACGACATGGTGCATCGCGCTCTGACTAATTTGCCGGGCGGGCCGGCGGGAACGGTGCTGGCGGTGATGTTGGCGATGTTCCTGCTCGGCTTCGTCATGGATGCCTTCGAGATCATTTTCGTTGTGGTGCCGATCGTTGCGCCCACGTTGCTGACAATGCCCGGCGTCGATCCGGTGTGGCTTGGCGTCATGATGGCGGTGAACCTGCAGACGTCGTACATGCACCCGCCGCTCGGGCCGACGTTGTTCTTTTTGCGTGGCGTCGCGCCGCCGCAGATCACCACGCGGCACATTTATGTGGGCATTATTCCATTTGTGCTGATCCAGCTATTCGCGCTGACGGTGCTCTGGTTTGTGCCCGGGCTCGCGACCGGGCTACCGCACGCAATCTATGGCCACTAGAGCCACAGCTTCTCGATCACGATCCAGAGCCATACCGCGCCCGCCGCCAGCAACGAGAGGCCGACCGCGGCGGACCCCATATCTTTGACGCGTTTGATGACGGGATCATCGTCGCCGGTAACCCGATCACACAGCTTTTCGATTGCCGTGTTGAGCAACTCGACAATCATGATGAAGACGATTACGCCGATCAGCGCGAAACGCTCGCCCACGTCCGCCGTCAGAAAAAAAGCCAACGGGACGCCGATGACAAGAACAATGATCTCCTGCCGAAAGGCCTCTTCCGATTGCGTGACCGCAACCAAGCCATTCCAGCTATTGATCGCCGCCCGCCATAACCGCGTCAAGCAATCCATCCGTCCCGATGTTTGACCGGGGGCAAAATAGGCGGCTTGAGATTCATAGTCTATTCATGTGGTTGCTTGGCATGTGTATAAGGTTACTGCATGAAGGCCGCGGATATGTTCAGCCTGAAAGGCCGCGTGGCGCTGGTGACCGGCGCTTCCAGCGGGCTCGGCACGCAGTTCGCCAGAGCGCTGGCAGACAACGGTGCAGCCGTTGCGCTGGTGGCGCGGCGGCCCGAACGGCTTAAGGCGCTCAAAGCCGAGATCGAAGGCAAGGGCGGCAAAGCGATCGCTGTCGAGGCCGATGTCACCGATCGCGCAGCTATGACGCGCGCCTTTGATGCCGCAGAGAAAGCCTTCGGGACGGTGACGATTCTCGTCAACAATGCGGGCATCGCGCACGGTGGCCGAGCGGTCGAAATGGCGCCGGAAGAATGGCGCAACGTGCTGTCGACCAACCTCGACGCCGTCTTTTTCTGGGCGCAGGAAGCCGCACGCCGCATCCTTGCGGCGAACAAGCAGGGCGCGATCGTCAACATTGCGTCGGTGCTGGGGCTTGCCGTCTCAAAAGGCGCCGTTGCCTATGCCGCGGCCAAAGCCGGTGTCGTGCAGGTCACCAAGGCGCTCGCGGTCGAACTCGCCTTCAAGGGCGTGCGGGTCAACGCCATCGCGCCGGGTTGGTTTGTTACCGAGATGAACGAAGAATATCTGATGGGCGAGGTAGGCACCGCGATCAAACGCGAAATTCCGATGGGCCGTTTCGGCAAGCCGGGCGACCTCGACGGCGCGTTGTTGCTCCTCACCTCAGATGCCGGAAGTTATATTACCGGCGCGACGATTGTCGTTGATGGCGGCCAAGTGATTCAGATCAAGGGGTAAGTATGGACTTCACGCTTTCGCCCGAAATTGAAGACCTTCGCCTGCACGTGCGTGCCTTCGTGGAAGAACATGTGCTGCCGCTCGAGGCCGATCCGAAAAACTTCTCCGAGCACGAGAACATTCCGGAAGACAGGCTCGCGAAAGTTCGCGAGAAAGCAAAACAGGCAGGTTTATGGGCTCCGCAATCGCCAAAGGAATTCGGCGGCATGGACCTGCCGATTATCGCCTGGGCGGCGATTTACGAGGAAGCCGGACGCTCGATTTTCGGACCGCTCGCGTTCAACTGCATGGCGCCCGACGACGGCAATATGAATCTGCTCAAGCTGGTCGGCACCCGCGAACAGAAGGAAAAATGGCTGAAACCTATTGTCGAAGGCAAGGCGCGATCGACCTTTACGATGACCGAACCTGCGCCGGGCGGCGGCTCCGATCCCTCGATGATCAGGACCCGCGCCGAGAAAAAAGGCGACCGTTACGTCATCAAAGGACACAAGTGGTTCGCGACTGGTGCCGAGGGCGCTGCGCATTTCATCCTTGTTGCCCGCACCAGTGATGACAAACGACGTGGCTTGACTGCGTTTCTGTTTCACAAGGACCAGCCGGGCTGGCGGATTTTACGCCGCATTCCGATCATGGGTCCGCATGAACATGGCGGCCATTGCGAACTCGAATTCGACGGGCTGGAAATACCAGCTGAAAACGTGCTGCTGAAAGAGGGTGATGGATTGAAAATCACGCAAATCAGACTCGGACCAGCGCGTCTGACGCACTGCATGCGCTGGCTTGGCCAGTCGAAACGCTGCATGGAGATCGCTCAGGCCTATGTCGCGGAACGCGAAGGCTTCGGGGTCAAGCTTGGCGACCGCGAAAGTGTGCAGATCAAGCTCGGCGAGGTGGCACAGCAGATTCAGATCGGCCGATTGCTCACGATGCACGCAGCATGGATGCTCGACCAGGGCGGTCGCGCGCGCAAGGAAGTCTCGATGGCCAAGGTGCAGGTTGCCGATACGCTGCACAAAGCCGCCGACGTGGCGATTCAGCTGCAGGGCGCACGCGGGTTCTCGCAGGATTCGATCGCGCAATGGATTTACCGCGCCGCGCGGTCGGCGCGGCTGGTGGATGGGGCGTCCGAAGTGCACATGATGGTGCTGGCGCGCTTCATGAAAGAAGAGGGACGGGATTTCTGGAAATGGGGTCCGGGCGAAGGGCGGCGGAACGAACGCTGAGGCTTAATTCGCTTTTCGCAGCGACTCGACTTCCTGGCGCGCAGATTTGATCAGATACTGCACGTCCGAGCTCGCAATCACGAAGCGCGCACCTAGCTTTATCAACTCTGCGACATGTTCGACATCCGCGCGGATTCCGCCGATGCCAAGAATTTTGCTGTGCGCTTTGCAGGCTTTTGCTGTCGATTCATAGGCCGCACGCAATTTCGGATTCTTAAGCTCGCCGGGAATGCCCATGGCCGTGCAGAGATCGTTTGAACCGATCAGCAGAACATCTATGCCTGGCAACGCGGCGATCGCGTCGGCATTTGCAATGCCTTCCGGTGTCTCCAACATGGCAATGAGCGACGTTGCGGCATTTCCCTGCTTGTTCACCTCGCTTAGGGGGGTCTGACGATAGCCTTGCAGCGGCCCGGCGCCGCCAACCGACCGTTCGCCTAGCGGCGGAAAGCGGCAGGCGCGCACAAATGCCTCGGCTTCGCCGCGCGTGCTGACATTCGGGCAGATAATCCCAAGCGCGCCCATATCGAGCAGGCGCGCTGCGTCCTCGAACTGGTGCCCGGCGATACGCACCAAAGGCGTGACGCCGACCGGCAAAGCCGCAATGCAGATCTGCGCCGTATCGTCGAGCGAAATCGTGCAGTGCTCCATATCGACGTAGAAGGCATCGAAGCCGCAGGAGTCTGCGATCATCGCGATCTCGGCGGTGCGGGCGAGCCGAGTCGCCATGCACAATGCAACCTCGCCGCGCGCAAGTTTTTCCTGCATGCGGTTTACGAAGGTCACGGCAAAGGTCTCAATTATGATAGCTCGTGTCGATTTTATCGAGCATCCGCAAATAGGCCGCCCAATCGTGGCTGCCGCGGCCGGCATCGTGATGTTCGTACTGTTCCGCGGTTTTGGCGCAAACCGCCGCGGGAATTTCGATCAGCTCTTCGCCGGTCGCTTCCAGTCTGAGCTGGATGTCGGCGGCGTCGATCAGATGCTTCATCAGCACAAAGGCGTCCCGCGCGCTCTTGCCGACGGTGAGCAAGCCGTGATTGTGCATGATCATCGCGCGATTTTGTCCGAGGTCCCGATTGAGGCGTTCGCGCTCTTCGAAATCCTCGGTGATGCCCTCGTAGGCGTGGTAGCCGATGCGCTGATAGAAGCGGACCGCTTGCTGCGACACCATGCGCAGCCCGACCTTCAGGCCGGCAATCGCCATGCCAATATTGGTGTGAACGTGTAAGGCGCAATTCACATCGGACCGCGCGCTCAAAACACCGCCGTGCAGCGTGAAGCCTGGCCTGTTGACGCCGGATTTCTCGTCCAGGTCCTCGTCCATCGAAACTTTCACGAGGTTAGACGCGGTCACCTCCGTGTAGAGGAGGTCGTGCTTTTTCATCAGGAATTTGCGCGGCTCGCCGGGAACGCGCATGGACGAATGGTTGTAGATGACATCATCCCAACCGTATTGCGCAGTGAGCCGATAAACGGCAGCAAGATCGACCCGCGCTTCCCATTCCGCCGGAGAAATTTCACCCCGTGAACTTTTGGGCACGCTGGCGAGCTTGTTCATGGGCATGGTCCTCCGTGAATGCGGGCGGACTCTACCACAACGCTTCCGCTTGGCCAGACCGCTCCGCGTCAGTATAGAGAGTGCCGCAACGAGCGAGCGAAAATGGGCAATCCAATCAAAATTCGCATGGGCGGCTACGGCCCGCCAAGCACCGGCTTCAGCAAATCGCTGAAACTTATCGGCGACAAACTCGAAGCGCAGTTCGGTAACGACGTCGCGGTTGAGTACGTCTTCAACATCATGGATCACGGCCACAAGGCCGAGGACATCCTCACGTTGGTCGTGGATGGATCGATGACGCTCGGCTATCAGTCGTCGAGTTATTTGACCGATCGCGTGCCGGAACTGGGTTTTGTTGATCTGCCGTTTCTTTTTTCAACCAACGGGCAGGCGCGTGCTGCGATGGATGGGGAACTCGGAAGATTCCTTGTGCGCAAGACCGAAGAGCGCATCAACTATCGCATTCTCGGCTGGTTCGAGAACGGCTTCCGGCACATCTCAAACCGGCTGCGGCCAATTCACGTGCCCGCGGACATGAAGGGGATGAAAATCCGTGTGCTGCCCAGCGAGATCCACAAGCGCACTTTCGAATTGCTCGGTGCGATCGCGATGCGCATGGACCTGACCGAAGCGATTGCCATGATCAAGGCCGGCACCCTGGACGCGCAGGAAAATCCACTCGCCAACACCGTGACCTATGACGTGCACAAATTTCACAAGTTCCACACGCTCACCAATCATTTCTATATTTCACGGCCGATCTTCCTGCATCGCCCGTCCTTCGAAAGCTGGCCCGAAAGCGTCCAACGTGCGATGCAGACGGCGGTGGCGGAAGCGGTTTCGTTTCAGCGCGAACTCGCCATCGAAGAGCACGAACAGTCGCGC